>DATFQY010000032.1:0-8742 GCA_035263845.1 Thermoanaerobaculia bacterium | reverse complement strand
GGTCGGGCAAGGGCTCGCCGGCGCGGGCCTTGGCGTCGAGAATCCGGCGCACGGAAAGATCCACCCGGTCCCTGGAGATCCGACCGGACTGGACGGCCTGCTTGACGCTGGCGATCGCCGCGTCGGTGTCGGTGGACTTTAAGACCTCGTCGGCGCCGGCGAGGATCGCCCGCACCGCCGCCTCCCCGTGATCGAAGTGATCCACGATTCCGCCCATGTCCAAAGCGTCCGTCACGACGATCCCGCGGAAACCCAGCTCGCCGCGGAGGAGGCCCTCGGTGATCTTTGGCGAGAGCGACGCCGGCAGGGTCGCGTTGCGCGTCGCCTCCGCCGGGTCCAGCGTATAGGGATTGTCGGCGAGGCCGCCGGGCCGCACGGGCGCCGGCTCGGCGTCCAGTGAGGGAACCGAGAGATGAGCGGTCATGACCGCGCCCACCCCGGCCGCGATCGCGGCCCGGAACGGGACGAGCTCGATCTTCTCCAGCCTCTCCCGCGAAACCTCGAGCACCGGGAGCGACCGGTGGGAGTCTATGCGTGTGTCGCCGTGCCCCGGAAAATGCTTCACGGTCGCGATGACGCCGCGAGACTCGACGCCTCGAACGAACGCAGAGACGTACCGGGCCACCTCCTCCGGGTCCTCGCCGAAGCTCCGGACATTGATGACCGGGTTGTCCGGGTTGACGTTGACGTCGGCGACGGGCGCGTAGACCTGGTTGAGACCGATCGCCCGCGCCTCCTCGCCGAGGATCTCTCCCTGCCGGCGCGCCAGCTCCGGGTCGCCCGCGGCGGCGACCGCCATCGGCCAGGGCCAGTAGGTCGTGTCGGAAAAACGCATCCCGACTCCGGCCTCGAGGTCCGCGCTGACGAGCAGCGGCACCCGCGCGGCCTCCTGCAGCCGGCGGGTCAGGAAGGCGCCCTCGAAGACGTTCGTCCACGTGGCCCAGTGGATCCCGCCCACGTGGTTCTCACGGACCTGGCGAAGGAGCTCCAGGTACTTCGGGGACCTCTCGTTCATGAACGTGCCCGGAGAGACACAGACGAAGAGCTGCCCGACCTTCTCGTCGAGGCTCATCGAGGAAGGCGAGACGGCGATCGTCGCGCAGCCGGCCAGGGCTGCGCAGAAGACTACGATGCTGGCGCTTCTCAAGCGGGAACAGTCTATCTTCGCGACCCGGATACGATTCTCCTGGAGGCGTCATGGCACAACTGACACCCGAGGAACGGGCCGCCGCGATCGAGGAGCTCGAGGATTCGCGAGCCAGGCTCCTCGCCGCGATCGAAGACGTCACGGAGGAGCAGTGGGCGCGCCGGCCGGCGGAGGACCGCTGGACGATCGCCGAATGCATCGAGCACGTCGGCGCCGCCGAGCTTCCGCTGGAGCGGCTCTTCGCGACCGGCGCCCGCGAGCAGCCGACGGAGGAGGAGCGCCGGAAAATCCGCCAGAAAGACGACTACGTCCGCACCTTCCTGCGCGACCGTTCGCAGAAGGGAGAGGCGCCCGAGCGCATCCGGCCGAAGGGTCGTTTCGCGACGCGCGAGGAGGCGGTCGCGACGTTCGAGGAGCGCCGCGCCGCCAACATCGCCTGGGTTCGCGCGACGACCGAGCCGCTACGGGACCGGTTCGGAAAACACCCCTTCGCCGACGTCATCGACGGATACCAGTGGCTGCTCTTCCTCTCGGCCCACTGCGACCGCCACGCGGCACAGATCGAAGAGATCCGGCGGGAGATCAGCCGACCGGCGTGACCGCGGCCTGGTCCTCCTCCGCGGTTCGGATACGGTAGACCTTCTCGACCGGCAGGACGAAGATCTTTCCATCTCCGACGGCGCCCGTCTGGGCAGCCGAGAGGATGGCCCGGACGGTCGGCTCGACGAAGTGGTCGGAGACGCCGATCTCCAGGCGGACCTTCTCGGAGAGCTCCATCTTGACCGTCGTTCCGCGGTAGGTCTCGACACGCTCCGTCTCGCCGCCGTGCCCCTGGACCCGGTGAAGCGTCAGCCCGCGCACCTCCGCGCGAAAAAGGGACTCGAGGACGTCGGCGAGCTTTTCCGGCCGGACGATCGCGACGACGAGCTTCAGGAGGCTCCCCCGCCGGGCGCGAGCACCGGCTCGGACATCGGAACGGGCGGGCCGGGCGTGTCGGGAAGCACGAGGATCGCGCCCTCGCCCTGCGTGTAGGCCTCCTCGCCGTGCTGCGTGACGTCCAGGCCCAGGCCTTCCTCGCGGGCCGAAGCCCGAAGCGGGACGACGGCGGCCACGAGTTTCAGGATCCCCCAGGTCGTCCCCGCGCTGTAGAGCGCGACCGCGCCGACGGCGGCCGCCTGGATGGCGAGCTGCCGCGGATTGCCGAAAAGGAGGCCGTCCGAGACGCCGTTCCACGACTTCTGCGCCAGAATCCCGGTCAGGAGGGCCCCGACCGTGCCGCCGACCCCGTGGGCCGCGACGACGTCGAGCGAGTCGTCCAGGCTCGTGCGCGCCCTCCACAGCAGCGCGTAGTAGCTCGGGAGGGCCGCGGCGGCGCCCAGCAGGATCGCGGACATCGGGCTCACGAACCCGGCCGCCGGGGTCACGGCGACGAGACCGACGACGATCGCCGTTGCTCCGCAGACGGCCGTGACGCGGCGGCTGCGGACGAGATCGAGCATCGTCCAGACCGACAGCGTCGCCACGGGGGCGAACATCGTGTTGGTGAAGGCCAGGGCGGCGGAGTTGTTGGCCCCGAGCGCGCTTCCCGCGTTGAACCCGAACCAACCGAACCAGAGAAGCCCGGCCCCCAGCAGCGTGAACGGCACGTTGTGGGGCAGAATCGCCTGCCGCGCGAAATCCTTCCGCGGCTTGAGCACGGCGGCGGCGACCAGAGCCGCCGCGGCGGCGTTGACGTGCACGACGGTGCCGCCCGCGAAATCCAGCGCCCCCAACCTCGAGAGCCAGCCGCCACCCCAGACCCAGTGCGCCACCGGCGCGTAAACGAAGATCGACCAGGCGAAGAGAAACGCCACGTAAGGGGCGAAGCGCATCCTCTCGACGATCGCGCCGGAGATCAGCGCCGCGGTGATGATCGTGAAGGTCCCCTGGTAGGAGAAGAACAGGACGTGCGGAATGGAGCCCTGCGCTTCCAGTCCGACGCCCGAGAGGAAGGCCCGCGAGAGGTTCCCGGAGAACGCGTTGCCCGGAGCGAACGCGATCGAGTAGCCGGCCAACGCCCAGGAAATGCCGACGACGCCGAGGGCTGAGACACTCATCATCATCGTGTTCAGCGCGTTCTTCGAGCGCACGAGGCCGCCGTAGAAGAAACCGAGCGCGGGAGTCATCAGGAGAACCAGGGCCGTCGCCGCAAGCATCCACGCGATGTCGGCGGGATTCATGTGAGCGCAGGGTAGCAGTCGAGTGCGCTACTGTCCAGAGAAATCCGCCGAATTTGCACGAATCTAGAGTCGATCTTCAAATTCGAGGCGGATTTTCGATGAACTGCGCTTGCAAACATGCAAGACATGCAGATTCCAGAAGACACCTCTCCGATGCTCCGGAAGGTCCTTGAAGTCATTCAATCCCCTGTTTTTCGGTCCAAAAAAATGTATCGGATGAAGATGACGTTGCCTTAATTCTTGAAAAGTTTTCTCGCCTTTGGTCCCGCAAATTGGATAGATTCGCATTGAAACCAAGGCATTGAAATTGATTGTTCGATTCAACTCTGAGAGGAGAAGTTTGATGAGGAGAGCTGCGTTTCTCCGATCGCGTGTCCTACCCTTTGGTATCGCAGTCCTGGCGCTGGCGCTGGCGCTGCCCGCACTGGCGCAAACCGACGTCACCACGAGCCGGATCACCGGTACGGTCACGGACCTCGACAATTCGCCCCTGCCCGGCGTGAGCGTCGAGGCCCGAAACGTCGGAACCGGCCTCGTCGCCACGGCCGTCACCCGAAACGACGGCTTCTACCAGCTCATCAACCTGCCGCCCGGGATCTACGCGGTGACCGCCACCCTCTCGGGATTCCAGCCCGCGGTTCGCGACAACGTTCGCCTCGAGGCCGCGACGAAGCCGACCGTCAACTTCAAGCTGAAGATGGCGTCCGTCTCCGAGAGCGTCACGGTGACCTCCACGGCCACCGCGATCGAGACGACCCGCACCGAGGCCTCCACGACCGTTCAGGCCGAGCAGCTCAAGTCCCTGCCGATGAACGGCCGCAACTACCAGGACATGATCCTGACGACCCCCGAGACCCGCAGGGATCCGGAGAGCCGCGGCACCGTTCTCGTCTCCGGCCAGAGGGGTATCAACACGAACACGACGCTGGACGGCATGGACTACGACAACGGCTTCTTCGGAGGCACGTTCGGGTCGGCCGAGGGACGGGCTCCCCTGTCGCTCTCGCAGGAGTCCATCAAGGAGGTCTCCGTCATCCGCGGCGGCGCGTCGGTCGAATTCGGGCCGTCGGGCGGCGGCGTGATCAACCTGATCACGAAGAGCGGCTCCAACGACCTCCACGGCTCGGGCTTCTACTACACGCAGCCGCACGATACCGTCGCGCGACTCGCCGTTCCCACGGGAAGCCCTGACGGAACGCTCGCGAAAGAGGCTCCGGACACCAGCAAGCACCAGTACGGCGGCTCCGCGGGAGGACCGATCCTGCGGGACCACCTGTTCTACTTCGCCTCCTACGACCAGCAGAAGCAGAACGTCGGAATCCCGGTCAACTCGGTCGTGCTCGACCCCGACATCGCAGCGAGGTATCCGACCTGGGCGTCGGATCCGACATTCACCCAGACCCAGGATGGCCGCGTCATGTTCGGCCGGCTGGACTACCAGCTCTCCGGATCTCAGCGGATCATGGCCCGCGTCAACTACGCCCAGTACGATGGGGATCACGGGACCTCGTCCTCTCAGAGCCAGGCGAGCGGCCACAACGGGCTGGAGGGACTGCAGTCTCACGCCTACATCGGCGCCTGGAACAGCCAGTGGGGCGCCAGCATGCTGAACGACTTCAACGGCCAGTACATCCTCGAGCAGACGCCGCGGGCCGCGATCCCGCCCGACCTGCCCGAGATCCGCTACGGCAGCTTCAGCTTCGGAAGCGTCAGCTTCCTGCCGATCACTTCGCAGGCGGACCGGATCGGGTTCGGGGACACGGTGACGTACCTGACGAAGAACCAGGTCATCAAGGGCGGCGCCGAGTACAACAAGACCTCCATCAACCAGATCTTCAAGGGCAACTGGAGGGGCGTGTACGTCTTCAACGGGAACGTCAAGGCGAACCTGCTCGCGGGCAAGTGGACCCAGTACTTCCAGTTCGGAGGATTGAACGGCCTGACGGCCGACCAGGCCGGGACGGCGGCTTTCTCTCAGAACGAGCTCGCTCTCTTCGCCCAGGACCAGTGGTTCATCACGCCGAAGCTGACCGTGACGGTCGGCATTCGCTGGGAGAAGCTGGACAACCCCGACAACCCGATCCTGAATCCCAACCACGTGCTGCCCAGCGGTCAGTACGCGCTGGACGGCTCGATCCCGGACCAGAACAACAAGTGGTCTCCGCGGGCCGGCCTGACCTACTCGATCGACCCGTTCACGGTCGCCCGGCTCTCCTTCGGACGGTTCTGGGCGCGGACCCCGGCGATCCTCTTCGCGCAGCTCCTGACCTCCAACGGCCTCCAGGGGACCCAGTACACGATCAACGCGGGAGGCACCTCGACCGCCCCGACGCAGCCGACCGATCCGCTGTCGCCGGGCTGGGGAGCGAACTTCGATCCCAATGGAACCGCGAAGATCGACTTCTCGAAGGTCCCGAATCCGACCGGCCTCGGCGTCTTCACGAGCGACCCTAACTACAAGGACCCGCGGACCGACCGGATCACGCTCGGTTTCGACCGGCAGGTCGGTCCCGGCACGACGGTGGGCATCGAGGGAACCTACAACAAGGCGTACAACCTCGAGCGCTTGAACGACCCCAACCTGACCGTGTGCACGTCCAACACCCAGGTCGGCTGCACGGGCAACGCCAACATCGACGCCAACGGCAACTCGAAGATCAACGGGCAGCCCGTCTACTCGACCGTGCGCCCCAACCCCTACTACGGCCGCATCTCGACCTACACGACCGACGCCACCTCGCAGTACGAAGCGATCTCGCTGAACCTCCAGCACCGCTTCACCAAGGACCTCCAGTTCTTCGTCGCGGCGACGTGGTCCGAAGACAAGGACAGCGACTCCAACGAGCGCAACTTCGCCGGAGCCCAGGCCGAAGACCTCCACAATCTGAACGGCAGCTACTCGTGGTCCAACCGCGACCAGCGGTGGAGGATCCTCGCCAACGCGCTCTGGAACACCCCGTGGTGGGGAATCGGCCTCTCGGGAAGCTATCGATTCTCGACGGGATCTCCGTACACCGCGACGACCGGAGCCGACGAGAACCGGGACGGCTTCTTCAACGACCGGCCCACGGTCGGCGGCGTCCACTTCATCCGCAACCAGTACCGGCAGCCGGACTCCTACCAGCTCGACTTCCGGCTCGCCAAGACCTTCTACGTCGGCCCGTTCGGATCGACGCTGGGACAGATCGGCCTGACCGCGATCGCCGAGTGCTTCAACTGCACGAACACCGCGAACCGCTTCGTCACGAACTTCACGTACGGCCAGGGCCAGACGCCTTCCGGCACGTTCGGCGTTCCCAACGGCGTCACGACGCTGCCCCGCACACTGCAGTTCGCGGGCCGCATCGACTTCTAGACCGGGCACCAATCTCACGCAACGGGCGGGGGCGACCCCGCCCGTTTTTTTTGCGGCCCGAAGCTATGATGGCTGGGTGAGAAGCATCGCGCTCTTCTGGTTCCTCGCCGCCGCGGCGTGCCTTGCCGGTCCGCCGGCGTCGAAGCAGCGCGTTTCCGCCGGGACGTGGGGCGGCACGGGGATCGCCCTCGAGGTGACGGAAGCCGGAGGCACGCTCGAGTACGACTGCGCGCATGGGACGATCTCCGAGCCGATCCTTCTCGACGGCGAGGGGCGTTTCGACGTGAAGGGCGCGCACTACCGCGAGCATGGCGGGCCCGTGCGCGACGGTGAGACCGCGAACGGCCAGCCGGTCCGCTACACGGGACAGGTCCGGGACGAAGAGATGACGCTCACGGTACGTCCGGAAGGACGAGACGAAGTGATCGGGAACTACACGCTCGTCCGTGGAAAACCCGGACGGGTTCGGAAATGCCTGTGAGTCGCCCCTCCAGCCGGCTAGTAGAAGTCGGCGCAGGACATGTAGTAGCCGCAGGCCGGCTCCGGGCAGATCAGCTTGCACTTGCGCTCGAGCAGGACGCTGCCGCAGGTCGGGCAGACCCTTTCGGGATGACGCGGCTCCTCCGCCCGGGCGGCAACCGAGTCCAGTTCTTTCGGGTCCGGCTCGCCTTTCACGATCAAGAGCCGGCCTTGCCGGGCGCGGGCGTCGCCCCGGCCGAGGGGGAGGGTGTCACGGCCACCGGCGTCTGGCCGCTCGTCTTCAGAACCAGTCCGGCGGGCGTTCGAAGGGCCTCGATGGGGGTCGTGTCGGGCGTGGGGACGACCGCCGCCGCTGCGGAGGTCTCGGCCTGGCCATGGCCTTCCACGGCGCTCTTTTTGCCCCCGCAGCCCACCGCCGCGCCGAGAGCCACGATCAGAAAAGCAGCCGCCGCACGCCTCATCGCGCCTCCATCCCGGACCTTCGACAAATTTTGTCGTTTCGAACCCCTCGATTATGCCCGAGTTTGCTCCCGGCGCGAAGCCTCTCCACGCACAACTCCTTGAGAAGAAAAGAGAAGGCGGTTCCGACCGGAGTGGTACGCGATTTGATAACAGAGGAAACCAAGAGAGAGCCGGCATGGGAGTTCCGGCAGGCGGGGGAGACTCGAGCTCCCCCTTTTTATTTCTGGCGACGAGCGGCCCGGCGGCGTGAAGCCGCCCCGGAGGCGACTTTCTCGACATAGGGCCAGAGAGCCGGCGCGGCCGCCGGATCGCCGGAGACCCTCAGGAGCAGGTCGTCGCCGGCCACGCGCTGCTCGAGGACGCGAAGCGACGCTCGGGCCGCCGCGATCGAGCGCCCGTCGGCTAGCGGGATCCGAACCAGAAACTCCTCGGAGCGGGGAACGGCACGCCCCGCGATCGCCTCCTCCAGTTCGACGATCCCTGCCCCGGAGACCGCCGAGACGAAGAGGCCGGGGCGGGCCCAGCCGATTCTCGAGGTCGAAGAACAGCTGCCCGAGCTCCCGGCTTCCACGAGGTCTCGCTTCGTCCAGGCCGTCAGGACGTCCTCCGGCTCGACTCCCAGCTCGCCCAGGACCTCCAGGGCGACGCGGCGCTCCTCCTCGGCCCGGGCGGAAGAAGCGTCCACGGCGTTTACGACCAGGTCCGCCTCGCGGATCTCGGCGAGCGTCGAGCGGAAGGACGCGACCAGCGCCGGGGGGAGCTTCCGGACGAACCCGACGGTGTCGATGAAGACGACGTCGTGGAGGCGGCGCGAGGTCGCCCGGGCGACTCGGGCGTCGAGTGTCGCGAAGAGCCGGTCGGCGACGTAGGCGGACTCGCGAGTCAGGCGGTTGAAGAGGGTCGATTTTCCGGCGTTGGTATAACCGGCGATCGCGACCTGGAAGAGCCCCCGCCTTCCCTTGCGGCGGACGGCGCGCGACTTCTCGATCTTGCCGAGGTCCTCGCGAAGGCGGGCAATTCGCTTGCGGATCTTGCGGCGGTCCACCTCGAGCTTCTGCTCCCCGGGCCCGCGGCCGCCG
>DATFQY010000031.1:0-11555 GCA_035263845.1 Thermoanaerobaculia bacterium | reverse complement strand
CGTCGGCGGCGGTGAACCAGATCTCCTCGCCCGACGGACTCCACGCCAGGCCGCGCCCTGTCGTGAATCGCGTCGTGAGGACCTGTTTCTTCCCGGCGAGATCCACGACCGCGACGAAGCCGGCGTCGTCGCCCCGAAGCTGGTGATCGAAGAAGGCAATCCGCTTTCCGTCGGGCGACACGCGGGGGAAGCTCACGTGCCCGTCGGTCTCGTAGAGAACCTTGCCGGAGGGGAACTCCAGCCGGGACTTTCCCGCTTCGGGCAGGTCTCGAACGATCGCCAGCTCCCCGTCCTTCGCGAAGTCGGCGTGCTCGACGCCCTCGGCGATCTCCCGGGGCGTGCCGCCGGTCAGCGGCACCCGGGCGAGGGTCCCGCGGCACACACCGTTGTGCGAGAACCGGCAGTCCAGGGCGATCGCGAGCTCTCCGGCCGCGGAGACCGCCAGGACGTTCGCGCTCGGAAGGTCGATCGGCAGCGCGTCGGAACTCTCGGGCGCCTTGAGGAAGAGCTTCAGCGGGCCACCGTCCCACGCCGCGGCGTAGACGACGGACCTGCCGTCCGGCGTGTATCGGGCGCCGCGTACGTAGCCGCGCCGGAACGTCAACCTCTCGAACCGCGGAGGCTCCTGGGGCCGGGACTTGCTCGCGGCGAGCCAGGCGCCGACTGAGGCGAGGAGCACGGCAAGCGCGGCCGCGAGGATCCCCAGGGGAAGTTTTCGACCGGACGCCGCCGCCTGCGCGCCGGACCGTGTCGCCCTTTCCGAGGCCATCTCGATGGCGAAGACGAGGTCGCGGGTGTCCTGGAACCTCGACTCCGGGTTCTTCTCCAGGCATCGCCGCGCGACCTGATCGAGCGAGGAGGCGAGGCCCGAAGATGAGGCGAGCTCCGGCGGCTCTTCCTTCAGGATCGCCGTCATCGTCTCCGCGGAGGTCGGCTTGCGGAAGGCGCGGCTGCCGGAGAGCATCTCGTAGAGGACCGCGCCGAAGGAGAAGACGTCGGAGCGGTGATCGAGCGGAAGGCCACGCACCTGCTCGGGCGACATGTATCCGACCGTGCCCATGACGGCCCCCGGCTCGGTCAGGGGCCTTTCCGTGGGCGCGCTCGTGTCTTCCTTCGCGGAAACGCGGAGGTCTCTCGCCAGGCCGAAGTCGAGGATCTTCGCGTGCCCCTCTTTCGAGACGAAGACGTTTTCCGGTTTCAGGTCCCGGTGGACAATGCCTTTCGAGTGGGCGGCCGCGAGGCCCTCGGCGACCTCGCGGGCGATCGCCCCGGCACGGCGAGGCGGCAGTGGCCCCTCTTCGAGGAGGGTTCCAAGCGTGCGGCCTTCCAGCAACTCCATGACCGCGAAGACGACGCCGGCCTGCGCGCCGAAATCGTGGAGCGAAAGGATGTTCGGGTGCGAGAGCGCCGCAACCGCTCTGGCTTCGCGTTCGAACCGCGCCACCGCCTCGGGATCCGACGCGACGCTTCCCGGAAGGACCTTGACGGCGACCTCGCGGTCGAGCCGCGTGTCGCGGGCCCTGTAGACCTCGCCCATCCCGCCCGCGCCGATCGGGGCGAGGACCTCGTAAGGGCCGAGGCGGGTGCCCGAAGGGATTGTCATGTCGGCTTCAGAGATCCTACGCGCCTCACGGCGCTCAGGTTGAATGCGCGCGTGCGGCGCGCATTCAACCGGTGATGGACTGGCCGGCGTTGGCGCCGTAGCAGGCGGCGAGGAGCTCGAAGGGCTCGACGGGTCGCAGCCCGCGGTTCGCGCCTTCGCCCCGGATCACGCGGATCTCGCGGATGCGGCTCGTGACCACGCGGTTGCCGAACTCGAGGCGCAAGCCGCGAGCGGCGACGATGTCGTGCTTGATGACGCTCCCGCCCCAGGTGCATCCCGCGATGGAGAGGCGGACGGGGGAGACGCCCTGGCGGTCGAACCATCCGCCCCAGACGCTGTAGGTCGAGTCTCCGAGGACGCTGATGCAGTAGACGGAGTTCTCGGTCGCGACGACGACCCGGTCACCGGGGCGAAGCTCCGACTTCTGGACAGGCCGTGTCACGGAGCCTTGTTCCAGGATCGCGTTGACGGTACGGGCGCGCACGATCATGGTTGCCGTTGTTTTCCGCCCTCCTGCCTGCCTCGGTCTGTCAAGATTGTATCCATTAGCATTCCGGCATGCGACTCCGCTCCCTTACGGCAACCGTCCTGGCGCTGGCGGGATTCCTGCAAGCCGCCCGCTCCAGCCCCACCGTCCCTCGAAAAACGGCGTCCGTCCAGGCCCTAAAGGGCCGCGTCGAGGCCGCTATCCGGGCCTTTCCGGGGGTGATGGGCGTGGCCGTCCGCAACCTCGACACGGGCGAGACAGTCGCGGTCAACGGGGACCTGCGGTTCCCGACGGCAAGCCTGATCAAGGTCGCGGTCATGGTCGAGGTCGAGCACCAGATCGCCGAGGGGAAGATCTCGCGCGACCGGGTCATCACCCTCGCCGACTCCGACAAAGCGGGAGACGAGCCGGTTGTCCTCAATCAGCTCCACCCGGGAATCGCGCTGACGGTCCCGGACCTGCTCGCCCTCATGATCGCCTTCTCCGACAACACGGCGACGAACCTCCTCGTCGGCCTCGTTGGGACCGCGAACGTGGACCGGCGGATGGTGTCCTATGGCCTGCCGGACACGAAGATCTTCCGCCCGACGTTTCGCGACGGGCACGCCGACGTCTTCCCCGAGGAGGAGAAGGAGTTCGGCCTCGGCATGACGACTCCCAACGAGATCGCGAAGCTGATGGAGCTGATCGCGGAAGGAAAGGTCGTCAGCCGCGCGGCGTGCGACCAGATGCTCGGATATCTCGAGAAGCAGCAGGACCGAGCGATGATCCCGCGCTCGCTGCCGTTCGATCGGGACCAGGTCACGGTCGCCAACAAGACGGGGTGGGACGAGGAGAAGCTGCCCGGCCCCTCCGGAGTGAAGGGCGACGTTCGCTCCGACGCCGCCTATGTGAAGAGTCCCAAGGCCCGCTACGTGATCGCAATCTGCGCGCGGCAGATCAAGGACAAGACACCGACGGTGGACAACCAGGCGCTGATGACCGGCGCCCGCATCTCCCGGATGATCTACGACTACTTCAATCCGCGTTAGACCGGAGTAGGTCCTTCCTCGCTTCGCTCCTCAGGATGACAAGGGTGGGTGCATCGCGAAAGGGCGGCCTCGCGCCCTTGTCATCCTGAGCGAAACGAAGGATCTGCTTCGTAACCCCGTTAGCGCTTTGCCGCGTTCCAGTTGATAACGAGGTTCAGGAGGGAGCTGGCCTTTTCGTTTCCGCGGTCGAGGAACAGGAAGCGCTGATGGTCGGCGGTGGGATAGATGTCCGGACCTGCGGCTTTCGGCGGGATGGGCAGCTTGAAGAGCGCCTTCGGAATCCCGGGTTCGATCGAATCCGGCCGGATGGCGACGTCGACCGCATAAAGATCCCCGGAGAAGGCGTGGTAAAGGATCTCCTTCCCGTCGGCGCTCCAGTAGGCGTACGCGCCGTCCTCCCGGGAAATCTGCCACTTGCGGCCGGGCGTCGGAAACGAAGTCACGTAAATCTGGAACTTGCCCGACTCGTCGGAGCCGTAGGCGAGCCAATGGCCGTCCGGCGAGAAGGCCACCGGATATTCGAAGTTCGGCGTTTTGAGGAAGATTTGCGGCTTGCGGTCCCCCTTCAGGTCGAAAAACTTGATGTCGGACTTCGTCTCCGGGACCTGTTCGAAGAAGGCGAGGTAGCGTCCGTCGCTCGACCAGCACACCGGCGAGACGCTGTACTTCGACTCGTAAAGAGATTCCTGATCGGAAGACCCGGAGGAGGATTTCCGGTAGATGCCCTCCTGCCCTTTCTGATTTCCGGCGAAAGCGACCCAGTTTCCGTCCGGTGAGAAGACCGGAGAGTCCTCGTTGCCGGGATCGAAAGTGAAGCGGGTGCCGAGATTGCGCGCCACGTCGAAGATCCAGATATCCCGGTTGCCGGTGTTGGAGTCCCGTACGCTTGCCGCGGCTCGCTTGCCGTCGGGAGAAAGCGAAACCTCGATGTAGTCGCCCGTATCGCCGAGCGTGCCCTGGGCGTTGCCGTCCCGTCCGAGCCACTGAAGCTTGGCCGACGCCTGCCCGGTCGCCGTGCGGTAGAGAAGCTCTCCGTTCTGCGACGCCGTGAAGACGGCGACGGCGGAGGTGAGGGAGAGCAGCGAAACGTTTTCGGCCACGGGGAAGGGATTGCCCGAGAACTCGTTGCGTCCGGCGTCGAACGGGCGCGCCATCAATGTCCGGTCCCGCAGGAAGAGGATGTGGCCCGACGCGTACTCGACCGCGGCGGGGGAGCGGAGGAGCACCTTCTCGGGCCCGCCGTCGAGGGAGGCGAGGATCACGGGGTGACCCTCGGAAGGCACCGTGCTCGACCGCGCCAGGTAGAGGAAGTGCTTTCCGTCGGGAAGGAACCGGGGATGGCGGTGCGAATTGTCCGCGCGTTTCTGGTCGAAGTGCGTGACCTCCGCGACCTCGCCGCCTCCCGGAGGAAGACGCCAGATCGTCGAGGCGGACCCCTTCGCAAAGAGGATCGTCCCGTCCTTCCTCCACGTCGCCCCCTTGGGATCGGCCTCGGTCGAGCAAAGCGTGACCGGCGGGCCGCCCGCGGCCTCGACGGCTTTCATTTTCGATCCGGCGAAGAATCCGATCGATCGCGAGTCGGGCGACCAGAAGGGATACTGCGCGTCCTCGGTTCCCGGAAGCGGAGTGGACTCCACGGCATCGAGGCCCCGGACGTGAAGGCGGATCTTCCCGTCGGTCCCGCGCGCCGAGAAGACGACCCGGCTCCCGTCCGGGGACAGGGCCGGCGGACCCGGCGTGGCGGAATCGAGCCAGAACACCGCGCCCTCGGGTGGCGTGAGCGAGGAGCGGATGACGCGGACCGGCTGACGCGAGGACTGAAACAGGAGTAGGCCGAGAACTCCGGCGGCGGCCGCGAGGAGCACCGACGCCGCCATCCAGATCCTCTCGCGGCTTCGGCGCCGCGCCGCGACGGGCGCCGGGACGCCCGCCTGCGACCCGCCCTCCGCGATCCACTGGAGCTGGAGCTTGACGTCGTGGGCCGTCTGGAACCGGTTCTCCGGGTCCTTGGCGAGGCAGGTCTTGACGACCCGGTCGAGAGCCGGCGGCGTCATCGGCTGGACCGCCGAGATCGGTGGCGGTTCACGCTCGAGGATTGCCGCGATCAAGGACGCCTGGCTTCCCGCCGCGAAGGCCTTCTTCCCGGTCGCCATCTCGTAGAGGACCGCGCCGAAGGCGAAGATGTCGGTGCGCGCGTCGGCCTCCTTCCCCTCGAGCTGCTCCGGCGCCATGTACTGGAACGTCCCCAGGATCGTTCCCTCCTGAGTCAGGTTCTGGCCGCCGGCCATCGTCGGCAGAGACGTGACCGCGGAGACAGGGCCCGCCGGCGCCACGGCCTTGGCGAGCCCGAAGTCGAGGAGCTTCACGCCCGACTTCGTCAACATCACGTTGCCGGGCTTCAGGTCGCGGTGGACGATTCCCTGCCGGTGCGCCTTGTCCAGGGCGTCGGCGATCTCGATGCCGTACTTGAGGGTCTGTTCTGCGGGGAGCGCCGCCTTCACGAGCCGCTCGGCCAGCGTCTCGCCCTCGAGGAACTCCATGACGAGGTACTCGACGCCGTCCTGGTTGCCGACGTCGTAGAGCGCGCAGATGTGCGGATGGGAGAGCTGAGAGATCGTCTTGGCCTCGCGCTCGAAGCGCTGCCTCAGGTCCGGGGAGGCCGAGAGGTGCTCGGGCAGGACCTTGACCGCGACCGTCCGCTCGAGACGGGTGTCCTTCGCTTTGTAGACCTCTCCCATCCCTCCCGCCCCGATGGGAGAGAGGACTTCATAAGGACCGAGCCTGGAACCCGAGGCAAGCGTCATTTCTTGTTGATCCCTGAGGACCAATTCTGCACCAGAGTTATGGGAGGGGACTGCTCGACGCCCGACGAGAGGACGAGGAACCGCTGGCCGTCGGCGGCCGGGTCGAAGAAGGTCGGGAGCGGATGGGGCTCGAAGAGGAGAGTCGGGACTCCCGGCTCCAGCGTCCCGCCGGAGGCCTTGATCTCGACGGACAGCAGCCGCAGGTCGGAAGAAAGGTAGTAGAGCTCCCTGCCGTCCCGCCGCCACCGGGGCTGCGTCCCGCCCTCCGTGGAGACCTGCCACTTCTCGCCCGGCCCCGGAAAGGCCCCAACGTAGACCTCGTTTCGTCCCGACTCCTCCGAGGTGTAAGCGAGCCATCGCCCGTCCGGAGAGAACTTCGAGTCTCCGTTGTTGATCCCGCGGCGAAGGTATGTCGTGACCTTTTTGTCCCCGGCGAGAGAGAAAACCGCAAGCGTGACCCTCCGTTCTCCCCTCGGCTCCCGCACCTCCAGGGTCAGGAACTTCCCGTCGGGAGACCAGTCGTCGGCGATTCTCTGCCCCTCTTCCTCGATGACCGGTTCCTCGGCGCCGCCGCCCGAGGCCTTCCGGTAAAGATCGCCCTGGTGTTTGCGGTCCGAGCCGAACACGATGCGCCGCCCGTCCGGAGACCAGAGCGGGTCGGACGCCGACGCGGGACCGGAGGTGAATCGCGTCCGGACGCCGCGGGCGAGGTTGTAGATCCAGATGTCGGAGGTTCGCGTCGAGGGATCGAAGATCGTTGCCGCGAGGAACCGCCCGTCGGGAGAGATTCGAAGCCGCCCGACTCCGGCGGTGAGGCCGGAGTTGAAGAACGCGGGCTCGCCGACCGCTCCGAGCGGTCGCCCGTTGCGGTCGAACCACTGGAGTGTCGAGGGGGCGGTCGTCGCGGTGCCGTAGGCCACGGTCCCGTTGTCCGCCGCACCGAGGATCGCCAGCCGCCAGAACGCGGTGAACGTCGCGAGATTCTGGGCGATCGGAACGGATTGCCCCCACGTCTTGCGACGGGAGGCGTCGAACGGCTGCGCGAAGAGGCTTCCGTCGCGATGGTAGAGGAGGTGCCCGTCGGAGGATCCCGCCGAGGAGGGAGCGAAGATCGTGTTGGAGTAGCCCGGGATCAGGGCCTCGTCGTCCTTCGAGTCGATCGCCCCGACGCGGATCATGTTGGCCGGATCGTCCGGAGCGCCCGAGAGGTTGGCGGCCATGTAGAGGAAATGGCGCCCGTCCGGGAGGAACAAGGGATATCGGTGCGTCGTCTCGTGGCGCGACGCGTTCAACACCGTCACCGGCGTCGGAGCGCCCCCGGTCTCCGGGACGCGGCTGATCGGCGCGGACGGGTGGGCGAAAAGGATCACTCCCTCGCGGCTCCACGTTCCGCCCAGGCCGTTGGGCGCCGCATCGCAGAGGATGACGGCCGGCCCTCCGGCGGCCTCGACCTTCTTCAACTTCCCGTCGGCGAAGAAAGCGAGGAATTTCCCGTCCGGCGACCAGAAGGGAAAGTCGGAGTTTTCCGTACTGGCGAGCGGCTGCGCGGTCAGGCTGTCGAGCGACCGCAGCCAGATCTGCCTCTTCCCGCCCGGCGTACCGGCGACGAACGCGAGCTGGGCGCCGTCAGGAGAGACCGCGAGGAAGTTTAAGAACCGCTTCTCCGGAAGGATGACCGAGGTCCGGACGGCGCGGCCGGGCTTCGGCGCCCGGCGCAAGTACCCCGCGGCGAAGAAGGCGGCCGCGAGCGCGGCGGCGGCGAAGAGGCCCCAGGCCAGGCGCTCCCGCGTGCGGCGCCTGGCGACGACCGGTGCCGCGACTCCCGCCTGCGAGCCGCCTTCCAGGATCCACTGGAGTTGCAGCCGGACGTCGTGAGCTGTCTGCCAGCGATCCTCGGGGTCCTTGGCGAGACACGCCTTGACCACGCGATCGAGTGCCGGCGCGACCATCGGCTGGACCGTCGAGATCGGCGGCGGCTCGGACCCGATGATCGCGGCGATCAGCGTCGCCTGGCTCGGCCCGGAGAACGCCTTCTTTCCCGTGGCCATCTCGTAGAGCACCGTGCCAAGCGCGAAGATGTCGGTGCGCGCGTCGGCTTCCTTGCCCTCGAGCTGCTCCGGCGCCATGTACTGGAACGTCCCGAGCACCGTCCCCTTCTCCGTGAGGTTCGTGCCCGCCTGCGTCGGCAGCACGGACACGCTCGAGGCCCCCGCTCCCGTGGGGGCGTACCGCGCCAGGCCGAAGTCCAGCAGCTTGATCCCCGACTTCGTCAGCATGACGTTGCCGGGCTTCAGATCGCGGTGGACGATCCCCTGGCGGTGGGCCTTGTCCAGCGCGTCGGCGATCTCGATGCCGTATCGGAGCGTCTGGTCCGCCGGCAGTGGGCCTTTCAAAAGCCGTTCCGCCAGAGTCTCCCCCTCGAGGAACTCCATGACGAGGTACTCGACGCCGTCCTGGTTGCCGACGTCGTAGAGCGCGCAGATGTGGGGATGCGAGAGCTGCGAGATCGTCTTCGCCTCCCGCTCGAAGCGCTGCCGGATGTCGGCGGAGGAGGAGAGGTGTTTCGGAAGCACCTTGACCGCGACGGTCCGCCCGAGGCGAGTGTCCGTTGCGCGGTAGACCTCTCCCATCCCGCCGGCGCCGACGGGTGAGGCGATTTCATATGGACCGAGCCGGGTTCCTGTTGCGAGGGTCACTTGGTTGCCAAGACTATATAGAAAGGCCCCGGCCGGAGCCGGGGCCTTGGAAACACCTGGAAGAGAGGACGGTCAGCGGGTCTTGACGCAGCCGCGGGCCTGGTTCGACCACTCCCACTGGTAGCCGTAGCCGCCGGTGCCGATGAATGGTGCGGGAGACCACGCGCACTTGTCGTCGGCCTCGTTGCCGCGGCGGTCGTACCAGGCGTCGCCGTCGGGGTCGGTCACCGCCTCGCGGGTCTCGTGGCAGGCGAAGTGCTCGAAGTTCTGCGCCGCCGTCCACCCCGTCCACTGGCAGCCGCCGCAGGAGGGGTAGGGGAGCGAGGCGTACTTGATGTCCGTGCCGTTGTGATTGAAGTTGCTGTGGTAGGCGCAGTAGTAGAGGTTCGCGCCTCCGCAGGAGGTGTAGATGCTTAGCGAGGAGTACGACGTCGGCGGGAGAAAGACCTCGTAGATCGTGCTCGCGTCGGCGCCGTGCGCGTTGATGTACTTGACGACCTCGCCCTGGAGGATCGAATCGGTCACGTTCGTCGGCGGATTCGACGTGTCGAGAAAGAAGTTGTTGGTAAGGTTCGTCCGCTGGATGCCGGAGTACTCCGTGATCGTGTTGTATTCGGGGGTCTGTCCGAAGGTCCCGTAGAAGCCGAGCATCTCGGAGGCCTCCGCGTTCAGGTTGCCGTTGGTGCCCCAGTAGGAACCCCAGAAGATGGCGACGGTCTTCGCGCTGACGATCACGGCCCCGCCGTGATAGCTCAGGTTCTGGCCCCCGCCTCCTCCTCCCGGATTCGCCCAGCCCGGCGCGTGGTCCTTGTCGGGATAGAGCTGCGCGTGCTTGCCGTTGGTGTCGCTCACTCTTTGTGCGGAAGCGAGCGCGGCGACGAGCGAAAGGACAATGAAGGCGAAAGTCTTCCTCATACCCCGGTCTCCCTTGAAAATCGAACGGACGTTTCGATGCGCTCCGGGCGGTTTCCCGGGGCCCGGAAAGTCTATGGTTCCCTTGACAGGGGTGTCAATCTAGCGGATTTCGTCCACGGCGGCCCGGATGTCCTCCATCCCTTCTCTCATCCTTTCCATGTGGGTCCGGAACGACAGGACGCAGATCCGGATCGCAAACCGCTCCCCGAGCATCGTGCCCGTCAGGTAGATCCTCTTTCGCCGGTTGATCCGGTCCATCAGCTCGCGGTTGATCCGGGTCAGCTCCTCTTCGCTCGCGCCGGGCCGGCGCCAGCGGAAGGCGGTGATCGAAAGCTGCGGCTCGGCGAGGATCTCGATGCCCGAGGTCCGCCGCAGCTCGTCCGCCGCCCACTGAGCAAGGTCGAGCTTCTCGTCGAGGTTGTCCCGGAAGGCGCGGATGCCGTGCATCTTGATCGGCAGCCACAGGCGCAGCCCCCGCCAGCTCCGGGAGAGCTCCGGCGAGATCTGGTTGAAATCCACGAGGTCCGGGTCCTCCTGCATCGAGGGGAGGTAGACCGCGGAGAGGGCATGGGCGCGCTTCAACGCCTCGCCGTCGCGCACGAGCAGCGAGCCCGTGCCGTAGGGAAGAAAGAGGCTCTTGTGCGGATCGAGCGTGATCGAGTCGGATCGCTCGGCCCCCGCCATCGTTTTGCGTCCGCGCTCCGTCAGGAGGAAGAAGCCGCCGTAGGCGCCGTCCACGTGGAACCAGAGCCCTTCGTCGCGGGCGAGGTCGGCAAGGCCCGAGAGATCGTCCACCGCCCCGGTGTTGACGCTGCCGGCGTTGCCGATGACCAGGAACGGCTTCGCACCGCGGGAGCGGTCCGCCGCGATTGCGTTGTGAAGCTCGTCCAGGCGGATGCGGAAGCGCTCGTCGGTGGCGATTTCCTTCACGCCCGACTCCGGGAAGCCGGCGAGCATCGCGGCCTTCTGGATCGAGTGGTGGACCTGGTCGGAGGCGTAGATGGTTCCGGCGAGGAAGTCCTCGGGCAGCTTCTCGCGCCGCGCCGTGACGATCGCCGAGAAGTTGGCGAGCGAGCCCCCCGTCGTCAGGATTCCGCGGGCCGCCTCGGGGTAGCCGGCGATCTGGCAGAGCCACGACACGACGTTGGTTTCGAGCTGCGCCAGCCCCGGCGCCGCGGCGAAGACGCCCACGTAGCGGTTGGTCGCCTCGGCGATCAGGTCGGCCACCGCGGAGTGGGGAAGACCTCCTCCCGGGATGTAGGCGAGGTAGCCCGGTCCGGCCGTGTTGAACCCCTTCGGGATGACCCTGTCGAAGAGGAGCGCCAGGAGCTCCTCGTACGGCCGACCCGTCTCGGGCATCCGCTCGCGCAGCGACCGCGCCAGCGCCGCGCCTCCCTCAGGATCGGCTGAAGGCTGGCGCGGAAGCGACTCGATGTAGCCGAGAATGCGCTGCGTGGCCGCCTCGATCATGCGGCGCAGCTCTCCGTCGGAGATCTCGAGCTCGCGGTTCTCCCGATGCAAGAGCGTGTATCTTACGAAAGCGAAACTCAGGAAAGGAGTCGCTTCCATGGCCAGAGTCCGGCTCGCGTCCGTCTTCGAAGTCCCCGAGGACGGGATGATCGCCCGGGATCATGAGGGTCGAACGGTGATGCTGGCGAAGGTGGACGGGAAAATCTACGCCATGGACAACACGTGCACCCACGCCGGAGCTCCCTTGAACGACGGGATCCTCGGCCGCGAGCAGGGCAGTCCGTATCTGCTGACCTGCCCCTGGCACGCTGCCCACTTCGACATCCGCACCGGCAAGGTCTACCAGGAAACCCCATGGGCAGTGGACACCGAAACCTTCCCGTCTCCGTCGAGGGCGAAGACATCTTCGTCGAGCTGTAGGTCCGTCCAGAAAAGAACCGGGCGGGAGGGACGAGCCCCCCGCCCGGTTCGTTTTTGCAGAGACCGCAGGCGGTTACGAAGTGACCCGGATCGAGGCGACCATGTTCTCGTGGCCCGATCCACAGCTTG
>DATFQY010000030.1:0-22030 GCA_035263845.1 Thermoanaerobaculia bacterium | reverse complement strand
CCGACTTCACGAAGGCTCCCCTGTGCTTCGTCACCTTGAACGACGCGCCGAGAAGCGCCTGGGCAGCGGGCCGACCGCCCGCCCTCCCCGAAGACCGTCTGCGTGCCGCGCTCCCAGAGTGGGCATGCCTGGCAGCCTCGGGCCGCGTCTCGCAGCTTCGGCGGCGTCGGGCGCTCCGGGATCAGCGGCGCGGCCGACCCTCGCGCCGCCGCCGTCCTGGCCATGCTCCCACCTCAAGCATCGAACGCGCCAGTCCCCGGCCTCCGGCGAGGTGTTACCTTGATGGGAACCCGTCATTCCGACCGTGAGCGAAGAACGCACGTCCGCCGCCGCGCCCAGGGCCTACGGCGACGACCGCGTCGAGGCCGCCGGGGAAGGCGCCTGGTGGCTCGTCGCGCGCTCGCCGAAGGGATGGACGCCGAGAAAGGGCCGCGAACACACCTCCAGCGAATACCCGGGCACGGCCGTGCGCTGGGACGAGGAGCTCTACGAGGTCGTGGAAGCCGTCGCGCAGCCGGATGGAACCGCGAGATACCGGCTCGAACCGTGGCCCGACCGCCACACCGTCCGCTCGATCCAGAGTTACGACGAGGGGAGCGACCTTCGCCGCGAACAGGTCCGGAAGGAGCACGGCCGGAACATCTCGAAGCGGCGGCTCGCGATCCTCTTCTCTCCCCTGCTCGGCCACCTTCCGGCCGCGGTGCAGGAGAAGATGGAGAGCGAATTCGGCGCGCCGGCCGTCGCGATGACGGTCGTGTCGGCGCTGCCCCTCTTCGTTCTCGGGTTCGTGAGCTTCCTGTACAGCCTCGCCGCGGCGTACGGAGCGGGCTACTCCGAGGCCGGCGCCTCCGGTCTCGATAACGCTTCCGCTTCGATTCCGAGCCTGCTTCCGCTTCCTCTTGCAGCGTACCTGACGGCCGAGTCCTTCATCCGGCTGGCCGGGTGCTTTCTCGCCGGCCGGCCCTTCGGCTCGCTGCCCGGCACGCTCCTTTACGAAGCCTGGAGGATGGCGATGGGACTCCCGCCTCCTCCCGCTCTTTCCGTTCGAGGCGCGGAGGCCGGCTCCGAGCAGGTCCTCCAGGACCGTTTCCGGATGCTCGAGGCGCCGCTCGGGCTGCTGTCGGCACAGGAACAGCGGGACCTCGAGCGTCGATTCGGAATGGAGACGCTGCGCTGGACCCGGATCACCGCGCTCCTGCTGCTGGCGATCGGCGGCCTGAATGTCGTCGCTTCCGCGGCAAACCTGGCCGCCGGGATCGGACGGGCCGGGGACGTCCTCTGGCTCCTGGCTGGCGCGGCGATCTCGGTCGAGCAGATCGTCCGGCTCCGAGAGGTTGCTCGTGGACGCCCCGCCGGAAGCATCCTTGGCGCCCTGGTCCGGCCGGTGGCCCGCGACCTTCTCCGGCCTCGCTAGCGGAAGTGGCGGGGGCCGCCAGGGCGACCCCCGCCGGGATCACGACTTCGAGCCACCTCGCAACTCCGGCCCCCGTCGCCGTCGATTCCCGTCTGCCCGCAGAAGCAGGGAGGAATGACCTGATAAGGCTGGAAAGGCACGGCCCCGCACTTGCCCGCTCCCGTGAACGGCACGGCGGCGGGAGTCGAGGAGCCCAGGTAATTAACCGTGTCGCAGGCGTGGAGCTCGATCGACCCGGCCGGCGGTCCTCCGCTCGCGTCCAGGCTAGCCGAGGCGACACCATTCACGTCGGAACCAGCGCCCCACGCGTGCGCGAGGATGGAGCCCCCGCCCTAGGGTCCCCCGCCCGCGGTGTCGCCCTTGGCCTCGATGGAGGTGTTCGATCGGTCCGGCCCGGGAGAAACCGCTGACGGAGTCTAGTTGATGCACCCCGTCGGGAACGGGTTGGGCGCGACCGTCACCCCGTTGGATTTGTTACCTCCTCCGTTGGTGTTGCCCGCCGCGACGTCGTACTGGCAGGTGGCGTTCTTCTGCGTCGGGGTCCCGCCAAAAGTCGTTCTTGACGAGGTTGTTCCCCGACGAGGTGACCTCGAATTCAATCGCCGGGCGCCCCGCTGTACACCCCGGACAATGGTGCTGTATGAGACAAAAGCAAAGGGGCCGGACCTCGCGGCCCGGCCCCCACGTCAAGACCCGCTCCGGTTTACTTGCAGCCCGCCGCCAGGGGGTTCCCGGAGACGGTGACGCCGTTGGACTTGTTGCCTCCCGAGTTGGTGTTACCGGCCACGTCGAACCTGAACTGGCACAAGGCGTTGGGCTGCCCGCTGCCGGTCCCCCCGCTGATGTTGTTCTTCAGCGTGAAGCCGGCGGTCACTAGGTGCATCCCGTCGCCGAGGTTGCCGATCGCCGTGTTCTCCGTGGTGGTTCCGCCCCCGGAGAGGAGGAACCCCGCCAGACCGTTGGCCTGATCGCCCCGGTCGCCCGCCTGGTTCTTGCTGTAAGTGTTGGTCCCACCGAAGACGTTGAACCCGTTGCCGGAGTTGGACAGCGAGTCGTTCTCCTGGATCGTGTTGGTCGCGCCGTTGACCTGGATGCCGTCCGAGCCGTTGCCTTTGGTCCTGTCACCGGCGTTGTTCTTCAGCAGCTTGTTGCCGTTCCCATGGACCCCGATGCCGAGCCCGACGTTCGCGTAGACGTCGTTCTCCTGGAGAAGATTTCCGTTGCCGCCGACCACGAGGCCGTTTCCGCCGTTGCCCTTGCCCCGGTCGCCGATGTCGAGCTTGAGGACCTTGTTGTTGTCGCCCAGGACCCCGACGCCGTCTCCCCCGTTCCCGAAGGCGTCGGCGCTGTCCAGGGTGTTTCCGCTGCCGACGACGAAGATTCCGATGTTGGTGTTGTTGTTCCCGTTCCCGTTGTGCATCGTGTTGTTGTTGCCCAGGAACCAGATCCCGGTGAAGTTTCCGCTGTTTGCGACGTTTCTCACGTAGCGGCCGTTGCCCACGACCTTCCAGCCGGCGATCTCGCTGCCGGACCCGTGGAGGTCCATGACGAAGATGTTCTGCGGGCTCCCGGCGGAGGCCTCGATGAGGCCCGCCGGCAGCGAGTCGTTCTTGTCCGGGTCGATCAGCGTGACGCTGCAGCCGAAGAGCGCAAAGGGCTTCGGATAGTTCAGGCTGATGTCCACCTTCTGCTTGGTCGAGCCGCCGAGCTGGTTGTTGTCCTTGGCCACGACCATCAGGATGATGTAGCCGTCGTTGTTGAGGTCCGCGGCGCTGTCCACGAAGTTCTGGATGATGTCGCCGTTCTGCACGAAGATGACCTTGTCGGGGCCGAGGTTGCCCGGGAACCGGCCCGTCTGCGGGTCGAGAACCGACTGGACGGAAGCCTTCTCGCAGTGCGCCGGCTCAGGGCCCTCCCGGCAGGTCTGCGAGCAGTTGGCCGGCAACGCCACCGGGATGACCGGCGCGCCGCCGCAGGAGTCGGGCTGGACCGGGTTCGGAGAAGCCGGCGTGACCGTGCCCGTGTAGTTGACGCCGTCTCCGGGGTTGGCCGTGCCGCAGCCGGTCAGCGTCACGAAGCCGACCGTCCCGCCGCCGCCTCCGCCGTTCGCGTTCAGCTCGCCGGGAGCGTTGCCGGAGACGAGGCCGTTGAAGGCCTGGACCGTGATCTGTCCACCCTTCTGGGGGCCGCCGCCGGTGTTCGTGCCTTCGGCCTGGATCGAGGAGGCGCCGAAGGAGACGTCGCCGAAGGCCTCGATGTCGAAGATCCCGCCCTCGCCGCCGCTGCCGACCGCGTTGGCCTGGATCGCGTTGCCGGTGGTCGAAATGTTTCCGCCGGCGGACTTGATCGTGATGACACCGCCGTGGTTGTTCGTCGCGTTGCTCGGGTTGGCATGCACGGCGTATCCCGCCGTGTCGTTGGTGATCGTGATGTTCCCGTTGGCGAAGATGTCGATCCAGGTCCGGTTGGCCACGACGCCGTCCGCGCTGACTTCGCCGTTTAACCCGGCCTGGGTCTTCGTGATTTCGATCGTCGTCCCGGACCAGATCTCGACGCAGCCGGTGAAGACGATCCCGCCTCCCGCGCCGGGGTGGAGCGGGGGGTTGTTGCACGCGTTGTCAGTGTTGTCGGCGTGGCCGCCGCCCTGGACCAGCGCGGACTCGACGAGTCCCTCGATGGTGACCTGGCAAGCCTCGAGGTGAACGAGGTCGGCGCCCTGGTCCTTGCCCTGACTGCTGACGACGCCGGTGTCGCTGACGATCAGCTTGCACCCGGCGATCAGCGTGATCCGCCCGCCGCCCGCCTTCCCGGAGCCGTCGCCGCTGCGGAGGCTGCGAGCCAGGACGGAGCCGTCCACGTCGATGGCGCCCGCGGGCGTGGCCTTAAGGACGATGTCCCCGGCCGAGCAGGGACCTGAGTTCGACGAGATGAGCGATCCCTCGAAAGTCTTGAGGTCACCGCCCGAGACGAGAGTGATGTTGCCGCCACGGCCGCCGCCGGAGCACGATCCCGCGTTCATCTCGGCGGTGATCTTCGCGCCGCCGTTGCCGGAGTCCCCGGCGAGCGTAATGTCGCCCGACGCCGTGATCGTGATCGTGGCGCCCTGCTGGGAGGCGGAGGTCCCGCCGGAGGTGGGAAACGTGTTGCCGTTGATGACGGCCCCGTCCTCCATGACGAACTGGCCGGTGATGTTCAGGATCAGGCTATTCGCCACCGTGCTCGAAGGCACGGTGATCTTCCCGGTGCCCTTGATCCGGAGCGTCTCGGCGATGTTGAACGTTCCGGTCCTGTTGTTGGGCGCAACGCCCGGAGCCGTCCCATCGATGACGCACTCGCCGGCGACGATGTTGCCGCCAAGCAGAGCGCAGTCATCCGCAAGAGCAGGAAGAGATACCAGACCGAGGAAGAGAATCGCCACGAGCCCGATGCGTCTCATCGTCCCTCCTGTTTGGACACTCATTGGTGTTCCCGCAGGTCACGACGCCGCCAGAATGCGTCTATGACCCTGTCCTTTCCAGAATCCGGCGGACCTGCCTCCGGACCCGCTTCAATCCATTGCCTCTGCGTTGGTTAGACGTGCTGGGGCGCACTTGCACATTCCGCTCGATCATTGACATCGCTTTCCAGAGACAGTCTGAGAAAGGGAGAGAGCAAGAAAAAAGCCAGGCTCCCGAAGGGACCTGGCTCAACCGGCCTGGCGGACGCGTCGAACTCCTGGAAGAGATCGCCGTTGCCCGAGGCGTTGACGCCGTCTGCCCCGTTGCCAGAGGGCGCGCGCCAGGCAAGAAAAAAAGGGGTCAGGCCCGAGAGCCTGACCCCTTCCGATGTCCTGGAGACGTTCTAGTTCTTACAGGCCACCGCGATCGGGCTCCCCGAGAGGGTTATGCCGTCGTACTTGTTCCCCCCCTGGTTGACGTTGCCGGCAACCGTGAAGTTGAACTGGCACCCGCCGTTGGGCTGTCCGGATCCGGTTCCGCCGCTGACGTTGTTCTTGAGGTTCCACCCGGAGGACATGAACTTGAAGCCGTTACCGCTGTTGCCGATCGCGGTGTTCTGGAGCAGGGTCACCGAGCCGTCCAGCAGGAAACCTCCGGCAGTGTTGCCCTTGCCCCGGTCGCCGCCGTTGTTCTTGTTGAGGATGTTCCCGGTGCCGCCGCTCACGTTGAAGCCCCAGCCGGTGTTGGCGAAGGCGTCGATCTCCTGCAAGGTGTTACCGGTGCCGGAGACGTTCACGCCATCGCCGGTGTTGCCCTTGCCCTTGTCCCCGGCGTCCACCTTCAGAATCTGGTTGTTGTTGCCGATGACCTGGACTCCGTGAGAGCCGTTGGAGAAAACGTCGGTATCAGTTACGTAGTTGCCGTTGCCCTGGATCAACAGGCCGACGCCGGAATTCCCGGTCCCCTGCCCGTTGTGCATGAGGTTGTTGTTGCCGAGGAACGCGACGCCCGTGCCGCTGTTCTTGCCATAGGTGTTGCGCACCGAGCGGCCGTTGCCCTCGATCAGCCAGCCGTACGTCCCGTCGGACCCGTGGAGATCCATGACGAAGATGTTCAGGCCGGACAGTGGCGGATTGTCCGGAGCGGTGGCCCCTGCCGCGATGTGGCCGACCGCGCCGCTGGAGTGCATCGTCACGCTGCAGCCGAAGAGAGCGAAGGGGAACTCGTAGTTGCCGTCGATCAGGGCGGCCTGGTTGGTGTCGCCGCCCAGGGAGTGGTCCGCGTGCGCGGACACGGCGATGATGATGTAGCCGTCGTTGTTGTGCGCCGCGTCGAAGCCGGGGACCTTGGCGAGGTCAAGTGCGTCCTGGATCTTGTCGCCGAGATCCACCCGAACGATGAGGTCCGGGCCCTGGTTGCCCGGGAACTGACCGGTGACCGGATCGAGGACCGCCCGGACCGGTGCCTTCGTGCAGAAATCCGGCGGGAGCTCCCGCTCGTGCGAGCAGTCTCCTGTCAGGCAAGACTCGCGGCCGACCAAAGCCGAGTTGGCCGGGTCGGGAATGACGATGGCCGCGAGGCAGGCAGCCACGGTCGAAGGATTGGTCTGAGCACCGGACGAAACGGGCAGGATCGGTGTTCCGGTCGTGGCACACGAGGCGTCGGTCTCGATCGTTCCCCGGTTCGCCAGAGCGACCCCGGTACCCGTGGGTCTCACGTCGACCGTCGTGCCGTTCCAGAAGAGGCCCGTACCGCCCGTGGCCGCCTGCAGGACGACCCTTCCGCCCTTGGCGATCGTCGGCACGTAGTCGCCGGTCGCGTCGATCGTCGCGCCGGTCAGCGTCAGGTTGGTCTTTGCCCCCATCGTGATGCTTCCGCCGGCGGCGCCGTTTGCCACGCCGTTGCCGAAGTAGACGTTCCAATCGGCTCCGGCCTGCACGGCGAGGTCGGTGGCGGTCACCGAACCCAGCTTGGACTTGACCGTAATCACGCCGCAGATCGACCCGTCGACGCCGGTGTTGGCGTGGATCGCGAACGGCGGAGCCGTGTTGCCCGTGATCGTGATGTTGCCGTTGGCGTAGACGTCGATCCATCCCATGCCCGAGGAGCCGCCGCCCTGGGCTGTGTCCGCGTTGACCTGGCCGTTGTTCGTGCCGCTGGCGTCGATCAAGACCGTGTTCCCTCCCCAGATCTCGACGCAGGCGCGGAACTTCTTGCCGGTCGGAGCGACGTGGTTCGCGTCGTTGCAGGCATCCGGCCCGATCGATCCCGTGTCGCCGTGGCCCGGACCGGTGGACTGCACGAGTCCGAAGACCTTGACGTTGCACGCTTCGAGATGAACGAGGTCCGCGCCCGGGTCCCTCCCGATGCTCTGGACGAGGCCGGTTTCACCGACCGTCAGGTCGCAGCAGGCGACGATCGTGATCCGGCCCGCGCGGCCGACCGTGGTGAAGTTCTGCGACGAGACCTTCCCGTCGATCGTGATGAAGCGTCCGGAGTGAATCACGATGTCCCCCGGGTTGCCTGGCGAGTCCGCCAGGATCTGGGCGCCCGTCTCCACAGTCACGTCACCCTTGGTCGGGGAAGCCTCGCAGGCGATATTGCCCGCGTTGATCGTGATGTTGCCGCCGATGCCGGTGTCCCCGGCGCCCGTGATCTTGCGGCTGCTGATCAGCGCGCCGGCCGGAACGCCGCCCTTCAGGAGGACGTTTCCATCCACGGTGATCGTGATGTTCCCGCCGCTGCCGCCGCCGGACTGATTTTCGGCCCTGATGGCGCTGCCGGCCTGCATCGTGAGATCTCCGTGGACGACGATCACGATGTTGCACGCGCTGGCTCCCGAGGCGACCGGCCCGGGCGGCTGGTCGGTGGCGTTGTCGTTGCAGTTGATGCTCGCCGTGCCGTCGAGCACCAGGTTGTCGTTGACGGTATACGTGCCGTTCTGGCCATCGCCGTCGCCCGCGTCGAGCACGTAGAACGAGTTGTACCCGCTCAAGACGACGTCGGCGCGTACGGCCCCCGCAACCGCGAGGAGCCCGCACGCAAGAATCCCGATCAGTAGGAATTTGGTTTGTTTCATCTGTGCCTCCCGGAGCTGTTGCTCCGTCTCAGTTCCGCCCTCTCCGCTCTCTCTCGAATCCGGACTCAGTCCAGGGGCCCTCCGAGGACCCCCGGACTGCTTTGACCCTTGCTTTAGATCATTCGCAAACCGTGTTCGCCTGGGCGAAGTCCGGGCACTTCGTCGGAATGGTCAGCTTCGGGACGTTGATTCCGTCGGCCCGGTTGCTGCCCCCGTTGACGCCCGCGGCGACAAAGCTGTACTCCGCGCCGACGTTCTCCTTGCCCCCGGTATTGCTGCCGTTACCGCTGAAGGAGTTGCCGCTGCCGCCGTCGTTGCGGAAACCGTCTCCACCGTTCAGGCTCGCGCTATTGCTCTTGATCTGGTTGCTGCCGGCGGTTCCGGAGAGCAGGATTCCGTTGGCGACGTTGCTGTCGACGGTCGCTCCGGAGACGGTGTTGCTGTTGCCGGTGATCTTGATGCCGTCGCCGTTGTTGGGTCCGGTTGTTCCGCCCTTCAGGATGTTCTTGCTGCCCGCCACGAGGATTCCGCCGGGGCCGCCGTTGCCGCTGACGTCATTCCAGCTGACGCTGTTGCTGTCGGAGTTGATCTGGATGCCCCAGATGCTGGCGCCGTTGGCGCGCACGCTCTTCAGGGTGTGCGGGCCGCCGGAGGGATTGTCGATCAGCCAGCCGATCGTGCCGCCGACCGAATCGGGCCCGACGATCGTCAACTTGCCGGTGCTCGAGACCTCCCAGACAGGCAGGCTGCCGTCCAGGGCGGTAATCTGCGCCGACGTGCACTGGGTGATCTTGAGGGTCTTGGCGCCGCCGAGATTGACGTTCTCCTTCCACTTGCCGAAGAGTCCGATGACGGCGCCGTTGCCGGCCGCGTCATAGGCAGGCTGGAGCGTCAGGAAGTTCGGCAGGCCGTTGTGGATCGTGCCCGACGGATCCACGGTCGCCGTGAGGACCGCGTTGGGATCCTCCGGGCAGTTGCCCGGGGTCGGGGTGAATTGCTGGACCCGCGTCGGCGTCGGGGTCGGAGTCTGCGGGACGCAGATCGCCCCGCAGTTGGCCGCTGGTAGCGAGACGTAACCTGGGAGAACCGGCGGTCCGCCGGGGCACGAAGTCGAGGGCGTCGGTGTCGTTGCGGTATCCCCGTTGAAGGGAAAGCTCGTGCCGGTCGTCGTCGGGAGCGCGCTGCATGCGGTCAGCAGGATGACTCCGCGCTTGGGCGCCGTAGGAGCCGTGACGTCGACGGGAGGAATCGTGTCCGCGCCGGTCGGACGCACGTCACCGATCGAAGCCGGAGCGGTCACCGTGTTGATCCAACTCAGGGCGCCCGTGAAAGCCTGCGCCGTCACATGGCCGCCGTTACCGAACCCGCCCGTCTGCACGAAGTCTCCGCGGGCGAAGATCTGCGAGTCGTCCAGGGTGACGTTGGTCTGACCCTCCAGAGTGATGGAGCCGCCATTGGAGCCGCCGCCCGTATCGTCCGCCTGGAACGCCAGGCCGGTCGCCGTGATGAAGCTCGCCATCGAAGCGGCGTGAATGATCCCGCCCGCGCCGTTGGTGCCTCCCTGGTTGGAGTGAACGGCGAAGATCCCGGAAGGATCCCCGAGGACCGTGATCGGTCCGCGAGCGAAGAGGTCGATCCAGCCCCGGCCGCCGACCTGTCCGGCGAGGCCGATGTCGGCGTTGATTTCACCGGAGTGGCTCCCCTGACGGCTGATCGTCAGGCTGTCGCCTGCCCAGATCTCCACGCACCCCGTCGAATTCGCCGGCTTGTCCGGACGGTTGGCGCTATCGCAGTGATTCGGAGGGTTGACCGGCACCGCGTGACCCGGACCGAACGAACGAACGATTCCATCGATTTCCACGACACAAGCCTGGAGATGTACGAGGTCCGCGCCAGGATCCGCGCCCTGGCTGCTGACGATGCCCGTATCGCTGACTGTCAACGTGCAGCCCGCATTGATCGTGATCGGTCCGCCGCCCGGGGGCTGGTTCGCGCCGATGCCGGTCAGGCCGCTCTTGGACTCGACCAACCCGTCCACATCGGCGGAGTGAGCCACGTTGATCGTGATCGAACCCGCCGAGTTCTTCGCGCTGTTGGCCTGGATGATCGAGCCGGTGTTCATGGTGAAATCGCCGGTGGGAGGCGACGCGCCGAAATCCCCGACCGTGATTTCGATGTTTCCACCGTTACCGCTGCCACCGGTGGCGTTGGCGGTGATCTTCGACCCGTTCTCCATGACCATGTTGCCGCCGACGACGATCTTGATGTTGCACGCGTCGCCGCTCGCGTTGTCGCAGGAGATCGAGCCTCCCGCGGTCATCGTCAGGTTCCCGGTCACCGTGAAGGTGTTGTCCGCCGTCCCGTCGGACAGGTCCGCCGCCGCGAACGTCATCGCCGAACTGATCACGACATCCACCGGAGGAGGCAGGCCCAGGCTGCGTTTCTCTCTCATCAGGAAGAACCCCGTCGCCAGCATGATGATCAGAATCCAAGTTGCTCGGCTTCGTCTTAGAGCAGCCATCCAACCATCCTCCTTCGTTGACCTCTCGCGCCTTCGCCGTTTCTCACTCGCAGGGACCGACACCCGGGAAGAGCGGACACTTCTGCGGCAGCGACGTCTTCGGGATGCCGATGTTGTCCGCCTTGTTCCCGCCCTGGTTCACGCCGGCGACATCCATCTGGTACTCGGCGAGGCCGTTCTCCGTGGAACTGCCGGAGTTGCCGGTGTTGCTGGCGTTGTTCTTGAGCTTATTGCCCGAACCGGACTGCACATGGATGCCGTTGCCGGTGTTGCTGTTGGTCTTGTTGCTATCGAGCAGGTTGGTTGGCCCGGTGACGAGGATCCCGTCGAGCGCGTTGCTCTGGCACGTGTTGCTGACGATCGTGTTCGACGTCCCGCTCACCGCGATCCCGTTCCCGGTATTGGGACCGACCTTGTTGCTCTTGATCGTGTCGCCGGTGCCGCCGTCGGTCACGCCGTTTCCACCGTTGCCCTGGATCGTCGCGCCCTGGAGGGAATTGCCGGCCGCGGTCGCCGTGAGCACGACTCCGTCACCGGTGTTTTTCGAGACGGTGCCGCCGCGCAGGTCGGCCCCGTCGCCGTCCACCCGGATCCCGACTCCGTTGCCGGACACGTCGTTCCAGCTGATGCGGTTGCTGTCGCCGAGCACCTGCACGCCGTAGAGGCTCGCGCCGTTGGCCCGGATGCTCTTCAGGTCGTGGTCGTCGGACTCGACGAGCCAGCCGATCGTGCCTCCCACCGTGTCGGGGCTGACGATGGTCAGCGCGCCGGACGTCGTGATGTCGATGACCGGCAGGCTGTTATTGGCCGCCGTGACCCGGGCGAGCGTGCACTGCGTGATCTTCAGCGACTTGTCGCCGTCGAGCACGACGTTCTCGACCGTGTTTCCGAAGACGCCGATGACCTCGCCGCTGATGGCGTGGAGCCATGCGTCGTTCCACGTCAGGTGATTGGGCAGGCCCCCGTGGAGCGTCCCCGTCGGGTCGATCGTCCGCGTCAGGATCGCCTTCGGGTCCTCGGGGCAGACGATCAGCGAGGATTCCTTGAAGTTGCCGAAGTCGTTGCCCTCGTCCACCTGGCCGGCGACCAGCGTGATCTGGTAACCGAAGGTCCCTCCGCCGTGCGCGCTGCAGTCGGCTCCCGAGGAGGGGAAAGTCTGAGTCCACCCGGGCTGCAGCGTCTCGCAGACCGTGTAGGTCCCCGGAGGAACGACGAACTCATACTTGCCGTTTTGGTCGGTGGTGGTGTGCAGGTGGACCGTCAGCGTCGAGTCGAAGAGGTGGATCTCCCAGTTGGAGAGGGTGCTGTCTCCGCTGCCCGGGTTGTACGGGCCTCCGTCACCGCCGAAGTCGAAGAACTTTATGCCGCGCTTGATCGCTCTCTGCTCGCAGAACAGGCCCGACGGGCAGATCGGCAGGGAAACGTAGCTCGTATTGACCGTCGGAGCGCCGGCGCAGGCCGTGTTGAAGTTCGAAGGCGTTGTCGCGGTCGTGCCGTTCCACGGGAAGATCGAGCCGGTGGTGTCCACGTTGCCGGCCAGGCAGTCCGTCAGGCCGATGACGCCGCGGCTCGCGGCGGGAACGGGATGCACGGCGTCGCCGGTTCCTGTCGGGCGCACGTCCCCGACGCCGTTCTGCCAGACGATCGAGCTCTGGTAGGAGCGGATGTTCTCCTTGCCGCCAGTTCCGAATCCGCCGGTCGCGACGAAGTCACCGCGAGCGTAGAGCGTTCCCTGGTTGAGATTGACTCCCTGCATCGCTTCGACCGTCAGGGTTCCGCCGGCTCCGCCGGCGTGCGTGCAGTCGGCCTGGAGGGCGTTTCCGTTCGCCTCGATGTTCGCGCCGAGCGACTTGACCGTGATCGTGCCGGCGAGGCCCTGGAGAATCTTGTTCGCGTGAACCGCGAAGCCGGGGTTGTTGGTTCCATCGGAAATCGTGATCTTGCCGTTGGCGAAGATGTCGATCCACGAGAAGCCGCTGCCGCCGCCGCTGAAGCCGATGTCCGCATTGAGCTCGCCGGCATGCGGCGCGTTGCTGTCGATCACGATCGTCGAGCCGGACCAGATCTCGATGCAGGCGGTGGAGTTGGACGGCTTGTCCGGACGATTGGCGTTTGCGCAATGGTTGAAGGGACTGTTGGGTGCCCCGTGGGCCGCCCCGGTGGACTCGACGATCCCATAGACCTCGACGGTGCAGGCCTCCAGGTGAACCAGGTCCGCTCCGGGATCCTGTCCGCGGCTGCTCAGCTTGCCGGTGTCGCTGACGGTCAGATCGCACCCCGCCTTGACCGTGATCGGTCCCCCGCCGGGCGGCTGAACTGCGCCCGTTCCGCTCTCTGTTCCGACGGACTCGACGAGGCCGTCGATGTCGACGTTCGTCGTCGCGGTCAGCTTGATCACGCCGCCCGAGCACGAGTTGGAACGGATGACCGCCCCTGGAACCTGGCCCAAGGGACCCGAGAGATTGATGTTGACGGCCGTGATCGTGATCGGATATCCGACCTTCTGGCCCGGACCGAAGCAGTCCGTGTTTCCGCCGTCGATCATGCTGCCGGCGTCCATGACGAAATCGCCGGAGACGTTGAGAGTCAGGCCCGTGCTCGTGTCAATCGTGATGACTCCGCCGTTCAAGAGATGGAGCTTCTCGTCGAAGGAGAAAGTCCCGGACTTCGTCAGCGGACCGGAAATCTGGCACTCGTCGGGGCTGCCCGGCACGAACGTACCGCCGAAGGCGGCGCAATCGGCCGCGTCTGCGCGCGCGGAACCGGAGCCCAGGAGAACTCCCGCCAGAATTCCAAACCCGAGGATCCAGGTCATGGAGAACGACCGGCGTCTGCTCATCTCAAACCCCCTTCGATCCTCATCTCACGAAACATTTCGTGACTGCGGCGAGGCGAGAGGATTCACGCGGATAGACCTGTCGAGGGTGTTACGCCCTGAGACAACCCAATCTGTCCGCATGGATGTTTTCCTGTATCGCCTCTAGTGGTTATTCAATCCCACCACCGAGAGGCGAGTCTATTAGACCTTAGTCGAGTCGAGCGTTTTTTTCGATGCCCGAAGGGGCCGGGTCCCAGGAAGGAAGGTTGGGATCGAAGGGGCCCGGCGGCCCGGGCCCCGGAAGAATCCGGCTACGCCCGGGAGGGGGTCGGGCGAGGCTCTTCCCAGTTCGGGTTGACGAGGAAGAGACCGAGCTGGAGGCGGTCGGAGAAGCCGAGCTTGCGGAAGATGGCGGTCAGGTGGGCCTTGACCGTTCCTTCCCCGACCTGGAGCCTGGACGCAATCTGTTTGTTCGAGGCGCCGGCGCCGATCAGGAATGCGATCTCCCGCTCGCGCCGCGTGAGCAGATCCAGCCGGCCGTCGGCCTTCGGCAGACCCTCGGGCTTCTCCTCGGGGTGCTGCGAGTACTCCTCGAGGAGCCTCGGGATCAACTTGCGCTCGGCCCAGATCTCACCGTCATGGACGCGGTCCACGACCTTGCGAAGGACCTGGGGGTCGATGTCCTTCTTGCAGTAGCCCTTGGCGCCGGCTTTCAGGACGCGAACGCCTTCCAGCTCGTTGGGCCGCGGCGTCAGGAGAACGATCTTCGTGTTCCTGGAGAGTCCACGGATGATCGGCCCGTCGCCGATCCCGTCGACGCCGAGAAGCTCGATGTCCAGGAGCAGAACATCGGGGTTCAAGACTCCGATGTTCTTCTCCAGGAAAGACCTGTCGGCGACTTCGCGAAGCGGATAGGTGCCGACGAGCCCCTCCTTCCAGCGGGTCCGGGAATGGACGTCCGAGGTCGCGATGAGAACCGCCGGGGCCGCGGGGGCGTTGGCGTTCGCCCGCCCCTTGCCCGAGGGATGGGTCCAACCGAATCGGGTCACGCGAGGGGGACTGGCGATGCTGCTCATCCTCGGGGTCCTCCTGGCCGGGTCGTCCCCGGCGGGTTCCTTCGATCCCCCCGCGTTGACTTCGAAATGAAACCGGCTTCCGCACCGCGGGTAGTCTTTCCCCTGGGAGGTACCCGCCGATGTCTCGTAGCCTGTCTCATGGCGCTATCAGTCGATATTAATAGCAACCCGTATGCCCGGCAAGCGGACATTCGAGGATTTGCGGACCTTCTGCTCGCGTGGTCCGCTAAACCTTTCTCCGCTAGAGATTAAATCGAGGAAGCTCGGGAGATTGAAGAGCGAGGACGTGACGCTCTCGGACACGTGGATGACATTCCTTGGACCTGCGAGGCTCGATCCCGACCGATTTTCGCTCTCGTCGGCCAGGATTTTCCCGGACTTCTCAGGTCGGAAGGACGCCCTCGCGAGGCGCGGAAGCGAGCTCCGGGCTCGGTTCGACGGTGTCCTCCCCGCGCCCTCCGATCATGGCCTTGAGCGGCTTGGAGAAGACGAGCAGGACAAGCCCGGCGATCCCGGTGACCTTGGCGACCGCGACGAAGAGCTCGCCCACTCCCATTCCCTCGAATCCGCCGCCCGCCAGGCCCGCGATCAGGTTGCCGAGCGCGGTCCCCATGAACCATGTCCCCATCAACTGGCCGACCAGGCTTCGCGGCGCGAGCTTCGTAACGCTGCTAAGACCGACCGGGGAGAGGCAGAGCTCTCCGACCGTGTGGAAGAAGTAGGTCCCGATCAGCCACATCACGCCGACCCGCGCTCCTCCGGTCGTGAAGCTCGCGCCCCACGCGAGGAGCAGGAATCCCCCCGCGAGGAAGACCAGGCCGTATCCCATCTTTGCCGGGGTCGAAGGCTGGCGCCTGCCGAGGCGGATCCAGATCGCACCGAAGACCGGCGCGAGGATGATCAGGAAGATCGAGTTGACCGATTGCAGGAAGGACGCCGGCATCTCCCAGCTCAGGATCATCCGGTCGGTGAGCCGCTCGGCGAAGAGGTTCAACGAGGAGCCTGCCTGCTCGAACCCGGCCCAGAAGAGGACCGCGGCCATGAAGAAGACGAAGATGAGAACGATCCGTTTCTTCTCGGCAGCCGAGAGCTTCGAGAACAGAATGATTGCGCCGAAGTAGACGATCGCGAGTCCGAGCATGAAGAAGCCGGTCGCCTTCGCCGTGCCGTAGAGGGTCAAGTGAACGAGGCCCGCCGCCTGCAGGGCTGCCGCGGCGACGACGATCGCGGCGAAAATCCCGACGCCGAGCTTCAGCTGCCGAATCGCGGCGGCCGACTCCGGCGAGGACGGCTCGGGCCGGCGCAGCCCCGCGTTGCCCAGGTACTTTCCCCCGGCCCGGTACTGGATGAGTCCCAGGATCATCCCGATCCCCGCCGCGCCGAATCCGAGGTGCCAGTTGATCTTTTCGCCGAGGAAGCCGCAGACGAGAGGACCGGCGAGCGCTCCGACGTTGATTCCCGAGTAGAAGACCGAGAAGCCGGCGTCGCGGCGGGAGCCTCCCTCGGGGTACAGGTCCGCGACCATCGCGCTGACGTTGGGCTTGAGAAGGCCCGTGCCGATGACGATCAGGACGAGGCCGAGGTAGAAGGAAGGCACGGTCGGGAGTGCCATCGAGAAGTGGCCGGCCGCGATGATGCAGCCGCCCAGAAAGACGGCGCGCCGCTGGCCGAGAATGCGGTCCGCGACCCATCCTCCGGGAAGGGCCATCAGGTAAACGAACCCGACGTACAGCCCGTAGATGGCCGACCCGGTGCGGTCGTCCATGCCGAACCCACCGGTGCGCGCCGCGGCGACGAGGAAGAGCAGCAGGATGCCGCGCATCCCGTAGTAGCTGAACCGCTCCCACATCTCGGTGAAGAAGAGGGTCGAGAGCCCCCGGGGATGCCCCAACCACTGCTTTTGCGCGGGCGCGGGCGGTGTCGTGGTCATTCCGGCTCCTTTAACCGATCAGGCTAGCATCTTTCTTCCGTGAGCTCGCCGACGTTCCTGGCTCCCCTCGCGCTGGTGTTCCTGGCGGCGCTGGCCGCGGCCTACGCGCTCAACCGCTTTCACGTTCCGCCCCTGATCGGGTTCCTGCTGGCCGGGGTTCTGCTCGGTCCCCACGGGCTGGGCTTCGTCGAGGACGTCGGCACGGTCGAGTCCCTGGCCCAAGTCGGCGTCGTCCTGCTCCTCTTCACCGTCGGCCTGGAGCTGCCGCTCTCGAGCCTGCGTCAGCTGGGGCCCGCCGTCTGGATCGCCGGGCCGATCCAGTACTGCGGGGTCGTCGCGCTGGCCGCGGCGCTGACGGCCCTCCGCGGCTATCCGCTCAACCAGAGCCTCTTCTTCGGGTTCCTGGTCGTGACCTGCTCGACGGTCGTCCTCCTGCAGCTACTCTCGGAGAAGCGAGAGCTCGACTCGCCCCACGGTCGCCTTCTCGTGGGAATCAACGTCTTCGGGGACCTGATGGTCGTCCCGATGATCCTGCTCGTTGCCCCGCTGGCGGGCAGGGGCGGCGGGCCCCTGGGCGCCGCGCTGGCGCTCCTGAAAGCAGCGGCCGCCGCGGCCCTCGTCTTCGTCGCGGCGAGGTTCCTGGTTCCCCGGATCCTCCAGGCCGTGGCCGCGACGCGCCGCAAGGAGCTTTTCCTGCTCGCCGTCCTGCTGCTCGTCCTCGCGACTGCGCTGGCGACTTCCCGCGTGGGACTGTCGCTCGCCGTCGGCGCCTTCCTCGCGGGCCTCGTCGTCTCGGACTCCGACTTCGGCCACCAGGCGATGGCGGACGTCTCCCCGTTCCGCGACGCCTTCAACGCCCTGTTCTTCGTCTCCGTCGGGATGCTCTTCGACGCGCGCATCCTGTGGACGCGCCCGTGGTCGGTCGCGGCGGGGCTCGGCCTCGTCCTGGTCGGGAAGTCCGCCGTCGCCGCCGTCGCGCCGCTCGCGCTGGGATACGGGCCGAGGGTCGCCGCGATCGTGGGCATCTCGCTCGCCCAGATCGGCGAGTTCGCCTTCGTCCTGCTGGCCCAGGGACGCAGCGTCCGTCTCGTTTCGGACGACGTGTACCAGGTCACGCTGGCGGCCACGATCATCTCCATGGCCGCGACGCCGTTCCTCTTCCTGCTCGGCCACGCCGTCGGAGACCGGGTCGCCGGGCTCTCCCTCGGTCGCTTCGAGAGGAGGTCCGCCGCGGAGGCGACCCGGGAGCGCCTGCCGTCCGAGGGCCATGTCGTGATCTTCGGCTTCGGCCACATGGGCGAGACGCTCTCGCGCGTGCTGGCCCGCGCTAAGGTGCCGTTCCGCGTCCTGGACCTGAACCCCGAGCGGGTCCGAAAGGGAAAGGCGAAGGCGGTCCCGATCGAGTACGGCGACACGACCGCCGCGTCAGTCTTGCGGCACGCTGGAATCGAGCGCGCGAGGGCCGCGATCGTCCTGCTGTCGGACCCCCGGGCGACGCGGCACACGCTGTCGCTGTGCCGCGGGATGGCGCCGGGGATCTTCCTCCTTGCGCGGACGCGCTACCTTGCGGAGATCCCGGAGCTCTCAGCGCTCGGCGCCGACGAGGTCGTGGCGGAGGAGTTCGAGACTTCGCTCGAGATCTCGGGGCGGACGCTGCGCCGGCTCGGGTTTCCCCTGCCGTGGGTCGAATCCGAGACCGAGGAGATCCGCAGCTCCCGCGAGGACGCCTTCCGCCGGTTCCGCGCGCCCGAGGTCGCGGCCCAAAGGCTCGACGAGGCGCTCGGCGGGACGCACGTGGAGTTCGTCTCGGTCGGGCCGGAGTGGCGGGCGAGGGGGAAGACTCTTCGCGAGCTGGAGCTCCGCGCGGCGGGAGGCGCGATCGTCCTCGCAGCGATCCGGGACGGAAAGGCGGTGGTCACGCCGGGCGGAGAGTTCGCGCTCGAGGCGAACGATCGGTTGTTGCTTCTCGGAACCGACGCGGCTTTGGAAAAGAGCCTGGAAGTTCTTCGTGGGAGTTGAGCACGACCAGAGGCTGGAGGGCGCTACCGAGCCACGTTACGCCGAATTACGACGCGAAGGCGATGGACAGGCTCTCTCCGGCGGCGCGCGCGGTGCGCCGCAGGTCCGCCTCCGTGTGAGCGGTGGACACGAACCAGGCTTCGAACTGCGCGGGAGGCAGGAAGATGCCCCGCTTCCTCATCTCGTGAAAGAAGGAGGCGTAGCGCTTCGTGTCCGACCGCTTGACGGAGGCGAAGTCGGTCATCGGCCCGGCGGCGAAGAACAGTGTCAGGAGCGAGCCTCGGCGCACCAGGCAGAGTTTCGTCGAAAGACCCAGCTCGCCGATCTTCTCCACGAGGAGCTTCTCGAGCAGCGCGCCCTTGCTTTCCAAGTCCGCGTATGGCGGGCGATTCTGGATCTGCTGGAGCATAGAAATCCCAGCGGCCATCGCGAGCGGATTCCCCGAGAGCGTCCCGGCCTGGTAGACGGGCCCCGCGGGGGCCACCTGCTCCATGAGATCTCGCCGGCCCCCGTACGCTCCGACCGGGAGCCCGCCCCCGAGGATCTTGCCGAGCGTCGTCAGGTCCGGCGCCACTCCGAAGACTTCCTGGGCGCCGCCCGCGGCCAGGCGAAAACCGGAGATCACCTCGTCAAAGATCAGGAGGGCGTCGCCGCGCCGGGTGATCTCCCGAACGGCCTCGAGGTAGCCCTTCACCGGCTCCACGACCCCCATGTTCGCCGCGAGCGGCTCCAGGATGACCGCGGCGATTTCCCCCGGATAGCGCCGGAACGCCTCCTCGATCGCGGGCGGATCGTTGTACGGCACGACGATCGTCAGCTCCACGATCTCGCGCGGAACGCCGGGGCTTCCCGGAATCCCCAGCGTCGCGACGCCCGATCCCGCCGACACCAGGTAGGAATCGGCGTGACCGTGGTAGCCGCCCTCGGTCTTGATCAGCCGTTTCCGGCCGGTCGCGGCGCGCGCGAGCCTCGCCGCGCTCATCGTCGCCTCGGTGCCGGAGCTGACGAAGCGCACCATCTCGACGGACGGGACCATCTTCGCCACCCGCTCGGCCAGGCGCACCTCGGCGTCGGTCGGCGCTCCGTAGGAGGTGCCGCGGCGGATCGCCCGGGAGAGCGCCCGGTTCAGGAACGGGGGCTGGTGGCCGAAGAGGTGAGGCCCGTAGGACATCACGTAGTCGACGTAGGAACGCCCGTCGGCGTCGCGCACCCGGTCGCCCTTGCCCGAGACGACGAAGAACGGCTCCCCTTCGACCGACCGGAACGACCGGACGGGAGACGAGACCCCTCCCGGCATCAGCCTCTTCGCCCGGCGGAACAGCGCGCTGGAGCGCGCGGTGCTTACGCGATCCCGTCTTTGAGCCACCGGGCGGCGTCCTTCGCGTGGTAGGTCAGGATGAAGTCGGCGCCCGCTCGGACGATCGACGTCAGGATCTCCAGGACGATTCGCTTCTCGTCGATCCAGCCCTTCGCCGCCGCGGCCTTGACCATGGCGTACTCGCCGGAGACGTTGTAGGCCGCGATCGGGGCGTCGAAGCGGGCGCGGGCCTCGCGGATGACGTCGAGGTAAGAGAGCGCCGGCTTGACCATCACGACGTCGGCGCCCTCCCGCAGGTCCATCTCGATCTCGCGCATCGCCTCGCGGCGGTTGGCGGCGTCCATCTGGTAGCCGCGGCGGTCGCCGAACTTCGGAGCGGAGTCAGCGGCCTCGCGGAACGGCCCGTAGAAGGCCGACGCGCTCTTGGCCGAGTAGGACAGGATCGCGATCTGATCGAAACCGTTCTCGTCCAGAGCCCGCCGGATCGCGGCGACCCGGCCGTCCATCATGTCGGACGGGGCGACGACGTCCGACCCGGCGCGGGCCTGCGAGACCGCGGCCTTCGCCAGGAGGGGAAGGGTCGCGTCGTTGTCCACCTCGCCGTCGCGGATCACACCGCAGTGGCCGTGCGAGGTGTACTCGTCGAGACAGACGTCGGTGACGACGAGCATCCCCGGGACTTCCTTCTTCAGGCGCCGCACGGTCTCCTGGACCGCGGCCTCGTCGTTCCACGCTTCCGAGCCTGTGTCGTCCTTGCGGTCCGGGATGCCGAAGAGGATCGCGGCCGGGACTCCCAAAGATTCCAGCTCCTGAGCCTCGGCGACGGCCTCGTCCGGCGAGAAGCGAAAGACCCCCGGGAGAGACGAGATCTCCTCGCGCACTCCCCGGCCGTGCTTGACGAAGAAGCCGGTCACGAAGCGGTCGGGCGACAGCCGCGTCTCGCGCACCAGGGCCCGGAGGGCCGGGGACCGGCGCAGGCGCCGCAGGCGGACCGTCGGAAAGAAAGTCACGGCGCGGAAATCTATGTCCCGACGGGCTCCGCCGCAAGGTGCTCCAGCAGCGCCACCGCCTCGGCGAACCGCGCCTCGCCCGTCACCTCGATGCGCCGCACGCCGTGCGATTCGAGGAGCCGCCGGGTGAATCGCCCCAGCACGACGGCGGGCGTCGCGCGAAGGCGATCGGCCGCGGCCTCTCCGACGCCGGCGAAAAGCCAGCTCCCCGCGGAGGGAGACGTCGCGCAGAAGGCCGCGAAGGGCCGCTCGAGGATCTCCCGCTCGAGCGCGGGATCGAACGGGCTAGGGACCTTCCGGTAGAGGACCAGCCGCGTGACCCGTGCTCCCCGGGCGCGAAGCCGCTCGGGAAGCTCCGCCGCCGCGTCCTCGCCGCACGGAAGGAGGATCCGCTGGCCCCGCAGGTCCTCCGGAAGGTGCTCGAGGACGCTGTCGGCCGAGCCCATCGCGACGAGCGCGACGGCGAGCCCCCGCGACTCGATGGCCTCCCCCGTCACCGATCCGACCGCGACGAGGCGCGCCCCGGAGATCGCCCTGCGAAACTCCGCGGATAGTCCATCGTCTCCGAAGGCTCTCTCGACGGCTACCTGGCTCGTGAAGATCGCCATGTCACAGGCAGACGCGATGGCGCCGGGCGCCGGTTCGACGGGCTGGATCGAGTGGCTGACCTTCTCGACGATCTCGACCTTCGAGCTCGGAGCGAACCGGACGAACGGATTCGCTCCCGACCGAACGACGAGCACGCGCGGGAGGCTCATCGGTCCGCCTCCGCCATCAGGTCCCCGGCGCCGCGCGCAAGGAGCTTCTCCGCAGCCGACCTTCCGACGGCGAGCGCCTCACCGGAGGACCCCGAAGACTCCTCGCGCAGCGCCCGGCGGCCGTCCAAGGAGAAGACGCCCGCCGTGATTCGAAGCTCGCCATCGAATGCCCGGGCCAGCGCGGCGACCGGCGCCTTGCACCCGGCCTCGAGGGTCGAGAGGAGGCTCCGCTCCGCGGCGACCGCCTGGTGCGAGGGCGGATGGTCGAGCGCCGCGAGGATGGAGCGGATCTCCGCGTCCTGCTCCCTCGCGACGATCGCGAGCGCGCCCTGGCCGACCGCCGGGAGGAGGACCCTCTCGGGCAGCACCTCGGAGACTTCGCCGGCGCGCCCCAGCCTCGCGAGCCCCGCGCGAGCGAGCACGATCGCGTCGAAGCGGCCTTCGGCGAGCCGAGCCAGACGGGTGTCCACGTTGCCCCGCGCCTCGAGGATCTCGAGGTCCGGTCTCGCGGCGAGAAGCTGAGCTTTGCGGCGCGGGCTGGCCGTCCCAACGCGGGCGCCGTGCGCGAGCGACGCGAGCCCCTTGCCGGAGCGAGTGATCAAGACGTCGTGTGGATCCTCGCGCGGAGGCACCGCGGCGAGGAGGAGGCC
>DATFQY010000029.1:0-7676 GCA_035263845.1 Thermoanaerobaculia bacterium | reverse complement strand
GCCGCCGCGCCAGGACCAGACTGGCCGCGAGCGCCGCGATCGCCACCGCGGCGACGATCCACGCCAGGCGCTCCCGGCTCTTCCTCCGCGACAGGACGGCCGCCGGCGCCCCCGCCTGGGAGCCGGCCTCGGCGATCCACTGGAGCTGGAGCTTCACGTCGTGGGCCGTCTGAAACCGGTCCTCGGGGTCCTTGGCGAGGCACGTCTTGACGACGCGGTCGAGCGCCGGCGGGGTCATCGGCTGGACCGTGGAGATGGGCGGAGGCTCCCTCTCCAGAATCGCGGCGATCAGCGATGCCTGGCTCCCGGCCGAGAACGCCTTCTTCCCGGTCGCCATCTCGTAGAGCACCGCGCCGAACGCGAAGGTGTCGGACCGGGCGTCCGCTTCCCGGCCTTCGAGCTGCTCAGGGGCCATGTATTGGAACGTGCCCAGGATCGTTCCCTCCTGCGTCAGCGGAGTGCTTCCCACGATCGTCGGCAGCGACGTCAGGCCGGAAGGATTGGCGGCCGGAGCCAGTCCCTTGGCCAGCCCGAAGTCCAGCAGCTTCACGCCTGACTTCGTGAGCATGACGTTGCCCGGCTTGAGATCTCGATGGATGATCCCCTGCCGGTGCGCCTTGTCCAACGCGTCGGCGATCTCGATCCCGTAACGGAGCGTCTGCTCCAGAGGGAGCGGTCCCCGTACCAGCCGGTCGGCGAGCGTCTCTCCTTCGAGGAACTCCATGACGAGGTACTCGACGCCCTCCTGGTTGCCGACGTCGTACAGCGCGCAGATATGCGGATGCGAGAGCTGTGAGATCGTCTTCGCCTCCCGCTCGAAGCGCTGCCGGACCTCCTCGCTCGCGGAGAGGTGTGACGGCAGCACCTTGACGGCGACCGTGCGGTCGAGCCTCGTGTCCCGCGCCCGGTAGACCTCGCCCATTCCGCCGGCTCCTACCGGCGACAGGACTTCGTAAGGTCCGAGGCGCGTGCCGGGAGACAACGGCATCGGGCAAGAGAATACAATCCCGCCACCTATGGCAATCGAATTCGTCCAGAACTATCAGGACCTGTCTACCGACAAGGGCTACCAGTTCAAGTTCTTCTGCGACAAGTGCGGCAACGGATACATGTCTTCCTTCAAGGCGTCGGCCATCGGGATGGCGTCCTCGGCCGCTCAAGTCGCCGGGAACCTCTTCGGCGGGATCATCGGGAAAGTGAGCTCCAGCTCCTACGACATCCAGCGGGCGATCGGTGGCCCGGCGCACGACCGGGCCCTCGAGGCCGCGGTGCAGGAGATGAAGCCGAAAGTTCAAGCAGTGCTCGCGGTGCGGCCGGTGGGTGTGCGGCGAGGTCTGCTGGAACCACGAGCAGAACCTGTGCGAGAACTGCGCGCCCAACCTGGACGAGGAGATCGCTTTGGCGCAGGCCGAGGCCGCGAAGGAGCAGGCGTTCGAAAAGGCAAAGAGCGTGGACTGGCTGAAAGACCGCTACATCTCCCGCAAGCAGGCGGCGGCGTGCCCGTCCTGCGGCGCGCACACTTCGGGCGGGAAGTTCTGCCCGGAGTGCGGCGCGAACCTGTCTCCCTCGGTCAACTGCTCCGGCTGCGGAAAGAAGATCGAAGGCAAACCGAAATTCTGCCCCGACTGCGGGCAGAAGCTCGCATAGTTCCGAGGGGCACCACGGGGCGGGAGGGGCAAGCCCCTCCCCTACGGCTACGCCGCTTCGCGGTCAGTGTTCAACAAGCGCGACCGCAATCCCATGAACACTCAGGAATCGGGGTCTTCGTCGGGTTCTGGAGCGATCTCGACCCCCGTCTCGTCCGGCTCCTTCACCGTCATGAGCGTGATGTAGCCCTTCGCGCGGATGGCCTCGTTGAAGGAGGGGATCGTCTTCTCGTAGAGCTCGTCGAACTGCTTTCGCGTGTCGGCGAGCGTCTTCGAGAGCAGGTCGTAGACCTCCAGCTCCGGCTGCGTCGGCGGAAAGTCCGCGTTGCCCGAGACGTCGGCCGCGCCGGAGCCGACCTCGGCCTGGAGCCAGAGGAGCTTCAAATACAGCTCCAGCGGTCCGCGGAAGGACTTCTCGTCGTTCTCCGCGAGCGTGGGCTGGAGCAGGCGGTCCTCCACGACGCGAAGCTTCTTCTCCACCTCGTCGGCCGCCTTCGTGTCGTCGGCGCCGGCCTTCTCCGCCGTCAGCATCTTCTTGAAGTCCTCGACCTGCCGGCGCGACCACTCGAGCTGGTTGATCATCTTTGCCGTCGTGTTTGTGTCGCGGTAGATCGCCATCGAGAGTTTCGTGCCCGACTCCACATCCGCGTCGCTGCCGGCCGAGTTGGGGTCCTTCTTGACGACGAGCTTGTGTGAGAATTCCTTTCCTTCGACGCTGAGCTTGACCGTATACGTTCCGGGAGGAACGAGCGGCCCGCTTCGGATCGCGTTGATCCCATAGTAGAAGACCCCGCGCGAGTCTTTCCCGCGGAAGCGCTTCTCCTCCCACACGTGCGGATTGCCCGCCGGCGTCGTGCGCAGCCGCACCGGCTGAGACGGCTCGTATCGCAAGTCCCAGGTGACGCGGTTCAACCCCTTCGTATTGGTCCCACGCAGCGTCCGGACCTTCTGGCCGGACGCGTCGGTGATGACGATCTCGACCGGCCCCTTCGGTCGCTTCTCGTCCGCGCCCGAAGCAGCCGACATCGGGTCCACCGGTTTCTTCTCACCGGCCTTGACCGCGTCCTTCAGCCAGTAGTTGAGCGACGCGCCGTAGGCCGGGTTCTGACCGGAGGCGGTCCCTACGGGAGCGAGCGCCGCCTGCGAGACCGACCGGAACCGCCACGCGGAGCGCGGCTCGAAGAGGTGCGCCGCTTCCGCCCGGATCGAATCGGTCAGCTGCTCGAGCGGAGTGACGTCGTCGAGGATGTAGAAGCCGCGGCCGTAGGTCCCGACGACGAGGTCGTGGAACGTCGGCTGGACGAGCATCCAGTAGACCGGCGCGTGGGGAAGCTTGGCCTGGAGCGGCTCCCACCGTCCTCCGTCGTCGAACGAGACGTAGAGCGCGTTCTCCGTCCCGGCGTAGAGGAGCCCCTTCCGGAACGGATCCTCGCGGACGATGTGGGCGTAGGAGAGCTGGCTCTTCGGGATGTTCGACGAGATGGACTTCCACGTCTTGCCGTAGTCCGTGGTCTTGAAGAGGAACGGGTCGCGGTTGTCCACCTGGTGGAGGTCCACGGCGATGTAACAGACGCCGTCCTGGTTGGGCGAGGGATCCACGCTCGCGACCGTCCCCTTCGGGGGCAGGCCCGGGATCGACGTCGTGCGCGACCAGTTCGCGCCTGCGTCGCGGGTGACGGCGACGACGCCGTCGTTGGTGCCGGCCCAGATCACTCCCTTCTCCCGAGGCGACTCGGCGATCGTGTAGACGACACCGGCGTACTCCACGGAGAGGTTGTCCACCGTCAGCCCGCCGGAGTCGCCCATCATCGCCGGGTCGTTCAGCGTCAGGTCCGGCGAGATCGCCTTCCACGTCTGTCCGCCGTCGGAGGTCGCGTGAACGTACTGGCTGCCGACGTAGACCGTGTTGTGGTCGTGCGGCGAGACGGCGATGGGGAAGGTCCAGTTCATGCGCAGCTTGATCTGCCCGGCGTTGGCGCCCATCGTCCGCTCCGGCCAGACCGAGACGCTCCTCGACATCCCGGTCTTCGCGTCCCAGCGCTCGACGACGCCGGCGTAGCAGCCTCCCCAGACCACGTCGGGGTTGACGGGATCGGGAGTCGCCCAGCCGGTCTCGCAGCCGGCCGTCGTCGTCCACTTCGCCGGAGGAATCCCGAAGCCGCCCGGGTTGATGCTCGGGCCGCGCATCGAGCCGTCGTCCTGCATCTGCCCGTACACCATGTACGGGACGCGGTTGTCCGCGGCGACGTGGTACATCTGCCCGATCGGCAGGCGCAAGCGGTTCCACTGCCGCCCGCGCGTGGTCGAGATCAGGACGCCGCCGTCGTTTCCGATCATCATCCGCCGCGCATCCTTCGGGTCCGCCCACATGTCGTGGTTGTCGCCGCCCCAGCGGATGGACTCCGATGTGTCGCCGCCGTCGTAGGTCGCGCCCATGCCGTTGGAGGGGAAGTAGACCTCGTTGGCGTTGTCCGGCATGACGAGCATGCGCGTGTAGTAGTGGGGCCGCTCGTTCAAGAGCCGGCTCGCGTTGACCCGCTTCCACTTCTCGCCTCCGTCGTCGGAGCGCCACAGCGAGCCGCGCTGCCCCGTCTCGATCAAGGCGTAGACACGCCTCGGGTCCGACGGCGCGACCGACACGGCGATCTTTCCCAGCGGAGGTTCGGGCAGCCCGTTGCCCGTGAGCCGCTTCCAGGTCGTCCCTCCGTCGCGCGTGACGAAGAGGCCGCTTCCGGATCCGCCGCTCTTGCGGCCCCAGGTCTTGATGTCGATCTGCCACGCCCCGGCGAAGAGGACGCGCGGGTTGACAGGGTCCATTGAGAGATCCGAGATGCCGGTGTTCTCGTCCACGAAGAGGACCTTCTCCCAGCTCTTCCCGCCGTCCATCGTCCGGTAGACGCCCCGGTCGGCCTGCGGGCCGTAGCAGGTCCCCATCGCCGCCGCGAAGACGACGTCGGGGTTGCGCGGATCGATCGCGATGCGCGGAATGCGCCCCGTTTTCTCCAGGCCCATTCGCTTCCAGGTCTTGCCCGCGTCGGTGGACTTGTAGATGCCGTCGCCCAGCGAGACGTTGGACCGGATGAAGGGCTCCCCGGTCCCGACCCAGACGACGTTGGGATCGGAGGGCGCGATCGCGATCGAGCCGACGGACTGCGCGGACTGCTCGTCGAAGACCGGGCTCCAGTTGATCCCTCCGTCGGTGGATTTCCAAACGCCGCCCGAGGCCGCGCCCACGTAGTAGGTGTTGGGGTCGCCGGGCACGCCGGCGACCGCCGAGGTGCGGTTGCCCGGCGGCCCGATGAACCGGTATTTCAGCGCGGCATACGGATCGACAGGCTTCTCCTCGGGCGGTGCGGCGGGCGCCGCGGCGAGGCAGAGCAGGGCCAGGGCTATTGACACGGGCGTCAACCTCATCCTTCCTCCCATCCGGGCCCAAGGGCCCATCCTCTCCACCGAGATTTCGGAAAGATTACATCGCTCGACGTGCCCCTTGGGGAGGATAGAAATCCCCGCCTCGATCTGGCATCACAGGGCCTGAAAACGGCAAGAACTCGCTGGGAAACCCCGGGGAAGCCAGTTCCTCTCGAACCGCGGTAGAGCGGGGACGGCGTAACCGGGGATGGCGTGAATCTCGTCTACTTATGAGGCTGCCCTGCGTCTGACCAGTCGATGAGAGTTTTGAGCAGAAGAGTGGGAGCGGCGGCCCTGTTCCTGGCCGTGCTCCTCGCCGGGAGAGGCAGTCTGGCCGCGGAATCCGAAGTCGGCCCAGGCACGTTCCGGCTCTTTCCACCGGGGATGGTTCCGAATCCGCTTCTCTCCCCGGACCCGGACCCGGACCCGGAGCGATCGCTGCTGGACACCGCGGTCTTTCTTTCGGAGCCGGACGACCCGCCCGTCGAGGAGGTCCGCCTCGGCCTGCACCTGCCCGACGCCGTGCTGGCCGTTCACGCGCCGCCGCCCACCATCTCCCTCCCGGTGACGCGTCGGTCCGGTCTCACCGGATCGCTCAAAACCCTGACGACCGGCGCCATCTTCGCGGCGACGATCGGCTTCTCTGCCGGCAACTCCTTGAAGGAGACGTCGTACCCCGGGCCCTACCACTTCACCGCAGAGGGTTTCTTCGGGCAGCACACCTACACCGGAGGGGTGGACAAGATGGCCCACTTCGTGGATTACACGATCGCCCAGAGGGCACTGGCGAGCGCCTTCCGGCGAACCGGCTACACCGACGATCTCTCTGGCTGGATGGCCTTCGGCGGAGCGTTCGCCGGGGGGCTGATCACGGAGATCGGAGACGGTACGACGATCTTCGGGTTCTCTTTCGAGGACCTCCTGATGGACACCCTCGGCGCGGCGTCGGCCACGGGCCTGGCCCGGAGCGGGTGGGACGACACCATCGGCTTCCGCTTTGGAGCCGTGGCGCAGGACAAGACACCCTCTTGCTGCATCGACACCTCCAACATCGGCCGGGACTACTCCGGCGAGATCTACACCGCCGACTTGAAGCTCTCGGGCCTCTTCCGGCGCCTCAACCGGGATCCGGGCCCCGCCCGGTTCCTGCTCTTCTCGGTGACGTACGGCACCAACGGGTACAACACCGCCTCGCCGGACCTGCGCCAGAGGCTCGTGGGCGTGGAGATCGGGATCCACTTCGCCGAGATCCTCCGCGAGATCGGAGTGCCGCGAGAGCCGATCTGGGGCGGAGTCCTCTACTTTTTCTTCGACACCCTTCGGATTCCCTACACCGCGATCGGAGTCCGTTACGACTTGAACCACAACGAGTGGTTCGGGCCTACCGCCGGTCACACCGCCTTCCGAGTCCCCTCCAGCTCGAAATAGCCGGCGTTCATGGCCCCTGCTTCGCCAGGGCCGGCCAGTCGAGGACCACGCGGAGCGGCGACCCCCGGCCCTTCTCGGCCGGGACGCTCGCGAGGATTCGGCCATCCGGGGCCATGTCGTAATTCTCGATCTCCGTGTCCGGCTGGAAGAGGACCGAGGGCGGTCCGGCCTGCCACTGCGGGCCGGGCGTGACGGCGACCGACATCAACGCGCCGCCGCGGGCCAGGTAGAAGAGCTCCCTGCCGTCGCGGCGCCAGCGAGGCGCCTTGCCGCCAGCCGGCGAGATTCGCCGCTTGTCGCCGCCTCCCTCGGTCCGCGCGACGTAGACCTCGGTTTCGCCGGTTTCGTCGGATTCGTAGGCGATCCAGGTCCCGTCGGGCGAGAAGCGCGGGCTCGTTTCGTTCCACGACGGCCTCCGCCAGGAGACCGGCTTCGCCCCGCTTTGCAGGGGCAGCAGCCAGATGTTCAGAAACGCGGCGTTGAAAGCATCGGTGTACGTCAGTGTTGCCCCGTCGCGGCTCGCGTCCTCCGGCTGCTGCACGCCGGGAAGGACCAGGACGTCTTTTTCGCTGCCGGGAGCGCCAGGCGTCATCTCCAAGATGTCCGGCGGCCCGTGCCGGTCGGAACGGTAGAAGACCTTCGATCCGTCGGCCGACCAGACCGGCAGGATCTCGTCCGTGGGGTCGGAGTGAAGGCGCGTCGGGACGCCCGTCCCGAGGTCGTAGACCCAAATGTCGGAAGTTCCGGTCTTCGGATTCTGGATGTCCACCGCCGCTCGCAGACCGTCGGGCGAGATCCTCAGTCCCTGGATCGGCGCAGGCTCTCCGAGCGTTCCGAGCGCCTTACCCGTCCGGTCGTACCAGGTCACACGCGAGGGAGGCCTCGCGATCTGATAGGCGAGGACGCCGGTCTGGGAAACCGAGAAGGTCGCGTGGGCCGGACCGAAGAAGTAGTGCGCTCCCGAAGCCAGAAGCCGCGGCTCCCCCTGGAGCGACGCTTTCGCCTGGTCGAAGGGTTGGGCGAAGATCGCGCCCTCCCTCACAAAGACGATGTAGCCGGGAGCGGCGTATTCCACCCGCGAATTGATGGGCCCGAGCGAGCGGGAGTCTTTCGAATCCAGCGAAGCGATCCGCAGCTCCCGGCCCCCCCTGCGGCGACGTAAAGGAAGCGCCTGCCGTCGGGGAGGAAATG
>DATFQY010000028.1:0-5241 GCA_035263845.1 Thermoanaerobaculia bacterium | reverse complement strand
AGCTTCTCGGCGAACCAGAAGTTCGAGAGAACGGCGCCCGGATCGCAGTCGGGCGACGCCGACACGAACCTCGTGGGCGGCGGCTCGGTGATCAACGACACCGACCGCAAGGAGGCCGGGGTGGATCTCGGCGGCTACATGCTGAAGGACCACATCTGGTTCTACGGCGCGTATGACCGGGTGTACACCAAGGACAACCTCGAGCCGCTCACGGGCGCGCGCACCGGGGAGCAGTTCCCCCAGAAGTTCACCTCGAACCTCTGGGCCGGAAAGCTGACGTTCAACGTCGCCCAGGGAACGACGATCGTGGCGACCGGGTTCGCGGACCCGCAGGTCAACGAGGGCGCTCTCCTGGTTCCGGCGGGCTTCAATCCCAACTCCTACAACGGCCGCCGCGACGTCGGCGGGACCGACTTTGCCGGGCGCGTCAACCAGCTCTTCGGCTCCTTCGGGATCCTGACCGCGCAATACAGCCAGCACCGCGACCGCTTCGAGACCAAGCCCGACGGGCTCGATCAGCCGCGCGTCGACGACACGACGATCCTCCCGACGGTCGTCACCGGCGGGTTCGGCCAGGTCTTCGGGCCGACGATCAACAACAAGTCCAAGCGCGACACGGTCGGAGGCAGCTTCACCGGCTACCTCGGGACCAACGAGTTCAAGGTCGGGAGCGACTACCAGAAAGACGACACCTCGGGCAGCACCTACTACACGGGCACCCAGCGCCTGGTCATCCACGCCTGCGGCACCGGCTCCAACGCCTGCGACCTGTCCCGCGCGCCGTTCTACACGAACTCCGCCGGCAAGACCCTGCAGGTGTATTACGAGCACCGGATCTTCACCGCCGACGCGACAGACCTGACACCCCTCGTGACAGCTCCGTTCGACACGCCGACCAAACGGTGGGGCGCGTTCGTCCAGGACCAGTGGAGGATCATCCCCACGCTGACGATCAACGCCGGCGTGCGCTGGGACCAGGAGCACTACATCGCGGGCGACGGGCACGTCGCCTTCAAGCTCACCAGCGAGTGGGCGCCCCGCGGCGGGTTCGTATGGGACTTCATCGGGGACGGAACGAGCAAGTTCTACGGCTCGGCCGGCCGCTTCTACTACGCGATCCCGACGGACTTAAACGCCCGCGTCTTCTCGGCCAACACCCAGGTTCGCAACTACAACTACAGCCCGACGAACTTCGCCACGCAGGACTTCGCGGCGCGCTCGCGCCTGATCCAGGTCGGCTCCTTCGCGGGCGAGCCCGTGGAGCCGGGCATCAAGGGACCCTACCAGGACGAGTACACCCTGGGCGTCGAGAAGGCTCTCGACCCGACGTTCTCCCTCGGATTGAAGGGGACGTACCGCACACTCGGGCGCACGATTGAAGACCGCTGCGACCTCGACTACACCGACCCGGCGGCGCTGGGCTCGAGCTGCGGCATCATGAATCCGGGCGGGAGCGGCCCGGTCGCCAGCGGCACGATCCAGACCTGCGACACCTTCGTCAACGCGGCGGACCCGAATTCCGGCCAGTGCGGCTTGCCGGGCGTTCCGATCGGCCCGGCCAAGCGCATCTTCCGTGGCATCGAGATGACGGCCCGCAAGGCGTTCTCGCAGACGTTCTGGGCGCAGGCCTCGTACCTCTACTCGACATTGCGGGGCAACTACTCCGGCGCGATCCGCGAGGCGGACGGCCAGACCGACCCCGGCATCAACGCCGACTACGACTACAACCAGTTCCTCGTCAACGCCTACGGCAACCTGGAGCTCGACCGTCCGCACCAGTTCCGCCTCGACGCGGTTTACAACGCGCCGTTCGGCCTGTCCGTCGGCGGCCAGTTCTACGTGAGGAGCGGCGTCCCGACGTCGCGGCAGGGCTACTACAACAGCTTCTACCCGACCGAGCTCTTCCTCGACCCGCGCGGGAGCGACGGCCGGACCCCGACGGAATACGAAGCGAACCTGTCGCTCGCGTACAACGTCCCGGTCGGACCGGTCACGATCACGCCGCAGCTCTACATCTTCAACCTGCTCAACAAGCAGATCGTCACGGGGATCGACGAGCGCTTCAACGTCTTCGGCAACTACGTCACGAACAAGAACAGCCCGTTCTTCGGGCAGGCCGGGATCGAGCCCGGCACGACGGATCCGGTCAGCGGAGTCTCTTGCCCGGCGAGCGCGACGGCGCCCTGCTCGGACAACGTGGACTACCGCAAGGCCACCACGCGCACGGGCTTCCGCCAGCTGCGCGCGGCTCTCAAGATCGCTTTCTAGGAGCTGAGATCTTTCTCAGTTCCTGCCTCCACACGGGGCGGCCAACGCCGCCCCGTTTTTTCTTGCTCCTCGCACGCCCTTCCCCGCTGCCCTCGCGTGCCGTAGGGGAGGGGCTCGCCCCTCGCGCCCGGTCGTGCCCTCTCCACACGAACTGGCACCGCCCTTGAAAGACCAGTCTCGAAACCCCTGGGTCCACCCCACCGCCGCGTAGCGAGCCGACGCGAGGCGGGCGGGCGCGGAGGCCCACCCCAGGCTACTTGACCGCCGCGGTGAAGACCTCTTCCATGAGGAACGGACGCCCGCACCCGGTTGCCGGGTCGAGCTGCCGGCGGCTGTCCGTCCAGATCGGATGCGCGACGCCGCCGTACGACGCCAGTCCCTCGTAATCCCCCTGCTGGTTTCCGTAATTGATGCCCCGGCACGGAAAGACGCCGCCGCAGTCGTGCTCGTTGGACGAGACGTCCGTCACTCGGACGTCCGGCTGCCATGTCTGGCCGCCGTCGGTGGACTGGGCGAGATAAACGTCGGTCATGAACCGCTGCCCGGTCGTATCGTTCCTCGTGTCGTAGTAGGAGACGTTGACGTCGCCGGTCACAGGATCGATGGACATCCAGTGGTTGAACCGGTCCACGCCCGCCGCCGGGTCGCCCACCGCCTTCGGGCTCGACCAGGTCGATCCCCTGTCGTCGGAAAACGCCAGGAAGATGTTCGTCGTTCCTCCGCCCGTCAGGTCCATCCAGGAGCAGTAGAGCCGTCCGCGGTGCGGACCCGAGGACCGGTCGGTATCGCAGGCCGGATAAACGAGGGCGCCGCGGAAGGACTCGGCGGGGATCGCGATGTCGAACGGAAGGACCTTGGCCGCGATGACCTTGGGCGATCCCCAGGTCGCGCCGCCGTCGAAGGACCTGTTGAACCCGATCGTGTTGGCCTGGTAATCGTTCCACGCCACGTACACCTCGCCTCCCGGCCCGACGGCCGGAGACGCACCGATCGCCTTGCCGGGCCCGTTGGCCGAGTCCACGCGGGTGAACGAGAAGCTCGCGCCATGGTTGGAAGACCGGCCGACGAGGACCCCGCCTCCGGTGGTGTTGCCGCCGGCTGCGGCATCCCACGCCACGTAAATGGAGTCTTGGAAGGGGCTCCCGATGTTGGTGTCGGTCGTGATCATGGGCTTGTCGTTGAAATGGTTGGCGCCGCTCTGGAAGGAGAAGAACGCCGTCGACGGGTAAGTCCTGCCTCCGTCGGTCGAGTGGGCGACCGCCATTTCGGTGCCGTTGATCCCGTTTCCATTGCCGAAGAACACGACAATGTAGCTGTAGAAGAGATTCCCGGACGTGTCAAAGGCGACGCCGGGATCGGAGCCGAACCGGTGATCGTTGGTTCCCTGGAGGGGAGGAGGCAGCGGCACGTCCACGCCGCCCCAGGTCTTGCCGCCGTCGGTCGAGAAGTAACCGCGCATCGGGTCGCGGAAGATCTCGTTGGAGCCGCCGGCGAGCGTCTTCGGTTGCGACGGGTTGATCGCGATGGAGGTCTCGCTCTGCGGCCCGCACTCGTTGGAGACATCGACGTTCGCGCCCGCGGTCAAGGACGTGGTCGCGCCCGGCGCGGGGTCGGAGCCGAACTTGGCGAGGTATTGGTACTTGTCCCACCAGGTCGGCTTGTCCGGGTTGTTGGACTGCGCGGACACCGCCGCGGCGAGACCGAGCGTCAGGCTGGCGAGAATCGGGAGCCTCTTCGTCATGAAACCTCCTCGTTCAAAGTCAGGACGGCGTGGCGCATTCTATGGCCCTCCCTCGATTCCCCGAAGCTCGCGTTTCGCCACGCGCGTCAGCAGCACCGTCACCGCGGCCGTCGCCGCCAGGCCGACGGCAAGCAGCGCCCACTCCCAGGGACTCCTATGCCCGCCCTGCCCGATCGTGCGTCCGGCCGCTCCGAGGTAGACGTAGAGCACCGTCGCCGGAAGCATCGCCACCCAGCTCGTCGCGACGTACGGCCAGAACTTCACCGACGTCAGCCCATACAGGTAATTCGAGAGCGAGAACGGCACGAGCGGCGACAGCCGCAGGAGCGCCACGACCTTCCACCCTTCCTTCCCGATCGCCCGATCGATCGCCTCGAACCGCGCATCCTTCTTCGCCAGTCTCTCCACCGCAGCCCGCGCGAAGTACCGCGCGATCAGGAACGCCAGCGCCGCCGCGATCGTCGAAGCGGCCGACACCAGGACGACCCCTCGCCCCAGCCCGAAGAGAAACCCCGCGCCCAGCGTCAGCACGATCCCCGGAACAAAGAGCACCACCGCCGCGATGTAGACAACTCCGTAGAGAACGATCCCCGCCGCCCCCATCCCCTTGACCCACTCCTGGAACGACGCCAGCCACCTCCCGATCGGAAGGAGCCGCGCCGCGACAATCAAAGCCACGATGGCGAGCCCGACGAACACCCACCGTGCCGTAGGGGAGGGGCTCGCCCCTCCCGCCCGGTCGTGCTCCGCTTCGGTCATCGCCCCCACCGCCACCTCAGGATCCGCTTCGCCGTCGGCGTCAGCCGCGACTTCTGCTGCGCGTCCGCGAGCTTCCTCGTGATCTCCGCGAACGTCGGATACGCATGGATCGTCCCGGAAATCGTCTTTAACCCGACCCCCGCCTTCATCGCCAACACGAGCTCGTGGATCAAGTCTCCGGCCTGTTCCGCCACGATCGTCGCCCCGAGAATCCGGTCGGTCCCTTTCTTCGTCAGGACTTTCCCGAACCCCTCCTCCTCGCTCTCGACGACCGCCCGGTCCACCTCCGATAGCGGCAGCTTGAACACATCCACCGCGACCCCGTTCTTCTCCGCCTCCGTCTCGTTCAACCCGACCCTGGCGACCTCCGGCGACGTGAACGTGCACCACGGAATGACCGCGTCCTCCCGCTTCGCCTTGAACCACGGAACGAGGATGTTTCGGACGATCGTCCGCGCGTGCGAGTCCGCGAC
>DATFQY010000027.1:0-27402 GCA_035263845.1 Thermoanaerobaculia bacterium | reverse complement strand
GAAGCGGCTGGAGTACCGCGGCTACGACTCGGCCGGCATCGCGACGCTCTCCAACGGAAGCTTCGACGTGCTGCGGAGTCCTGGGAAACTCTCGAACCTCATTTCGATGCTCGACGGCGCCGCGGCCCGCGGGTCGACCGGGATCGGGCACACGCGCTGGGCCACGCACGGGCGGCCGACCGAGATCAATGCGCATCCGCAGACCGACTGCACGGGGAAGGTCGTCGTCGTCCATAACGGGATCTTCGAGAACTTCGCCGAGCGGCGCGCGGCCCTCGCCGCGGCCGGGCACCGATTCTCGAGCGAGACCGACACCGAGGTCTTCGCCCACGAGGTCGAGGCCGAGCTCGACGGCGACCTGCTCTCGGCGGTGCGGCGGGCCACCTCCAAGCTCTCGGGCGCCTACGCGGTCCTCGTCGCGTCGAGCCGTGAGCCGGGAGTCCTCGTGGCCGCCCGGATGGGCCCGCCGATCGTCCTGGGCATCGGCGAGGGAGAGAACTACGTCGCCTCGGACCCGGTCGCGCTCGTGCCGTGGACGCGCGACGTCGTCTTCCTCGAGGACGGAGACATGGCCCGCCTCGACTCGTCCGGCATCCGCATCTGCGACGGCGACGGTCGGCCCCAGGAGCGCGTCCCGCACCGGATCCTCTGGGACGCGGTCGCCGCGGAAAAGGGGGGCTACCGACACTTCATGCTCAAGGAGATCCACGAGCAGCCGGAGGCGCTGGCCGAGACGATGGGCGGCAAGGTCTCGCTCGGCACCGGGGAGCTGACGCTGGGATCGCCACTGCTCGAGGCGGAGCGCGTCCGCGGCGTGGACCGGGTCCTGCTCCTGGCCTGCGGCACCTCGTGGCACGCCGCGTTGATCGGGAAGTTCCTGATCGAGGGAATGGCCCGGCTGCCCGTCGAGGTGGACTACGGCAGCGAGTTCCGCTACCGCCGGCCCGTCGTCAACGAGAGGACGCTGACGGTCGGGCTGTCCCAGTCGGGCGAAACGGCGGACACCGTCGCCGCGCTGTCCGAAGCGCGCCGGGCCGGCTCCCCGATCGTGGCGATCGTCAACGTGCCAGGGAGCCAGATCGCGAGGATGGCGGACGGAGTGCTGGAGACCCACGCCGGCCCGGAGATCGGCGTCGCCTCCACGAAGGCCTTCACCACGCAGCTCGCCGTGCTGCTGCTCCTCGCGGCGAAGCTGCGCGAGTCCCGCCGCCTCGGCTCCGGCGTCACGAGAGAGGAGCTCGCCGCGCTGGCGAAGCTCCCGAAGGCCGCCCGTAAGACGCTGGCCCTCGAGCCGAAGATCGAGGAGCTCGCCCGGCAATACCACGGCGCGCGCGACTTCCTCTTCCTGGGGCGGGGGCTCCACTATCCCGTGGCACTGGAGGGCGCGTTGAAGCTCAAGGAGATCTCCTACATCCACGCCGAGGGTTACCCCGCCGGCGAGATGAAGCACGGCCCGATCGCCCTCGTGGACGAGAACATGCCGGTCATCGTCCTCGCCCCCGACGACGGCTGGCGTGACAAGACGCTTTCCAACCTGCAGGAGGTCAAGTCGCGGGACGGCATCGCGATCGTCGTCACGACGCGGGAGGACGCCGAGATCTCCAAGGCCGCCGACGAAGTCCTCGTCCTTCCCGAGACGATTCCCGAGCTGCAGCCGATCCTCTCGACGATCCCCCTCCAGCTCTTCGCCTACCACGTCGCGGTCCGCCGCGGCTGTGATGTCGATCAGCCCCGGAATCTCGCGAAGTCGGTGACCGTGGAATGAGGACGTCCAAAGTCCAAAGTCCAAGGTCCAAACTCAGTCCAGAGTCGAAAGTCCAAGGTCAGGTTCCCGGACTTTCGACCTTGGACCTTCGACCGACCTTGGACATTGGACCTTGGACCTTGGACAACCCCTCGCATGGCTGACTCTCCTTCGCTGACGGGACTCAATCCCGAACAGAAAGAGGCGGTCCTGCACGAGAAGGGGCCGCTGCTCGTCCTGGCCGGGGCGGGGTCCGGGAAGACGCGCGTCATCACACACCGCCTGGCGCGGCTGGTCGAGAAGGGCGTCGATCCCCGCTCGATTCTCGCCGTGACCTTCACCAACAAGGCGGCGGGGGAGATGCGCGACCGCGCCCAGAAGCTGCTCGGGGGACCGGTCGCTTCGTTCATCGGAACCTTCCACGCGTGGTCGCTGCGGCTGCTCCGTCGCTACGCCGCGGCCGCGAAGGTTCCGCAGCGGTTCTCCATCGCCGACTCCGCGGACCAGCTCGCGCTGATCAAGGAGGCGATGGCCGAGCTCCAGATCTCCGACCAGGTGCTCCCGCCGGGTGCCGCGCGGTCGCGGATCTCCCAGGCCAAGAACGCGCTCGTCTCCGCCGAGAGGTTCGAAGAGACCCAGACCGACTTCGCCGGCGAGCGGATCGCGAAGATCTACCGGCTCTACGAGAAGAAGCTCGCGGCCTCCGGCGCGCTGGACTTCGACGACCTGATCGGCCGCTCCGTGCGCCTCCTTCGCGAGCGACCCGACATCCTCGCTTCCGAGCGCCGGCGGATCCGGCACCTGCTGATCGACGAGTACCAGGACACCAACGCGGCGCAGGACGCCCTCGTCAAGCTGCTCGGCGAGGGGGCGGACTCGCTCTGCGCCGTCGGAGACGAGGACCAGGCGATCTACCGGTGGCGCGGCGCGGAGGTCGAGCACATCCTTCGTTTCGACCAGGACTTTCCGGGGGCGCGGATCGTCCCGCTCGAGACCAACTACCGCTCGACCGACGGCATCCTGCGGGCCGCCTCCGGCGTCGTCGCAAACAACCGGCGGCGCCGCGAGAAGCGGCTGCGCGGGGTGCGGGGCCAGGGCTCGCGGGTCCGCCTCGCTCCCTTCGAGGAGGACCGGCAGGAGACCGAGGCGGTCGTCCGGGCGATCGCCGGCGCGGGGCGCCGGCCAGGCGACATCGCGGTCCTCTACCGAACCAACGCGCAGTCCCGGCCGTTCGAAGAGGAGCTGCTGCGCCAGCGCGTCCCGTACATCGTCGTCGGCGGCATGAAGTTCTACGAGCGCGCCGAGGTCAAGGACGCGATCGCGTACCTGCGCCTCGCCGTCCGGCCCGAGGACGACCTCGCCTTCCGCCGGGTCGTCAACGTCCCGGCCCGAGGAATCGGGGCCGCGACTCTCGACCACATCGCCGCGGCGGCGCGTGAGAGGGGCCTTTCCTGGTGGGAGGTTTCCGCGGACCCGCCGTCCGGACTCTCGGACCGCGCGCGGGTCGCCCTGTCGCGGTTCCGCGCGCTCGTCGAGGACCTGCGCGAGAAGGCGCAAACGTACTCGCCGGCCTCGCTCATCGAGTACCTCTTCGAGGCGACGGGCTACGCGGCGCTCTACGCGACCTCCGAGGACCGCGAGGACGTGGCGCGGCGGGAAAACCTCCAGGAGCTCGTCAGCTCGGCTCGCGAGTTCGAGCGCCGCAACGCCGAGGGCGCCACGATCGAGGAGTACCTCGACACGGTCTCGCTCGCGACCGACGCCGACGTCATCGGATCGGGCGAGGGAGCGGTGACGCTCTCAACGCTCCACGCCGCCAAGGGCCTGGAGTTTCCCGTCGTGTTCCTCGTGGGCCTGGAAGAGGGATACCTGCCGCACGGGGAGTCGCGAGAGGACGCGGAGGAGCTGGAGGAGGAGCGCCGCCTTCTCTACGTCGGCATGACGCGGGCCCAGGACGAGCTGACGCTCACGCTCGCCGGCCGGCGCCTGGTTTACGGCAAGGTGCAGTACCGGACGCCTTCCCGGTTTCTCGAGGAGATTCCTTCCGAGGCCCTCGAGCAGCTCGCGGCGCCGCGCGCCGTCCGCCCGACGATCTTCGAAGCGGAGCCCGAGGAGGCGCCCTCCCACCCGTTGACCCGCGGCCGGCGGGTTCGCCACCCGCGCTACGGCTTCGGCGTCATCCTCGCCCAGGAAGGCTCCGGCGACGACACCCGCTTGACCGTTTACTTCGACCGCGCCGGCAAGAAGAAGTTCGTCGCCCGCTACGCCGACCTCACTCCGGCGTGAGCCTCGCGGCGAGCGCGATCATCCTTCCCGCGGCGGCGCCGTCCCGGCGGTAGCTGGCGTAGCGGGGGCCGCCGCACATGGTGCAGGCGGGGTGCGAGGAGATCGCGGAAGCGGGCACGCCGGCGGCTTCGAGCTGCGAGCGGTTGACGGCGGCGACGTCGAGGTGGAAGCGGCCCTTGCAGGAGCGCCTCACGAACTCGCCGGCGAACTGCGAGGCGACCTCGCCGCCGACCTCGTAGCAGCAGGCCCCGATCGAGGGGCCGAGGTATGCCCGCAGTCGCGCCGGCTCTTCCCCCAGGCGCTCGAGCGCGGCGACGCCTTCGGTGGCGGCGTTCTTCGCCGAGCCTCGCCAACCGGCGTGGACGACGGCGATCGCACCCTCGCCGGCGAGAACGATCGGGACGCAGTCGGCCGTCTGCACGACGAGCGCGACGCCGGGCAGCCTCGTGGCGAGGACGTCGCATTCGCCCTCGTCGCGGGCCGCGCCCTTCGGAGGCGCCTGCGCGATCTCGGCGGCGGCCCTTCCGTGGACCTGCGTCGCGCGGACGATCGGAATCTCCGGATGCGAAAGAGCTTCGGCGAATCTCCGCGCGAGGTACTCCGTCGGGGAAGCGATTCCCTGCGGCGCGGAGCCGCGCGTCGAGAACGCGACGAGCAGGCCGGGCGGCAGGTTCGGCGGGCGCCAGGCGATCTCCACGCCGGCATTATGCGGTAGAATTTCTCGGTGTCCTCGGCCGAAACAATTGACAGGACGCGGGTTTTCCCCGTCATCGGGCTGGAAGTCCACGCCCAGCTGCAGACCCGCTCCAAGCTCTTCTGCTCCTGTCCGGTCACCGTCGGCGCCCCCGCGAACTCCGCGACCTGCCCGGTCTGCCTCGGGTTTCCCGGGACGCTTCCCGTCACCAACCGCGACGCGATCACGCTTGCGCTGAAGCTCGCGGCGGCGATTGGCGGCGAGGTCCATCACGACTCCCGCTTCGCCCGGAAGAACTACTTCTACCCGGACCTGCCCAAGGGGTATCAGATCAGCCAGTACGACCGCCCGATCTCGACGGGCGGCTCGATCGAGATCGACACCCCGGAGGGGCCGAAGGCGATCCGCCTCGTCCGGATCCACCTCGAGGAGGACGCGGGCAAGCTCCTTCACGACACGCCCTACGACGATGTGCCCGGGACCGTCTCGCTCGTGGACTGGAACCGGTGCGGCGTTCCGCTGCTGGAGATCGTCAGCGAGCCGGACATCCGGTCACCCGAGGAGGCGGCGGCGTACCTGACGGAGCTGCGCCGGCTGCTCCGGTACACGGGCGTCTCCGACGCCGACATGGAGAAGGGCAACCTGCGCTGCGACGCCAACGTCTCGGTTCGGATGTCGGAGGACGCCCCATTCGGCACGCGGGTCGAGATCAAGAACCTGAACTCGATTCGCTTCGTCGCGAAGGCGATCGAGCACGAGACCGAGCGGCAGGCGGCGGCGCTGGCCCGCGGCGAAAAGATCGTCATGGAGACGCGGCTCTACGACGCCGCGGCCGGCCGGACGGTCTCCATGCGGGGCAAGGAAGAAGCGCACGACTACCGGTACTTCCCCGAGCCCGACCTCGGGGCGCTCATCGTGAACGAGGCCTGGGCGGCGGAAGCCGCCGCGGAGCTTCCCGAGCTCCCTCGCGCGCGCCAGAAGCGCTTCATCGCGCAGTACGGGCTTCCGTCGTCGGACGCGGAGGTCCTGACGGCCGCCCGCGAGCTGGCCGACTACTACGAGAAGACCGCGGCGCTCTCGCCGCCCAAGCTCGCCGCCAACTGGGTGACGGGCGAGGTCCTGCGCTGGATGAAGGACCGGAGGATCTCGCCCGAGGACGCCCTCTCGTTCCCGATCACGCCCGAGCGGCTGGCCGGCCTGCTGTCGCTGCTGGGAGGCAAGGAGATCTCCGCGTCGACCGCCAAGGAGGTCTTCGCGGCGATGCTCGACTCTCCGCTGGAGGCGCGCGTGATCGTCGAGGAGCAGGGGCTCCGCCAGATGAGCGACGCCGGCGAGCTCGACGCGCTCGCCGAGGCAATCGTGGCGGAGAGCCCGTCGCAGGCGGCGCTCTACCGGTCCGGCAAGACGCAGACCTTCGGGTGGTTCGTGGGCCAGGTCATGAAGAAGACGGGCGGCCGGGCCGACCCCGGGAGCGTGCGGGAGGCGCTGACGCGCGCCCTTTCCGGCGGCGGAGCGTGATCGAGCTCTACCACGTCTCCAAGGAGTACGGGCGCTTCCGCCACGCGCTGACGGAAGTGACGTGCAAGGTCGAGCGCGGGGAGTTCGTGTTCCTGACCGGCCCGTCCGGCGCCGGCAAGACGACGCTGTTGAAGCTCCTCTTCCGGGAGGAGGCGCCGACGTCCGGCCAGATCGTCGTCAACGGGCGCAACATCTGGGTCCTTCCGGGCTCGCAGGTCCCGTACTTCCGACGGACCATCGGCGTCGTCTTCCAGGACTTCCGGTTGATCGGGAGGAAGACCGTCTTCGAGAACATCGCGTTCGTCCAGAGCGTGCTGGGCCTGCCAAGGGCGGAGCAGCGGCGCCGCGCCTACCAGGTCCTGAAGCGCGTCGGCCTGCACCACCAGATGAACGCCTACCCGCAGGACCTCTCCGGCGGCGAGCAGCAGCGCGTCGCGATCGCCCGCGCCATCGTCAACGAGCCGGCGCTCCTCCTCGCCGACGAACCGACGGGCAACCTCGACCCGGTCCTCTCGGAGGAGATCATGCGGCTCTTCGGCGACATCAACGTGAGGGGCACCACCGTCGTCGTCGCCACCCACGACCTGGAGATGATCCGCCGCATGGGCAAGCGCGTCCTGACCCTGGAGCGCGGCCGCCTGCGAGAGGGAGCGCCCCCCGCCCCCCTCATCCGCGAAGCGCCCTTCCTTCCACGAGGCTAGAGGCAGACCGGCCCCTCAATGGCGATCAACGCTCGCTATCTTTTCGGCGAGGCGTGGTCCATCGCCCGGAGCGGCGCTCGTCAGACGATCCTGGCCGTCGCGCTGATCGCGCTGGGCCTCTACGTGCCGGGACTCCTCGTGTTGCTCTCGGGCAACCTCGGCCGGCTGGCCACGATGGGAGGGGAGCCTCCCTCCGTCGTGGCGACCCTCGAAGCTTCCGCCGACGCCCAGGCCGTCGCCGCTCGCCTCGCCGCGGATCCGCGGGTGGAGCGGGTCCGCGTCGTGACCAGCCCCGAGGCGCTCGACCGCTTCCGCAGGTCCTACCCGGACCTGGGCGCCGCGCTCGCCGAACTAAAGGAGGCTCCCTTCCCGCCGACCGTCGAGGTCTACGTCAAGCCGGCGTCCTCCGCGGATTCGCCCAAGGTCGCCGAGGAAGCGCGTCGCCTTCCCGGCGTCGAGTCCGCGGATTCGGAGGAGGGCTTCGACCGCCGTTTCCAGGAAGCCGTCCGCGTGCTGCGCGGCGCCGGGTTCTTCCTCGGCGGCCTCCTGACGGTCGCCGCCATCCTCTCGGTCGCCTCCGCGATCCGCCTCGCGCTCGACCTGCACCGCGACGAGATCGAGATCATGCGCCTGATGGGAGCCACCGAGGGCGCGGTGCGGGCTCCCTTCTGGCTCTACGGCGCCTTCGAGGGCCTGACCGGCGGCGCCCTCGCGCTGGGCCTGCTCTTCGCCACCTACGCGGGTGTGTCGCGCTTCCTCTTCCTCCACCCGCATCCCGTCCTCTCCATCTTCTGGGCGCGCTTCCTCGACTGGCGGATCTCCTCCGCCATGCCTGCCGCCGGCATGGCGGCCGGGTTCCTGGGAAGCGTGTTGTCGCTCGGGAGGAAGGCGAAGGTCTCCGTCTAGGTTCGTCGGGGCGGCGGGTCGGGATCTCCGAGCAATCGCGCGAAGCCTTCCCAGCCCTTGATGTGCTCGCAGACGACCTTGATGGCGGAGGTCAGCGGAACGGCGAGGACCGCGCCGGGGATCCCCCAGAGGAGGCCCCAGGAGATGAACGCGATCATGACGGTCAGCGGGAAGAGCCGCACCTTTCCGCCCACGATGAAGGGCGTCAGCACGTTGCCTTCCATGAACTGAAGCACGGAGTAGACGAGCAGGATGAGCAGCGCCTTGCGCCCGTCGTACTGGAAGTAGGCGACCGCGACGGCCGGCACCGTCGAGAGGATGACGCCCACGTACGGCAGCATGATCGCCAGCCCGGCGATCGGCCCGAGGATGTAGTAGTAGCGGATGCCGAGGAACATCAGCGTCAGCGTCGTCGCGCCCGCCATGATCAGCATGACGAAGGACAGGCCCAGCGCGTAGGACGTCATCGTCCGGGAGATCGCGCCGGTGACGTCGGACCCGGCCATCCTCTGGTTGCGCGAGAGGATCCCCGCGATGACCCGGCCGAACTTCTCGCGATCCTTCAGCATGAAGAACGTCAGGAATGGCACCGCGGCGGCGTAGAGGACCAGGTGCAGCACGCCTCCGACCTGCGCGACCAGCGTGCGCGTGAACTCGATCGGCGACTCCGCGATCTTGACCTCCCGGACTCCGCGGGACTCTTCCGACGGCAGGATGTTGCCCATCCGCTCCCGCAGCGTGTTGACAAAGTCCGTGATCGCCGAGAGGACTTCCTTGATTCGCGTCTGGTACCGCGGCAGGTCTCCGTAGAACTCGTTCAACTGTGCGGTGACGTTGATGAAGAGCAGGACGAGCGCCCCGACGAGGACGAACAGCAGAAGGAGGATCGCGAGAACCCGCGGGACGCGCGCTCGCTCGAGCAGCGATACGAACGGCCGCATCGCGAACGCCAGGAAGAGGGCGAAGATGACCGTGATGAAGAAGACCCGGCCGTAATAGAGGAGGGCGACCGTCGCGGCCAGAGAAACCACCGCGAACCCCACCGCCCGGGGCGTTCCGGTCGCGGCCGCCCCGACGGGCGCTCCCTGGTCGTGGGCGAAAAAAACCCCCTCGGCTCGAGGGGGTTTGGCTTCCCGCTCGGAAGAGTCCGTGCTCACGACCCCGATACTAACGTCACCACGATCAGGGCCCTACGGTTCTTGCCCTGTCCCTCGGGGGTCGAGTTGTCGTAGGCCGGCTCCGCGGAGCCCTTGGCCGCCGTGGTGACCCGGGCGGGATCGATGCCGTGGCGCGTCACGAGGTACTCCTTGGCGGCGGCGGCCCGCTTGGCCGAGATCGCCATGTTGGCCTCCTCGGAGCCCGTGTTGTCGGAGTAGCCGGTCACGACCGCCGTCGCGTTCAGGTCGTTCTTCATCCTCAGCGCGACGCCGTCGAGGATCGCCTTGGCGATGTTGGTCAGCCGTGCGCTGTTGGCGTCGAAGAAGATCTCGTCCCGGGTGAACTTGGGCGCGGGCGCCGGCGGCGCAGGCGGCGCGGGCGGCTTGGGCTGCACGACCTCGGTCTTCTGCTCGATGACGACCGGGGCCGACGGGGGCGGCGGCGGGACGACGAACGGGGGCGGCGGCGGGGGAGGCCACGCGACGTACGACACCCCCACGAGACCGCCGATGGGCGACGGCGAGAATCCGTGCTTGAACATCAGGTCCAGGTTCGAGTTGACGGCGGCCGAGACGGCCCAGCCGGAGCGTCCGAAGAAGAACCGAGCTCCCAGCGCCAGCATCGAGTAGTTCTCGTCGGCGAAGTCCCCGCCGTCGAAGATCGTCCGGTCGAGCTCGGCGATCCCGTGGATGCCCGGCGTGAAGGGGACGTCCACGCCGGCGGCAAACCGGAGGCGGTTGGCGACCCGCACGTCGTTGTCGTGGCGCCCCGAAAGCGTGTAAGAGACGGCCCCGGTGAAGATTCCCTTGGTTGCCGCGAGGCCCCATTCCCAGTCGGTCCGCCGCGACTTGATGTTGTCCAGGTCCGGGTCCGACGCGCCCTTCTCGATCGAGGTGTCTCCGATCGGGATGTTGACTGCGATCCACGGGCTGATCCGGAAATCCGACTCGACCTCGGGGACGAAACGGTATTTGGTCCCGATCCGGATCTTGCGCGCCTCATCGGCCTTGAAGTGGCCGAAGATCTGGATGCTGTTGATCGAGCCGCCAGTCCAGCCGCCCCGGCTCTCGAACCTCTCCTCGCCGGCGCTCAAGAACATGGACCAGTTGTCCGTGAACCCGAAGCCGAACGACCCCTCGCCGGCCCAGTGGCTGTACAAGCGTGAACGGAACTCCGTGTCGGAAAACGCCAGGTTCCCGGCGATCAACTGCTCCTTCCACCCATAGGCACCGAACGTAAAGTGCCCGGCGAGCGGGGTATCCGCGGAGGGGATCGTGAAGAGCCCGATGTCGCCCCCGAGGGTCGGCGCCAGCTGGGCCGAGGCCGTCGCTCCGAACATGGACACGACCAGACCGAGGAGCGCGGCACGCTTGGCCTTCATGCAATCTCCTTTCGCGAGGGACCGGGGACCTTGGATGCCTAATAGAATAAGCCAAAAAGCGGGCTTTGCCAAACAACCTCTTGAGCCGGAAGGCGCTAGGCGCCTAGGGTCGCTCCTTCCACGCCCCGCGTCTACTGGCCCCTCGGGCAGGCGTGGACGTGGCAGATCGCCACGGCGAGGGCATCCGCCGCGTCGAGGGGGACCCGGGCCCGCTGCCGGGCGAGCAAAGAGAGGACCATCGAGCGGACCTGCGGTTTCTCGGCGTTGCCGTATCCGACCAGCGCCTTCTTCACCAGCCGGGGCTCGTACTCGAAGACCGGCACGCCGCTTCGGGCCGCGGCCGCCAGCAGCGCGCCCCGGGCGTGGGAGAGCTTGATCGCGGAGGAGACGTTGCGGGCGGTGAAGACCGTCTCGACGGAGACCGCGGCCGGCTGGCACTCCTCGAGGATCTTCAGGGCTCCGGAGAAGAGGAAGTCGAGCTTCTCGGCGAAGGTCAGCGCCGCGGGAGGCCTCCAGACGCCGCAGCCGTCGAGCGTGAGCCGGCCCTGCTCGAAGCAGACCACCCCATAACCCGTCGCCGCCGTGCCCGGATCGAAACCGAGGACCTTCAGCCTACGCAGTCTCCTCGAAGTCGAAGTTCGCCCAGACGTGCTGGACGTCGTCGTGGTCCTCGAGCGCTTCCATGAGCTTGACCATCTGGTCTGCCTTGCGCTGGTCGAGGACGACCTCGGTCGTTGGGAGCATCGAGACCTCCGCGACCGCGATCGGAAGCTTCCTCTCCTCGAGGCTCGTCTTGACGGAAGTGAAGGACTCCGGCTCGGTGACGACCTCATGGTACTGGTCGGTCGAGCGGACGTCGTCGGCTCCCGCCTCGATCGCCGCCTCCATGACCGTGTCCTCGCTCGCCTTGTCCTTCTCGATGGCGATGTAGCCCTTCTTCTGGAAGAGGAAGCGCACCGAGCCGGACTCGCCGAGGTTCCCGCCGTGCTTGGAGAAGATCGTCCGGATCTCCGGCAGGGTCCGGTTCTTATTGTCGGTCATCGCCTCGATGAACACGGCGACCCCGCCCGGACCGTACCCCTCGTAGTTGACTTCCTCGTAGGTCACCCCGGGCAACTCTCCCGTTCCCCGCTGGATTCCGCGCTTGATGTTGTCGGCGGGCATGTTGACCGCCTTGGCGTCGTCGATCGCCTTGCGAAGGCGCGGGTTGCCCCCCGGATCGCCGCCGCCCAGGCGAGCGGCCATCGTGATTTCCTTGATGAGCTTGGTGAAGAGGCGTCCGCGCTTGGCGTCGGCCGCTCCCTTTTTGTGCTTAATTGTCGCCCACTTGCTGTGTCCGGACATAGCGGGGGCGATTATATGTGGGGCCGATCGGCCCGGATGCCTTATCATTTCAAGCGTTTTCCCAATCCCGAACTCCGGGCCGACTAAATGGCAAGAAGAGTCCTGTTGATCGACTACGAGTCACACTCCGTCGAGCGTGTGAGGGGAGTGTTGCGCGAGCCCGACTACGAGGTCGTGGCGGCGCACGACGGCGAGGAAGCCCTCGCGACCTTCGGGGGGTCGACGTTCGACCTCGTCCTGCTGTCGGGGATGCTCCCGAGGCTGCCGAGCGCCGAGGTCATCCGCGAGATCCGGCGGCGGGGAGGACCGGCGGCGCCTCCCATCCTCCTCATGGTCTCCGGGTACAAGGGGGCCAACCCCAAGGCGGACGCCCAGCGGGTGGGCGCCTTCGACCTGCTCCCGCGGCCCTTTTCGGACGAGACGCTCCGGGAAGCCGCCGCCCGGGCAATCGTCGCGACCGCGGCGACGGCCAAGGCCGCCGCGAATCGCCCGGCGGCAGCCGCGTCCCTGACGGCCTCGGACATCTTCTCCGACATCCTCGAGGAGGTCACCCGCGAGGCCTCTCCGCCGCCGGCCGCGCACAAACCCGCCGCGGACACCGCGGAGGAAGTCGAGAGGCGGCTGCGCGACACGCTCTCCGGCGTCCTTCCGAAGCCGGGCGCGCCGGCGCCAAAGCCCGCGCCGAAGTCCTCCACCGACGCCGACGTCGAGCGTCTCTTAAACGAGACCCTCTCGGGACTTCGCCGCGAGACGAAGCCGCGTCCCGCCGCCGCGCCGCCCGCTTCCGCCGGAGCGCCGGGAACCCCGTCGGCGGCTCCCGAGCCCTCTGTTCCTTTCGCGCCCGCCGGCGAGGCGGTGCAGCCCCCGCCCGACCGGTTCGGCCAGTACGAGATCCTCGAGCGCATCTCGAGCGGCGGGATGGCGGAGCTCTTCCGCGCGCGGCTGTCCGGCGCCGAAGGCTTCCGCAAGACCGTCGCGATCAAGAAGATCCTGCCTCACATCGCCGGCGACGAGGAGTTCCTGGCGATGTTCGCCGACGAGGCCAAGCTCGCCGCGCAGCTCTCGCACCCCAACATCGTCCACATCTTCGACCTCGGCAAGATCGAGTCCGGCGGCTACTTCATCGCGATGGAGTACGTCGAAGGGCACGACCTGCGGTCGATCCTCCACCTGGCGCGGGAAAACGGCATCCCGATGCCGATCTCTCTGGCGGTCTCGATCGCGGCCAAGGTCGCCTCGGCGCTGGACTACGCGCACCGCCGGCGGGGCGACGACGGGACGGACCTGCGGATCGTCCACCGCGACGTCTCCCCGGCCAACATCCTCGTCTCCAACGACGGCGACGTGAAGCTGTGCGACTTCGGGATCGCCAAGGCCTCCTCCAAGGTCTCGAGGACCGAGTCGGGCGCCCTGAAGGGCAAGCTCCCGTACATGTCGCCGGAGCAGGCGTGGGGCATGCCGCTCGATCACCGCAGCGATGTCTACTCGCTCGGGTCGGTCCTCTTCGAGATGCTCGCCGGCCGCAAGCTGTTCACCGGCGACTCGGAGGTCGCGGTCCTCGAGAAGGTCCGCGCGGGCGAGGCCATGGCTCCCTCGAAGGTCAACCCGGACGTGCCGCCGGCGCTCGACACGCTGGTGCTGAAGGCGCTGTCGCGTGAGCCCTCCGGCCGCTACGCCTCGGCCTCCGACATGCTGCGCGAGCTCGAGGGGGTCCTGCGGACCTACGAGCCGCCCCCTTCGAGCGGCGAGCTGGCCGTCTACGTCCGGCACCTCGAGGCCGAGGACGCAGCCCGCAAGGAGGCCCGGGCGCGCGACGCGGCGCTGCCTCCTCCGCCGGTTCCCGAGGCGGAGCCGGAGCCCGAAGGCAAGCCGGTGCCCGAAGCGAAGCCGGCGCCGAAGAAGCCCGCGGCGGCGGCCGCTCCGTCGGCGAGGAAAGCGGAGCGCCCGAAGAAGGAGGTTCGCGTTCCCGTGCGCGAAGAGGCGGCCGCGAAGCCGGCGACGCCTCCTCCTAAACCCGCTGCGAAACCGGCGTCGCAGCCCCCGCCGAAACCGGCGCCGAAGCCCGCGGCAGCCGCGCCGCCCATTTTCGCTTCGGCGTTGCCGGAGACGACCGAGCCGGAGGCGCAGAAGCGCACCCGCCTCTACGCGATGATCGCGGCGGCGGTGGTGATCCTCGCGGTCGGGATCGTGCTGCTGGCGCGAAAGCCGGCCCCGCCGGCGGCGCCGGCGCCCGCCCCGACGGCGGCGGCCACGGCGCCCCCGGCCGCGGCGCCGACGGTGGCGCCGACCGCGCCTCCGGCGCCCGATCCGAGGGCGATCCAGGAAGAGGCGCAGCGGCAGCTCGCGCTGCGGCGCAAGGCCGCGGCGGAAGCGGCCGCGCGGGCCGCGAGAAGCGGTGTCGCGGCCCAGTCGGCTCCGGTCCCGGCCCAGGCCGCGCCGGCTCCCGCGCCCGCGCCGGTGGAATCGACTCCCGAGCCCAAGGTCGCCGAGCCTCCTCCCGCGCCCGTCCGCGCCGAGCCCACGGCGGTCCCCGCGCCGACGGAGGCTCCTCCCGTTGCGGCCCCCGCGCCAGGCTCCGCCCCCGCTCTTGCTCCCGCGAAAGCCGAGAACGCCGAGGTCTCGCGAGGGGACCTCGTCGGCCCCGGCCCGGGCGTCGTCGAGCCGTCCCTCGTTTCGCTTCCCCGATTCGTCTACCCGCCGGCCGCCCGGCAGCAGGCGATCGCCGGAAAAGTCGTCGCCCTCGTCCTGGTGGACGAGAACGGCGCGGTCGCGAGCGCCCGGCTCCAGTCCGGAACGCCTTCGAGGATCGTCAACGACGCCGTCCTCCAGTCGATCCGCGGCGCGAAATTCCAGAATGCGACCAAGAACGGGGTTCCCGTGAAAATGTGGCGCACGGTCGTGGTGGACGTGCGTCCGTGAAAAACTATCGTCAGGAGGCCCGATGAGTCTTTCGGCGGATCAGAGGAAGTTCTACGAGAACACGCTCGCGGTCACCAAGCACGAGATCTCGGATCTCGAGGACCAGATCCAGCAGGAGCTGGCCAAGGTCAAGGACCGGCTGGCGGAGCTGCAGAACGCGCAGAAGGCGGCCCGCCAGATGTACGACGCCGCGTGCATGCGTCTGGGCATCCCCAACGACCTCGAAGACACCGAGACGCAGAGGTAGCCCGCGCGCCCGGCGGCCCGGCATCGCGCCGGCGCCGCTCCTCGCCGTTCTCGCCGGCGCCGCCGCCGCGCTGCTCGCGTGTGGAAGCCCCTCCTCCGCTCCGCCGCCGTCCGGAGTCAGCGGCGCGCCTTCGCGCGTGGTCACGCTCGCTCCTAACCTGACCGAGATCGTGTTCGCCGTCGGCGCGGGCTCGACCCTCGTCGGGGTCTCGGAGTATTCCGACTACCCGCCCGAGGCCCAAACCCTTCCGCGGGTGGGCGGTCTCGAGGTCAGCGCCGAGCGGGTCGTCTCCCTCCACCCGGACCTCGTTCTGGCCACGCCCGAGGGGAACGCGAAGGGGCCCGTCAACGCGCTCGCCGCGGCGGGGATCCCGGTCCTCGCCGTTCCCGGAGGCTCGCTCGAGGGGGTCCTCGCCGGAATCCGGATGGTCGGCGTCCGGCTGGGCCGCGCCGGGGAGGCGGAGAGCCTGGCGGGCCGGCTGGAGAAGCGCCGCGCCGAGGTCCGCGCGCGCGCCGCCGCGAGGAAGGGTCCCCGGCCGAAGACGGTCCTCCTGATCTGGCCCGATCCGCCGCAGGCCGCTGGAGGCGGGACGTTCCTGAACGACGTCCTGACGGAAGCCGGCGGCGAGAACCTGCTCGCGGGTCGCGAGGGATGGCCGCTGGTCTCGCCGGAGTGGCTCGCGACGGCGCCGGTGGAGGTCCTGGTGCTGCCCGATTCGAGCCAGACCCGCCAGGCCTACGAGCGCGCACAGGGGTCGGGGCCGCTCTCGCGGGGCACGGTCTCACGGGCGCGCGTCGTGAAGGTGGACGAGTCGGAGCTGACCCGGCCCGGGCCGAGGGTCTTCGACGCCCTGGAGAAACTGCAGCGCGAGCTCTCGCAATGACGCGGGGCCGGGCCGGCGCTCTGGCGGTGGCGGCGGCTCTGCTGCTGCTGTCTCTCGCCTTGGGTTTCCTGGCCGGCGGCGTGAGGCTCTCGCTGCCCGACCTCTTCTCCGGTCAGGGGCCGGCGGGGGAGACAGCCCGCCTCATCGCGTCGCTACGCTTTCCGCGGGTCCTCCTCGCGGCGCTCGTCGGAGGATGCCTCGCGCTCGCCGGCGCCGCCCTCCAGGCGCTTCTGAAGAATCCCCTCGCCGATCCGTTCCTCCTCGGGACCTCCGGCGGGGCCGCGACCGGAGCGGCGCTGGCCGTCATGGCGGGCCTCTCGCCGTTTCTCTCGCCCGCGGCGGCGTTCGCGGGGGCTGTCGTGGCGTCGCTCGGCGTTGCCGCGATGGCCCGGCGCGGCGGCCGGCTCGACCTGCAGCGCCTCCTTCTCGCCGGCCTGATCGCCAACGCGTTCTTTTCCGCGCTTTTGCTCCTCGTCTTCTCGGTCGTCTCCGGCGAAGCGGCTCGGACGATGATCTTCTGGATGATGGGAAGCCTCGCCGACGCGACCCCGGGGCGCGCGCTGGTCCTCCTTCCGTACGCGGCGGCGGCGGGAGCGGTGCTCCTGCTCTCCGCCTCGCGGCTGAACCTCTTCGCGGTCGGAGAGGAGAACGCCGCGGCCCTCGGCGTGGACACGGAGAAGTCCAAGGGGATCGTCTTCCTCGCCGCGTCGCTCCTGACCGGGGCGGCCGTGGCCTTCGCCGGGGTGATCGGCTTCGTCGGCCTTCTCGTCCCGCACGCGGCGCGCTCGGCCGTCGGCAACGACCAGCGCGTCCTCCTTCCGGTCTCGGCGATCGCCGGGGCGGCGCTCCTCGTCGCGGCCGACGCCCTCGCCCGTTCGCTCTTCGCGCCGGCGGAGCTTCCGATCGGCGCCGTGACCGCCGCCGTGGGAGCCCCGCTCTTCGCGTGGATGCTGCTGCGGAACCGATGACGATCCTTCGCGCGCGCGGCCTCGAGGCGAGCTACGGGCCCACGCCCGCGCTGGCGGGGGTCGACGCGGACGTCGAGAAGGGAGAGATCGCCGCCGTGCTCGGGGAGAACGGCTCGGGCAAGTCCACGCTCCTCAAGGTCCTCGCCCGGATCGTCCCAGCCTCGGCGGGGGAGGTCCGCCTGGACGACCGGCCGCTCGCTTCGATGCCGCGCCGCGAGACCGCGCGCCGGATCGCCTACGTTCCCCAGAGCGTGGACCTGGTCTTTCCAATCCGCGCGCTCGACCTCGTCCTGCAGGGGCGCGCCCCGCACAACCGCGGGTTCGCGTCGGATTCGCCGGAGGATCGCCGGCGCGCACTCGAAGCGATGAGGGCGTGCGACGTCGAGTCGCTGGCGGAGCGCGACGCGTCGGCCCTGTCCGGGGGAGAGCAGCGCCGGGTATTCCTGGCGAGGGCGCTGGCGCAGGACGCCGACGTTTGGCTGCTCGACGAGCCGGCCTCGGGGCTCGATCCACGGCACCGGCTGGAGCTCCTCGAGATCCTGGCGAGGGCCCATCGCGAGCGCCGGGCCACGATCCTGCTCGTGACCCACGAGATCGACCTGGCCGCGGACCTGGCCGACCGGGTCCTGCTCCTTCGAAGCGGCCGGACCCTCGCGCAGGGCCCTCCCGCGGAAGTCCTGACGCCCGAGAACCTTCGCCGCGCCTTCTCCGTGGAGTCCCGGATCGAGGTGGACTCGGCGGGGCGCCGCCGGTGGGTGCCGGTCGCCCCGGCCCGCTGAACCGAGCTTCCTACTGTTAGGATCGGCGTTTCCCCATGTGGTTCAAGAAGGATCGTGTCCCCAAGGAGCCGCGGGAGAGGCAGAGCAAGGTCCCCGAGGGGCTCTGGGTCAAGTGCGAGAGCTGCCGCGAGATCCTCTACAGCAAGGAGCTCGCCCGCAACTTCAAGATCTGCCCCAAGTGCAGTTTCCACTTCCGCCTCTCCGCGCCCGAGCGGCTGCGGATGCTCTTCGACGACGAGAAGTACGTCGAGTTCGACGGGGAGCTGCGCTCGGCCGACCCGCTGAGGTTCAAGGACGCCAAGCGGTACCGCGACCGTCTCAAGCAGAACCAGGACACCGTCGGCCCCTCCGACGCGATCGTCGTCGGCTCCGGGACGATGGGCGGGATCCCTGTCGTGATCGGCGCGATGGAGTTTCTCTTCCTCGGAGGCTCGATGGGGTCGGTCGTCGGCGAGAAGGTCGCCCGCGCCGCCGAGCGGTCGCTCAAGGAGAAGCGGCCGCTGATCCTCGTCTCGACCTCCGGCGGCGCGCGGATGCAGGAGGGGATCTTCTCGCTGATGCAGATGGGAAAGATCTCCGCCGCCCTCGCCCGCCTCTCCGAGGCGAAGATCCCGTACATCTCGGTCATGGCGGACCCCACCACGGGAGGCGTGACCGCCTCCTACGCGATGCTGGGAGACCTGAACGTGGCGGAGCCGGGGGCGCTCATCGGGTTCGCGGGGCCGCGGGTCATCGAGCAGACGATCCGGCAGACCCTGCCCGAGGGATTCCAGCGGTCGGAGTTCCTGCTCGACCACGGCATGCTCGACTTCGTCGTCCAGCGCCAGGAGATGAAGGAAACCCTGGTGAAGTGCCTGCACTTCCTCTGGGATGGGAGGTCGTAGCCACCCGGCCCTGGCCCGCCTGGAGTCGCTCGGGCAGCGCGGGGTCAAGCTCGGTCTCTCCGCGATCGACGCGGTCTGCGAGAGGCTCTCGCGCCCCGAGCGGGCGTTTCCCTCGATCCTGATCGGCGGGACCAACGGCAAGGGCTCCACGGCCGCGACGCTCTCGGCGATCGCGGAGGCGGGCGGGGTCCCGGCAGGTCTCTACACCTCGCCTCACTTAATCGACGTCACCGAGAGGGTGCGCGTCCGGGAGAAAGACGTGGCCCCTGGGGAGCTCGACGAGGTGCTGTCGCGGGTTTTCGAGGCGGCGGACGCGGCCCCGGCGATCCCGGTGACCTACTTCGAGGCGATGACCGCCGCGGCCTTCGTCCTCTTCGCGAGGCGGGAGGTCTCCCTCGGGATCCTCGAGGTCGGCCTCGGGGGCCGGCTCGACGCGACCAACGTCGCCCCGGCGTCGGTGTCGGCCGTCACCTCGATCGGCCTCGACCACGTGGAGGACCTCGGCGGGACGCTGCCCCAGATCGCGCGCGAGAAGGCCGGCATCTTCCGGCCTGGACGCCCGGCGCTCGCCCGGGCGTCGGACCAGGAGGCGAGGGCGGCCCTCCGAGATGCGGCGCGGAAGGCCGGCGCGATCTGGCACGACGCCCGTGAGGAGATCCGCGTCGAAGTCGAAGAGGACGGCCTCGAGGGAGCGCACTTCCGGCTGGCGACGCCGGAGAAGACGCTCGCGCTCGCGACGCCACTTCCCGGCGAGCACCAGGCGTGGAACGCGGCGCTCGCCGTCCGCGCGGCCGAGCTGCTCGGTCCCGCGCTGCCCCGACTCGATCCGGCGTCCATCGCGGCGGGAGTCGCGGCCGTGCGGTGGCCCGGCCGCCTCGAGCGATTCGAGCTCCGCGGACGCAGCGTCCTTCTCGACGGATGCCACAACCCCGAAGGCGCGGCGGCGCTGGCCGCGTTCCTTCGGCAGGCCGGGCTCGCGGGCCGCTGCGAGCTTCTGTTCGGTGCGATGGCGGACAAGGACGTCGAAGGCATCGCCCGGGTCCTCTTCCCCAGGGCCGGGCGGGTCACGCTCGTCACGATCGGCACGCCGCGCTCCGCCCGCGCGGCGGATCTCGCCCGCCGTCTTCCCGCGTTCGGGCCGGAGGTCGTCGTCGGAGGAAGCGTCGCCGAGGCGCTCGGGGAACGGCTGGCCCGCCGCGGCAGCGACCCTATAATCGTCGCCGGCTCTCTTTACCTCGTCGGCGAGGCGCGCGCGTTTCTCCTCGCCGCCACTCCCGAAGGGACCCGATGACCATCGCGACCGCGCAATTTACCCGGGAGCGTTTCGAGCGGCTCGAGGAGGAGCGCCTCGCCGTTTTCGCCTCCAAGAGCGCCCGGTCCTCGCGCCCTCGCGGCCCGGTCCGGGCGATGGAGGGCGACACCCGGACCGACTACGCCCGCGACCGCGACCGGATCATCCATTCCCGGGCCTTCCGGCGCCTGAAGCACAAGACGCAGGTCTTCATCCCGTACGAGGGGGACCACTTCCGCACGCGGCTGACGCACACGATCGAGGTCTCGCAGATCGCCCGGAGCGCCGCCCGCGCCCTCGGGCTCAACGAGGACCTGACGGAGGCGATCGCGCTCGGCCACGACCTCGGGCACACGCCGTTCGGCCACTCCGGCGAACGGGTGCTGGACCGGCTGCTCCGCGAGAGCCACCCGGAGGCTGGCGGCTTCAAGCACAACTACCAATCCGTCCGAGTCGTGGACCGGCTGGAGAAGCGCTACGAGGAGCCGGGGCTGAACCTGACGCACGACGTCCGGGAGGGGATCTTCAAGCACACGACGTGGAAGAAATCGTTCCCGTTCCCGCTCGATTTTCCCGAGGGGCTGCGGTTCGAGTCCGGCGGAACTCTCGAGGCGCAGCTCGTCAACTGGTCCGACGAGATCGCTCAGCAGACCCATGACCTCGAGGACGGGCTGCCGCTGGCCGAGGAGGAGCAGATCGAGTCGCTGGAGATCTCGCAAGCCGTGCGCCGGGCGCGGCCTCCCGGCGGGAACGCCGCGGCCGGCCGCTCCTCGCTGATCCGCGGGATGATCGCGGTCCTGGCCTCCGACCTCGTCGAGAGCTCCCGTTCGAGGATCGAGGCGTGGCTCGAGCGGAGCGGGATCGCGGGCCCCGACGACTTCTACCGGGTGCGGGACCGGCTGCCGGGAGACCTCGTTTTCTTCTCCGACACCGGGCGGCGCCACTACCGCGAGCTCAAGGATTTCGTGTACCGGCACATCATCCACTCCTTCCCGGTGTCCCGAAACGACGGGCACGCGCGGCGCGTGATCGCCGGAGTCTTCCACGCCTACCGCGACAACCCGCGGCTTCTTCCCGACGACGTGCTGGCCGCTCTGCGCGATGAGCTCGGCGTCCGGCTGCTGCGGGAAGTCCCGCTCAAGGACGTGGACCGCGAGGTCGCCGAGAAGTACCGGCCGCGGCCCGGTTACTACCGGGCGATCGCCGACCACATCGCCGGAATGACCGACAGCTACTGCAACGCGGAATACAAGGAGCTTGTGGGATGAGCAAAGCCGAACCATTGATGGCCACGTTGTCCTTCCTCGATCGCGACCTTTCCGCGGCCGATCCCGAGGTCTACGGCTGGATCCGGGAAGAGGAGAAGCGCCAGAACGGGAACCTCGAGCTGATCGCGTCGGAGAACTGGGTCTCGCGCGCGGTGCGGGAGGCCCAGGGGTCCGTCCTGACGAACAAGTACGCCGAAGGGTACCCGGGCCGCCGTTACTACGGCGGCTGCGAATTCATCGACAAGGTCGAGTCCCTCGCCATCGCGCGCGTCAAGAAGCTCTTCTCCGCCGAGCACGCCAACGTGCAGCCGCACTCGGGGTCGCAGGCCAACATGGCGGCGTACCTGACGGCCGCGAAGCCGGGCGACACGATCCTCGGCATGAACCTCTCCCACGGCGGGCACCTGACGCACGGCCACCCGCTCTCCTTCTCGGGCAAGGACTTCAAGGTCGTCGCCTACGGCGTCCGCCAGGAGGACGAGCGGATCGACTACGACGAGCTGGCGCGCCTCGCCCGGGAGCACCGCCCGAAGATCATCATCGCGGGCGCCTCGGCGTACGTTCGGGAGATCGACTTCTCGCGATTCGGTGAGGTCGCTAAGGAGACGGGCGCGGCGCTCGTATGCGACATCGCCCACATCGCCGGGCTCGTCATCGCCGGGCTGCACAACTCGCCGGTCCCTCACGCGCCCTTCGTCACCTCGACGACGCACAAGACGCTGCGCGGGCCCCGCGGTGGGCTCGTCCTCTGCCGCTCGGAGTTCGCCAAGGACCTCGACCGCAACGTCTTCCCGGGCCTCCAGGGCGGGCCGCTCGAGCATGTCATCGCGGCCAAGGCGGTGGCGTTCGGCGAGGCGGCGACTCCGGAGTTCGCCGACTACCAGCGCCGCATCGTCGAGAACGCGAAGGCGCTCGCCGCCGCCCTGGCGCGGCGCGGCTTCCGGCTCGTCTCGGGCGGGACCGACAACCACATGATGCTCGTGGACGTGGGGGCGAAGGGGATCTCGGGCAAGGACGCTGAGAAGGCTCTCGACCGCGTCCGGATCACCGTCAACAAGAACACGATCCCCTTCGACACGCGGCCGCCGCTGGTCGCCTCGGGGGTGCGCCTCGGGACTCCGGCGGTGACCTCGCGGGGCATGGGCCCGGCGGAGATGGACACGATCGCGGACTGCATCGGCCGCACCCTCGACGCCCTGGGCGACGCGGGCGTGGAGGAGGGCGTGAGGAAGACGGTCGGCGAGCTCTGCGCCGGCTTTCCCTTGATCGCTTGATCGACCGGCGCGTCGCCGCCCTCGCCGCCGGCGCGGGCCTGCTGATCCTGACGGCGGCGTCCGGCGACCTGGATAAGCTCCCGCGTCGCGCGGCGTTTCTCTTCCGCACCGCCTCCGCCGATTCGAACACGCGGCACCTGAACGGGACCGTCGCATCGCCGGATCGGCAGTTCTACGTCTTCCTCGAGTCGGCGCGGCGCAACCTTCCGCCGGCGACGCCCGGCGTCGCGGTCCTGGGCGCGCCGCTCGATTCCCCGGCCGAGTACCTTGTTCCGTACCACTTCACGCCGGTACGCGCCACGGTCCTGAGGGATCGCATTCCGCCGGGCTGGCTTCTCGCGGTCTACGGCCAGCCGCCGCCGGGCGCGTGGAAAGTCGTCGCGCAGGTCTGGAAGGGCGTTCTGATGGCGCCGGGCCCTTGACTAACCTCTGGCTCTCCTTCGCGGGTGTCGCCGCGACCCTCCTCGCCGCCGGCGCCGCCTGTTTTCCGATCGCCTCCCTCCTGCTGCCTCCGTCCAGCGGCCGATCCGAGCGCGCCGCCTGGGCGTTCGCCCTGGGCCTGGCCCTCCTGGCCCTCTCTGCGCCCGTCGGCTTCGCCGTCCACCTCTCGCCTCGCTGGACCGCTCTCATCCTCGCGATCATCGTCGCCGCGTTCTCCCTCCGGCGGAAAAGGGCCGGGGTGAGGGGCACTCCCTCCGAAAATCCGAAATCCGAAATCCGAAGTCCGAAATCGGAATGGCTCTTCGGCTTTCTCATCCTCTTCGGCGTCCTCGCCTACGCCATCCGCTCCCTCTCCGAGCCGATGTGGTCCAACGACTTCCTCGCGATCTGGGGCTTCAAGGGCAAGACGATCTTCGCCTCCGCGGCGATTCCAAGGTGGCTCTTCACCGACTCCTCGGTCGCCTTCTCGCATCCGGAGTATCCGCTGGGGCTTCCGTGCCTGTCTGCCGCCCTCTCCTTCGTCCTCGGCCGCTGGGATGACCAGGCGCTCGCGATCCTCTTCCCGGTGCTGCAAGGGGCGACGCTGCTCGCGCTCTTCGGGTGGCTTCGCCGGCGCGGCGCGTCGCGGGGCGCGGCCCTGGCGGCCGCGGCGGTGCTCGCCAACTTCCGGCCGCTTTACTCCGCGTTCCTGACGGGGCTCGCGGACATTCCGTATTCCTTCGCCGCGCTCCTCTTCGGCGCGGCGCTGGCGGACGCCTTCGACGAGACCGACGCGTGGGCGCCCGGCCGCCTGGCGGTCGCGGCGGTCCTCGCCCTCTCGACGAAGAACGAGGGCCTCCTCCTGGCCGTCCTGGGGCTCGTGTTCTGGCTCTTCCACCGCCGGGCCGCGCCGGCGGTATCGCGGAAGATCTTCCTCTCGATCGCCGTCCCGACCATCGTCTTTCCCCTCGCCGGCCGGCTCTGGAAGGGGAACCTGCCGCTGCGGGACTTCGACTTCGGGTACCTCGGGCCGACGATGATCCTCGAGTTCCTCCCGCGCGTGGGCGAGGCGCTCCAGGCGGGCCTTCGGGAGGCGATCCTGCCGTTGTGGGCGGGGATCGTCTGCCTCGCCGTTCTCATCCTCGTCGGCCGGCGGAATCCGTCCGGCGACCGGATGCTCGTCCTCGCGGGACTGTGCTGCCTCGCCTACCTCTTCCTTCCCGCGTTCGCGGTGCTGGGCCCGGAATGGTTGATCCGCACGTCGTTCGCCCGGACGACGTCGGCCCTCGCTCCTCTCGTTGCCGCGGGTGTAACCATCAGGTTGAAGATTGCCGAACGATGATTGAAGAAGGGAGCTCGGGCCACTTCTCAATCGGCAATCGACAATCGCCAATCTTCAATTCTTCCGGTGCAGCCATCTCAGGCGGACGAGGTCCCACAGCGTGGGCAGGGCGTCTCGGAATAACGAGACCTTGGATTCGGGGGAGTTGAACCAGAGGACGGGAACCTCGGCGATCCGGATTCCCCGGCGGCGCGCCAGGAAGAGGATCTCCATGTCGTAGGCGAAGCCGTCTACGCGGGCCTCACCGAAGAGGTCGCGGCCAACGTCTCCGCGGAAGAGCTTGAAGCCGCACTGCGTGTCGCGGATTCCGGGGACGGCGAAGGCGCGGACCAGCAGGTTGCCGGCCTTGCCGAGCACGCGGCGGTAGAAGGGCTGCTTGCGGCGCACCAGGTTTTCCTGGAGCGCGCGGGAACCGATCGCGACCGGATGCGTCGGGAGCCTCTCGGCGAGCTTGACCCACTCCGTCAGCGGAGTCGAGAGGTCCACGTCGGAGACGAGGATCGGGTTGCCGCGCGAGGCGAGGACGCCCTCGCGCAAAGCGCACCCCTTTCCGCGGTTAACCTCGTGCCTCCGGATCTGGAGGGTCAGGCCGAGCTCCGCGGCGAGCTGCCGGGCGATCCCCTTCGTGCCGTCGGTCGAGCCGTCGTCCACGAGGATCACCTCCCACTCCCAGCCGCCGGGCAGCGTCCGGACCCAGTCCGCGACAGACCGCAGGCACGGCTCGATGCGCTTGCGCTCGTTATAGGCCGGGATGACGAGAGACGCGATTTCGGAATTCGGATTTCGGATTTCGGAATTCACGGCTCTTCTTTGACCGCTTCGAAGACGAACTGGTAGCCGAACATCGTCGGCCAGGCGCGCGCGCTGAGGTGGGAGAACGCCCGCACCGGCGCGTTCCACGGGGCGCGGGAAAGCGACGGAAGCGCCAGCTCGTAGGGCATGGCCGTGGGCTCGACGCCCCGGATCCGGAAGCCCTGCCGGCGGAGCAGCTCCTTCGCGGTCCTCCGGGTAAAAAACGTCAGGTGGGTCCGGTCCAGCAGGCCGCGCTCGGCGTAGTTGAACTGGCCCGCCAAAAGCGACAGGCGCATCGAGACGTTCGCGATGTTCGGGATCGAGGTCAGCAGAATCCCGGCCGGCTTCAGCCAGCCCCGGATCCGCTGGAGCAGCTCGTCGGGCCTGGCGAAGTGCTCCAGCACGTCGGCGCAGACGACCACGTCGAAGGGCTCGGGCCAGCCGCCCGCGTGAAGGGCGTCCACGGGGCGCCACTCGTCGTAGCCGTCACGCGTCGCGTCGGAGTCGGGCGGGTGCGGCTCGACGGCGGCCAGGAAGGCGCACCGGTCCCGGATCGCGCGGCCGAGGTGGCCGCCGGCGGCGCCCAGGTCGAGCAGCCGCATCCCCGGCGGCAGCGCGCGGATCCGCCGGCGCAGCACGTCGTGCGAGGAGCCGGGGATCTCCTTCCACACGTACCGTTCGGCAGCTTTCATGGGGGGGGAAAGCTATCAGCTGTCAGCTGTCAGCTCTCAGATCGGGATGCCGACTTTCTTCCATGGCTGATAGCTGATCGCTGATGGCTGAAAGCATCAAACGTCGAACTTCTGCGCGATGGGGTAGCGGCGCCCGTCTCCGAAGGCCCGGGCGGTGACCTTGGGGCCGGGAGGGGCCTGCCGCCGCTTGTACTCGTTGCGGTCGATGCGGCGGGCGATGTCGCGCGCGAGCGCGACCGGGACACCCGCGCTGGCGGCCGCCGCCGGGGCCGACGCCGATCGCTCGACGAGCGCCTCCACGAGCGCGTCGAGGACCTCGTAGGCCGGCAGCGTGTCGCTGTCCTTCTGGTTGGGCGCGAGTTCCGCCGAGGGCTCCTTGGCGATCGAGGAGGCGGGGATCCTCTCCTCGCCTCGGTTGAGCTCCCGGGCGAGCCCGTAGACCATCGTCTTCGGGACGTCCGAGAGGAGCGCGTATCCGCCGGCCATGTCTCCGTAGAGCGTGCAGTAGCCGGCGGCGAGCTCCGACTTGTTCCCCGTCGAAAGCACGAGATGGCCGAACCGGTTGGAGAGCGCCATGAGGATCCCGCCGCGGATGCGGGCCTGCAGGTTCTCCTCGGCCGGGCCGCAGGAGCCCGGGGCAAACGCCCGGGCGAGCGCCTCTCGGTAAGCCTCGAAGACCGGCCAGATCGGGATCTCGAGCAGGCGCATGCCGAGGCGCTCGGCCAGGTCCCTCGCGTCGCGCACGCTCCCCTCCGAGGAATACGGCCCCGGCATGGCCACCCCGAGGACGTTTTCCGCGCCGAGCGCGTCCACCGCGAGGACCGCCGTGACCGCGGAGTCGATCCCGCCGGAGAGGCCCAGGACGGCGCTCGTGAAGCCGCACTTGGACGCGTAGTCGGCGAGCGCGAGAACGAGAGCGCTCCGCAGCCGCGCGACCTCGGATTCCGGCTCGCGGATGGGGCCCTTCCCGCCGGGCAGGTCGATCGTCCAGAAATCCTCGCGGAACGACTCCCCGCGCGCGGCCACGCGCCCGTCCGCATCGAACGCCGAGGAGGCGCCGTCGAACACGAGGCCGTCGTTTCCTCCCGTCAGGTTGCAGGAAACCAGCGGGACGCCGGTCTGGCGGGCGATCTGCCGCATCATGCGCTCCCGCAGGCGAGCCTTTCCGTGCGTCCAGGGCGAGGCCGAGATGTTGACGTGGAGATCGAGGTTCCCGGCCGCGATGTCCCGGACGGGGTCGGTCGGGTAGAGCGGGCGCTTCCAGAATGTCTTGTCGTTCCAGATGTCCTCGCAGATCGTCAGGCCGATGCGCCAACCGGCGAGGCGCAGGACGGCGGGCCGGTTTCCCGGCTCGATGTAACGCCCCTCGTCGAAGACGTCGTAGGTCGGGAGAAGCCTCTTGTGGTAGCGCGCGGCGATCCTTCCCCGGCGCGCCGCGACCGCCGTGTTGAAGACGAGGCGGCCGGTGCGAGCGCGGTTACGCTCGAGGGAGCCGAAGATCCAGAGCGCCTCGCCCGCCGCCTTCGCCACGCGCGCCGCGAAGCGCTCGGACTCGAGGATGAAAGACTGCCGCTCGACGAGGTCCCGCGGCGGGTAGCCGCAGACGGCGAGCTCCGGAAAGAGAACGATTGCCGCTCCCTCCCGCTCGGCGCGTTTTCCGTGCTCGAGGATCTTTCGGCAGTTGCCGTCGAAGTCGCCAACCGTCGTGTCGATCTGGGCGACCGCGACGCGAAGTGGAGAGCTCAACCGGCTTCTTCGTAAACGAGGGGACGACGGGCGAGCCGGTCGGCCACGCTCGGCAGCCCGGGCTCCCGGCCGACGAGGAGCGGAGCGCCGAGCCCCGCGACCGCGATGACGGTCCCGAGCCAGCGGCGCGACGACTCGGCGAACGTCAAGGGCGGCGTTTCCGCG
>DATFQY010000026.1:0-18967 GCA_035263845.1 Thermoanaerobaculia bacterium | reverse complement strand
TCGAACAGCGCCAGCTCGTTCAGAGTCCGCGCGTCTTTCGTCGCGTCCTCGAACCGCGACAGTGCCGCCACCGCTCCTCCGCAATCCTTCGACCGGTATCGCAGCATCGCGAGGTCCCGCGCGACCCCTTCGCTGGCGGGGTACTCACGCGCCGCGCGCTCCAGGAGCGACTTCGCCGTGGCCGCCTTCCCGCCCTTCTCGTACTCCCGAGCCCACCCGGCGACCGCGGGCTCCGGATCGGACTTCAAGGCGGCCATCGACTTGAAGAACCAGTCCTCGGCGCCCTTCAGATTCCCTTTCTCGCGCTCCAGGACCGCGAGGTTGAACATCGGCGAGTAGTAGTCCGGCGACAGCGCGAGCGACTTCTCGAAGGCGGCGCGGGCGGCGCTCGCGTCCCTCGCCGTCTCGCGGAAGTAGACGCCCAGGTTGTTCCAGGCGCCTTCCGTCAGGCCGGGCCGGTCTCCCCCCGTCGGCGCGAGCGGTTTCGCCTGCGACGGCGAGAGGTAGCCCAGGGCAAGGAGCTTCTTCGTGTACTCGCTTGCCTCCTCGGCGGAGATCGCCCGCGTGGGAAGCCGTCGGACCTCGATCTTCGAGTAGTCGACCGGTTTCCCGGCCACCGGAAGGTCCCGGAACGCAGCTGCGAGCGGCTTGCCGGGCATCCCGGCGCCGGCTGGAAGATCGAGCAGGGCGAGCACCGTCGGCGCGACGTCGAAGAGCTTCGCGCCGCCCCGCTCGGGCGACGGACGCACCCGCGCTCCCCAGGCGGCGAAGACCCCGTCGAAGCGGTGCCAGAACGCCGCGGTCGCCCAGTTGCCCGACGCGAAGCCGCAGGGCCGGTCGTCTCCCCACTTGAAGCCGTGGTCGGAGTGGACGATCAGGGTCGCGCCGTCGTCCTCGGCGCGGTGCATCCACTCTCCGAGGATCCGGTCGATCTCCCCGTAATATGTCTCGACGACGCGGCCGTAGCGCGCGAGGTCCTCGTCCTTCGCGCAGGGAAGTTTGGGCGGCGTCGAGGCCGCAAAGCCGTGGCCGACCTCGTCGGTCCCCTCGAGGTAGAAGGCGAGAAGGTCGGGGAAGTTCCGGTCGTAGAGATCCGCCGCGGTCCGCTGCCCGACGCGGGTCGCCGCGAGGATCCTCTTCAGCGCGACGATGGGGCTCTCCATTCCGGCCCCGGAAGAGAGCGCGGACTCGATCTCGCCTGCCGGAACGTCGAGGTAGGGCGCGAGGTCCGCCGCTGTGATCTTCCCCTCCCGCTCGAGGACCTGCGCGACACCCTGCTCGAGCGCTGCCGGGAACGCCGCGCCCGCGAGCGGAAGCTTCTCGAAGAGGATCGGCGTCGCGTGGTCGGTCACGAAGAAGCCGTTGACCTCCTCGGCCGGATGGGTCGCCCACCATCCGACGACCCCGACCTTCCGGCCCGCGGCCGACGTCATGTTCCAGACCGCGGGGACCGCGCGGGAGAGGCCGGAGATGGGGACCTTCGTTCCGGTCTTCGGATCCACCTCCTGGAAATCGAGGACCCGGTGGACGTCCGGGGCGACACCCGTCGCCGCCGTCGTCCATAGGATCGGGGAGATCAGCGGCGCGAAGCTCGTCAGTCGGGCCGTGAAGCCCTCGCCCGCGAGCCTCTTCCAGTTCGGCATCTTCCCCGCGGCCGCCAGGCGGTCCAGGATCTCGAAGTCCAGCCCGTCCAGCCCCAGCCAGATCACCGGATGCTTCCCGTCTCCATCCGGCGGCCTCTTGGCCCGCGCCGCTTCCCGTGGCTGGGGCGCGGGCGCGGCAGTCGTCGGAGGAGCGGATGCCCTCTCTTTCCCCCCGCCGCAGGCGATGGCGAGCGTCGAAGCAAGGATGAGAGCCGCCGGATTTCTCACGGCCGGGCAAGCTAGCACACGGCCCCGTCCGCGTCGCGGGCGCCCCTTCAGCGGATCGGGCGGAAGGCCTGGGTCTTGATGGCGAGCCAGACCGGGCGGCCGGCGACGAGGTCGAGGTCGCGGACGGCCTCCCTGGTCACGTGGGCGCGCCAGGCGACTCCGGCAGCGAGGACCCGGACCAGGGCGTCATCTCCCCCGAGGTCCACGGCCTCGACGTTCCCGGCGAGGACGTTTCTCGCGGAGACGCGGTCGAGGGGATGGGCCGCCAGAAGAACGTCCTCCGGCGCCAGCGAATAGATCGCCTTTTCTCCGGCGACGCCGGAAGACGGCACGCGGAGCACCTCTCCCCCGGGCAGGCGCAGCCGCGCCGGGCCTCCGGCCTCCGCCGCCTCGACCACCCCTTCGACCACGTTGTCGAAGCGCGCCATCGGATCGATGGCGGCGAGCCGCCTCGACGACAGCACTTCCCCAGCCGGGCCGGCCGACTCGACTCTCCCGGATCGCAGGAGCAGGGCCTCTCGCGCCAGCAGCAGCGCCTCGCCGGCGTTGTGCGTGACGTAGAGAAACGGGACCCTCATCTCGTCTCGGACTCGCAGGAGGTACGGCAGGATCCGCCCCTTCAGCTCCACGTCCACCGCGGCGAGCGGCTCGTCCAGCAGCAGCAGGCGCGGCTTCGCCGCCAGCGCCCGGGCCAGCGCGACGCGCTGCCGCTCCCCTCCCGACAGGGTCGCGGGGTAACGCGGCAGGAGCGCCTCGATCTCCAGCATCGCGACGGCCTCGTCGAAGAGCCGGCGGCCAGCCTCCTCGCGGGAGAGAGCGAACCGGACGTTCTCCGCTGCCGTCAGGTGGGGAAAGAGGAGCGAGTCCTGGGGAACGTAGCCGACGCGGCGGCGCTCGGGAGGAAGGTCCACGGAACGCTCCGAGTCGAGGACCGTCTCGCCGCCGATGGCGATCTTCCCGGCCGCGCGGCGCAGTCCCGCGATGGACTCCAGGAGCGATGTCTTCCCGGCGCCGGAGGGCCCCATCACGGCGACCGCGCCCGATTCGAATCGGGCGCTCACTGCCAGCGGAAAGCCGGCCAGCGGCAGCCGGACGTCCAGGCCGATCAAGCCGCGGCCGTCTCGCGCCGGCCCCGGCGGCGCTGGAGGAGCTCCGTCAGCCAGACCGCGGCAAACGCGATCGCGGCGACGACGCCGACGAGCCGGAACGCCTCGGCGTCCTGGCCGATCTGCGTGCGGTGGAAGATCGCCAGCGCCAGGGTCTGGGTGCGCCCGGGGATGTTCCCGGCGACGAGGATCGTCGCGCCGAACTCCCCGAGCGCGCGCGAGAAGGCGAGAAGCGTCCCGGCCAGGATGCCCCGCCAGGAGAGCGGCAGCGCGACCTTCCAGAACGCTTCGGCCCGGGACTTGCCGAGCGATCTCGCGATCCCGAGCAGGCGCGGATCGATCGTCTCGAAGGCCGCCCGCGCCGGACGCACGAGGAGCGGAAACGACATTACGGCGGTGGCGATCGCGACGGCCTTCCATGTGAAGAGCACCTCGATCCCGGCCCGGTCGAGGAGCCGTCCGATCGGTCCGGACCGGCGCAGGAGCTCGAGCAGCAGTAGGCCGATCGCCGTCGGCGGAAGCACGAGCGGCAGCGCCAGGAGCGTCTCGGCGACCTGGTTGGCCGCCCCGCGGCCGCGCGAAAGCGCCCACGCCGCGGCGATGCCGAAGGGAAGGATGACCGCGGTCGAAAGGAGTGCGACGCGGAGCGTCAGAAGGAGGATCGAGAGGTCCGAGACGATGGCGTCAATCCTTCTTCATGACGATGAAGCCCGCGCGATCGAAGACGGCGCTCGCCTCCTGTCCCTGGAGAAAGGACGCGAAGTCCCTGGCCGCTTTCCCCGCGCGCGACACGGGGGCGAGGGAATAGAGAACCGGCGGCCTGGCAGGAGTGTCGAAGACCGAGCGAACCTTCTTCGAGATCCGCGCGTCGGTCCGGTAGACGACGGCCGCCTCAACCGCGCCCGACTCGACGGCGGCGAGCGCCGCGCGGACGTCGAGCGTGGGCACCACGCGGCCCGCGACCTCGCTCCAGACGCCCGCGGATTCGAGCCACTTCTTCGCGTAGATGCCGGCCGGGACGGCGGCCGGATCGGCGAGGGCGATCTTCGAAAACTGGAGAAGGTCGCGCGGACCGTGCAGGCGTCTCTTCGAGTCGGCGAGAACGACGACCGAGAGCCAGTTCGAAAGGAACTCCCGCCGGTCCTGGTGGCGCACGAAGCCGGCCTTCTCCAGCGCGTCCATCTTCGCGGTATCGGCCGAGAAGAACACGTCCGCGGGCGCGCCCGCCTCGATCTGCCGCTCGAGATCGCTCGAGCCCCCGAAGGAGAAGGTCACGGCGGTTCCCGTCTTGCCCACGTAAGCCTTCCCGATTTCCTGGAGCGAGTCGGTCAGGCTCGCCGCGGCGAAGACGAGGACCTCCTCCGCACGCAAGGAAACAGCAAGGATCGCCCAGAGAAGCCCGATGGCCACCGTTTGCGTCCGCATCTTGTCCGCCCCCCTAGAAATAATAGAACTGGAGCTGGACGCCGAAGTGGTTGGTGTTCTTGACGGCCGCCGTCGCCGGCTTGACCTTCGGAACGATTCGCTCGTAGAACGGCGTGACCTTGAGGTTCTGACCGAAGACGTACCAGTTGAAGCCCACGGCATAGCGCTGCTGGTCGCCGGCCTGGAACCGCTCCTCCCGGAACGCGAGCCGTTCGTAGCGGACAAAGGGCTGAAGCTCTACAGCGTGGAAGTAGTAGCCGGCGTGGGTGAATAAGACGTCGGCCTTCGGAAGGACCGGCGTCGGGACGTTCCCGACGATCGTGATGAGCTCGTTGCCCCCGTCGTAGAAGAGGTAGTCGCCTTCCGCGGTCACGGCGTCCTTCCCGATCGGGATGTCGGCGGCAACGTCGGCGCCGTAGCCCCGGTAGTCTCCCTGCGTGTCTCCCCAGGCGCCGACCGCCAGGATCTTCTTCACTCCCCGGTTGGTGCCGACGTAGGTGTAGCCCTTCTCCGTGTCGAAGAACTCGTACTGGATGCGCCCCGACGCCCGGAGGGAATTGCGCGATCCGGCCCCGGCCGGCGTGGCCGGGTTCCGCCGGCCGTCGAAGGCCCCGGCCCGGTACTCCAGCCGGTCGCCCAGGAGATATCCCTTCAGCTGCACGCCGACGTCGCGCCCGGCGCTCCCTCCGAGCGGTCCGACCTGCTGCTGGGCGAAGGTCGGAGAGTCGAAAGAGAGGCCGTTCGCGGAGCCGGTCAAGACGCTCCGGGACTGCGGCGTGTAGAAGAGGCCGACATCGATCATCGAGGTGTCGCCCGCGAACTTCCACTCCCCGAACGCGTCCTGGACGAGAAACCCCGAGTTGATGGTCTTGGCCCCGGCCGTCCCGGCGTTGCCTAGGCGCGGATTGTCGGTCTGGAAGAAGAAGGTCACGTCGCGGGCGATGCTTCCGGCGACAAAGAAGCGGACCCGGCGCAGGAAGAAGTTCTGCGAGTAGCCTTCTCCGATCGGGTCCTGCGTCCACTCCGCCCACCCGTGGATCAGCGTCCCCAGCCGGAAGCTCACGTCGTCGTTGACCTTGACCACCACCTGGGCCTCCGCCATGACCGGCAGGGCCAGGAAAGCCGCGACGAGAACCCTCCGCACGCGGCGAGGAAAGCACAGCCGATATATTTCGTCAAGTATTTCGGACCGGCCCGTCAGTAATAGAGAAACTGGAGCTGGACACCGAAGTGGTTCGTGTCCCGGGTCCGGGAGCCCGCCGGCGCGACGCTCGGAACGATCCGCTCATAGAAGGGCGTCACCTTCAGGTTCTGCCCGGCGACGTACCAGTTGGCGCCGCCGGAGTAGCGCCGCTGGTCGCCGCCTCGAAACCGTTCCTCGCGGAAGTGGAGCCGCTCGTAGCGAAGGAAGGGCTGCAGCGCGACCCCGCCGAAGTAGTAGCCGGCCTGCGCGTAGACCGCGTCCTCCTTCGGGAGAAGCGGCACTTCAACGCTGCCGATCACCTGCGTGAACTGCCGGCCGCCGTCGTAATAGAAGTAGTCGGCCTCGGCCGTCACCGCGTCCCTGCCCACCGGAATGTCCGCGAAGACGTCCGCGCCGCCGGCCACGAAATCGCCCTGCGCGTCCCCCCAGGCGCCGAGGGCGAGGATGCGGCGCTGCCCCCGGTTGGTGCCGGTGTAGAAGTACCCCTTCTCCGGATCGAAGACGTCGTACTGGAGCCGGCCCGTGAAGCGCGGCGAGTTCCGGGAGCCGGCCGGCTCGCCGGCCGGAGCGGGACCCTGCCGCTGACCCGAGAAGACCCCAACTCGGTACTCCAGTCGGTCCGCCGCGAGGTAGCCCTTGAGGCTGACGCCCACGTCGCGGCCCGCGCTCGACTGCGTGAACGAGTTCTGCAGCAGGCAGTACGTCGCGCCATCGAACGAGAGGTTGCTCGACGAGCCGGTCAGGGCGGCGCGGGAGAGCGGGAGATAGAAGAGGCCGACATCCAGGATCAGCGGGTCGCCCGCCAGCCTCCACTCCACGAACGCGTCCTGAACGAGGAGTCCAGACGAGAGGGACCGGGTACCGACCGCGACCGAGCCGCCCAGGCGCGGGTTGTCGGTCATGAAGAAGAAGCTGACGTCGCTTCCGAAATTGCCGGTGATTAGGAAGCGCGCTCGCCGGAGGAAGAAGCTCTGGGAATACCCATCCGACACCGCGTCCTGTGTCCAGTCGGCCCAGCCCTGGAGCAGCAACCCGAGCCGGAAGTTGACGTCGTCGCCGGCCTTGATGAGGACTTGCGCATCGGCGGAACGATGGTGGATCGCAAACACGACGAGAATCGGCGCGAGGAAACGGAAAGACCGGGCACTTCTGTCCCGTCTCACCCTCCGCGAGAAGGTCATGCGCGGGAAGGATCTCTCAAGTCTTGCCTCGCGGAAGGAGGCGGCGCAGGCGGCGCCAGCTCGGGGCGGCGGCGGCGGCGGAGCGGCGCTCCATCTGCCGGTAGACCGCGAGGACTCTCCGGCCGAGAGGAGTCAATCCGGCGGCGCCGTGGGCCTTCCCTCCGCGGGCGGTCGCGACGAGCGGGCGCTCGAAGGCGCGGTTCATCTCGCGGACAAGGGTCCACGCCCGCATGTAGGACATACCGAGGTGCCGCGCCGCGGCACGCAGCTCTCCTTCCCGATCGATCGCCTCGAGCAGGTCAGCCTTACCCGGCCCCAGGACGATCGCGTTCCCCGCGAGAACCCGCAGGCGGGGTTTCAACTCGTAGCGCATCGTGCTCACCAGTCTACGGTTTGACGGGTCCCGCGGGGGCGGGTACACTGCCCGGTCCCGCGGCGGGTGTAGCTCAGCCTGGTTAGAGCGCCAGACTGTGGATCTGGATGTCGAGGGTTCGAATCCCTCCACTCGCCCCAATGCCCTTTCGTCCGACTTCCTCCGCCCCTCCGGACATGGTCCAGTAATCCCCTCCCCGCGAGCCGAACGCATCTCACACGCTCCGCCCGCGAGGAGAGGGGGAGAAGGCCATGAGGATCCGACGCACTCACACCGTTCGCTTTGCTTTCGTTCTGGCCCTGTTCGCACTCGGCGCTTCGGCGCTGGCCGGCGAAATGACGCTCAACATCATCCAGTACCCCGACCGGCGGAGCGTGGACGTTCCGTTCGTCACCACGGACCGCGCGCCAACCGGAGCCACACTGACGGCTGACGTGGACCTGAAGGAGGGCCAGGCTCGGATCGACATCAACTACAGGAAGATGCAGCCAGCGGCCCTCTTCGGGGGAAACATCACCGCCTACACCGTGTGGGCCGTTTCCCGCGCCGGCCTTTTCGAGAACCTGGGAGAGCTTTGGATCGACGGCGAGAGCGGAGACGTCAAGTTCCAGACCGGCATGAAAGAGTTCGCCATGTTCGTCACGGCGGAGCCGGTGCCGGGCATCTGGCGCCCTTCCGACATGGTGGTCTTCTCCTCCGGACCCACGACCAGCCAGTACGCGAAGAACTCGACGCTCCAGTTCAACGGTTTCGGGATGGCGATGAAGCACGACCGTGAGTCGATCGGGCTCCTGAAGTGGACCGGCAAGGAGCCGATTCCCCTCTACCAGGCGCGCCGCTCCTACGAGATCGCTGCCGAGATGCAGCTGGAACAGTACGACGAGAAATCCATGCGCGAGGCGAAGACGACTCTCGCCCAGGCGACCAACGCACAATCCGGGAGCTCGAAGGTGATGACGGACTATTCCCGGCGGACCGTCGCGCTCGTGACGACCGCCGCCCGCGCCATGTACAAGGCGGCCCAGGAGAAGGCGGCCGCCGAGGCCGCGGCCAGGCGCCAGGCCGAGCTCGATGCGCTCTCCACGAAAGCCGCCGAGGCCGAGAAGAGCGCGGCCGCCGCCGACGCGGCGCGCAAGCAGGCCCAGGAAGCCGAGACCCAGGCCAACCTGCTGCGCTCCCGCGCCGAGGTCGAGAAGAACGAGGCCGAGAAGGCCAAGGCCGACATGGCGGCCGCCGCGGCGGCGCTCGAGGCCCAGAAGAAGGACCTCGAGAGCCAGATGGCGGCGTTGAAGGCCGAGAAGGACGGCGCCGACAAGTCGAAGGCCGACGCGGTCGCCGCGACCGCCGCGCTCGACGCCCAGAAGAAGGACCTCGAGGCCCAGATGGCGGCGATGGCCGTCGAGAACCAGCGCATCGGCGCCGAGCGCGACGCGATGGCGCAGAGGCTGCTGGGAGCGCTGATGCTGGTGGCCGACACCCAGAACACGGCGCGCGGGGTCGTGGTCAACCTCTCCGACATCCTCTTCGACACGGGGAAGGCGACCCTGAAGACCGAGGCGCAGGTCTCGCTCGCCAAGATGTGCGGGGTCCTCGCGGTCTTCCCGAACCTGAACCTGCGCATCGAGGGCTACACCGACTCGACCGGGACCGACGAGATCAACAACAAGCTCTCGCACGACCGCGCCGCCACGGTCATGGTCTTCCTGCAGGGCCAGGGAATCCAGGGCTCGCGGATGACCTCCGACGGCTATGGCTCGAAGTTTCCGGTCGCCTCCAACGACACCAACGAGGGCCGCGCCAAGAACCGCCGCGTCGCCGTCGTCGTCGCCGAGGGGGTCATCGCCGCCCCGACACGTTAGAGGGTCGCTACGGCTACGCGTCGGATCTAGAAATTGACGGAGCCGGAGACCTGCACGGAGTACCCTTGGAAGCTTGATTTGTTCGAGAACTCCTTCAGGTACTTCGCGCCGAGGCTCATCTTCCGTCCCGCCAACACCACATTGGCGGCGACGCCAATCGCGTTGATCCGGTAGCGGCTGGCTTCCTCGGCGGGCGTCAGGTTGGCACCGCTCCTGGCCGTCGTCTGCCACTGCTCGTACCCGGCGACTCCGAATTGAAGCCGGATGTCCGACCGCAGCGACACCGTGTGCGTGGCCGAATAGTCGAGGCTGAACGTGTCGCCCGGGTGGATCCCGGTGCCCTCCTGCGAGGTATGCCACTCGTAGATCTCGTATGCGGAAATCGCGGTCGCCCGATTCTCCGTCAGAGAGAAGGTTTCCGCCGCCGACAGGGCGTGCGTCCAGTAGCCCGATCCGACGTTGTCGCTCGCCCCCGCCTGGAACCTTCCGGTCGGCGCCAGGAAGCCATAGGCGAACCGCAGATCCGCTCGTTTCGTTGTCCATCCGAGGATCAGGGGCTGGAAATACGCGTCCCCCAACCCGCCGCCGCCGCTCAAGGACCCCGCGACGTCCGAGGAAAGGGAGTTGTTCGCGATCGGAATCGTCGCCGCCAGCGAGTACTTCGCGCCGCCCACCTGGGACAGCGGCTCGCTGACCCAGGCAAAAGTGTTCAGGTCCAGCAGGACGGAGTTCGAGCCGGTCCCGAGCGTCTCGCCGTCGGGCCCTTTCGACTCGTCGCGCGAATAGAAGATGAAGACGTTGGCGTAGGTCAGCCCGGGCGCAGGAACGACACCCGAGTTCGTCGCACTCATGCCGAGCGGATAGACGCCGCGGTTCTGGGCCAGCAGCCGGGCCGACGCCAGCGGAAGAAGGGCCGCGGCGGCAAGAAGAAGCCGCGTCTTCATCGAGAACTTAACCGCGCCGGGACAGCGCCCGCGAGAGAGGCATGAGGATCAGCAATCCGACGATCGCCACGACGACGACCATGAGCACCACTTTCGGGTCGCTGAAGTTCTGCCCCGCCACCACGAGAGCCGCGGCGATGTTGCGCTGGGAGGTTCCCAGCGCCAGGACCCGGCGAGTATCGGGTCCCGGCCCGCCGAGAAGATGTCCGATCGCATAGCCGGCGACGATGAAGACGATCCCGGCGAGGATGCCGCGGGTGCCGAAGACGTCCAGCAGCTTGTCGAAGTTGACAATCACGAGGAGCGCGATCAGAGCGATGAGGCTCAGGTTGGACGTCTTGTCGAGGGGAGGCTTGACCCGCGCAGCGATGGCGGCGAACCAGGCCTTGACGGCGAGCCCGGCGGCGAGCGGCAACATCATCAGCACAACGAGGGAGCGGGCGATCTTCCCGGCATCGACGGTGACGCCCTCCATGAGCCGCGGCAGGACGAGCGGCATGTAGCCGACCGTCAGGACCATCAGGAGCACCATCAGCCCGACGGCGAAAGCCAGGTTCCCCTTTGCCAGCGACGCCAGCTTCGGCAGGAAGGGGGCGCCCGCCGCCGTTCCCAGGATGAGCAGCCCGGCCGCCAGGGACTCATGGAGCTGGAGCAGCTTCGCGATTCCGAACGCGGCCCCGGGCATCAGCACGAAGTTGGCAAGCAGCGCGAGGGTTACAAGCCGGACATTTCGCAGCGGGGCGGCGATCTGCGCCACCGTGAGGGCCAGTCCCATCGCGAGCATGCTCGAGACCACGAACACGAGCATCGCGATGGGAACGACCCTGGCGAGGAGCGCGATCACTTCATCACGGCGAGGTTGTGCCAGAAGTTCGACAGGCTTTCCGTTCCTCCGAAGAGGGTCGTGAAGTGGGTCAAATCCACGAGCAGGATGTCCCCGGCGCGCTCCCCGGCCGGCGGCATCCAGAGAAGGATGTTGAACTCCTTGTTGCCGGCGGCGGTGAAGGGATGCGGACGATCGGCGTCGACGGGCTGGCGCGCCAGCACCTTCACCGAGCCGTCGTTCCCCGTCACCTCGTAATGCGGCAGGTGCTGGTGGAAGTTGAAGACCGTGACCTTGTCGAGCAACCGCGGCTTGTCGAGGTCGCGGAAGGCCGTGGCCGGCACGACTTCCTTCGTTCCCTTGACGACCGCGGGGCGAAGGCCCCACTTGTTCAGCACGGGGACGCCGAGCGCCTTCATCAGCGACCGGGTGTACATGCTGAAGCGCTGCTGGCGAGGCACGAGGCGGTCGCCGTGGTGGCGGTACTCCACCTGGCGCTGGTCGCGGTCCTCCGTGAAGCCGACGTCGTGGTGGGGCGCCAGAAGCAGGCAGGTCCCCTCCCGCCGGAGCCACTCGCGGATGGCCTCGATCTCCTCCGGCTCGGCGACCTGGCCGGAGTCGAGGTGGTCGAGGCCGAAGACCATGAGCGTGTCGGTGTCGGCGAGGATCCGCTCGTCGATGGGAAGGCGGTAGCCCGCCTGGTCGATGCGTTGGAAGACCGCGACCGGGTAGCCCGTCGCCTCGCCGGCGATCTGCTGGAAGAGAAGCGTCGAGCGGTGGAAGAGCTCGAGCGTCCCCGAGATCCCCTGGAGAAACTGCGCCGCGCTGTACTCGGGCGTCTCGTAGGCGGGCCAGACGACGTTGCGGACCTCGGTCATCGTCGAGAAGCGGTTTTCCATCGCGGCGGGATCGCGGCCCGCCTCCCAGGGATAGCTCCACGACCAGTAGATGCTGATCCGCCGCTTGCCCGCCCGGTGCGCCCTCGCGACGTGGGTCTGGTTGTAGGTTCGAGCCGGCTGCTTCATGGCTTCTCCTTTGTTCCCGACGCCAGGTATCGAAGCGCTCTGATCCCCGGAAGAAAGAAGTAGGCGCCTCCTCTCACGGTGGTGAAGGCCGGCAGTCCCTTGATCGTCTTCCGGATCGGGCGCTTCGGGATCTTGAACTCGAGCGTTCCGTCCTGGTTCCCGATGATCGGATCTCGCTCGTTTCCCAATTCGTGGAAGCTCTTGTCGTTGGCCCAGACGTTCTGCGCGAACTCGAACTGGCGGACCAGGTTCGCGCAGATCACGAACGCGGCGATCCCTCGCTCCACACCGTCCTCCGGGGCTCCCTCGGACAGGTGCGGTCCGTAGGTCGCGCCGCGGCGGATCATCCGGCGCCGGTTGATGTTGTGCGCCGTGTCCCGCGGGTTCATGCGGCGGATGTGGGAGCCCAGCGGCACGGCGTATCCGTGAGGGTCCATCTGCTTGTAGTTGAAATCGTTGTTCCTTTTGAGATCCGCGCCCAGCGCCGGGTCGTCTTTCTCCGGCGCGTGCGTGAGCGGACAGCCGCTGCGCCATCGGCCCATCAGCTTGGCCGCCACGAGCTCCTGCTCCTCCGCCGTGCGGCCGTTCGCCTTCAGGAAGTCGCGAAAGGCCCCGACGTGTTCCTGTAGCCGGCGATACGCCAGGTAGCTGCCGTTGCGGATAAGGATGTCGGGCCGCGGCAGGTGCGCCGGGGGGCCGTCTTCGTCCGGGTATCCGAGGATGAACTCGCCGGGCTTCAGCGGCGCGCCTGAGCCGGGGGTCGGCTCCTCGCCCGAGCCCTCGATCACCGGCTGCGAGAGCCGGTCGCGGTAACCGAAGTGATCGTGCGCGTACTCGAAAGGCGGCGTGGCTTCAAGGTCGAGGCCCGAGAGCACCCTCACTCCTTCGCCGCCGGCCAGCAGCCTGGCATGTTCGGCCTTGCAGCGCTCGCGCTCCGGACCGTCGCGCGCGAAGAGGATGACGATGGCATGGAGGTCCGAGCCTGCCAGGCCCCCGAGCCACTTTTCGGGACGATTCTCGCCCGTGTCTCCCAGGATCTCTGCCCGGGCCGCCATCCCCTGCTTGAACGCTTCCGGGAAAGTCGCCAGAGACTCTTCGCCGACGCCGAGGGTCCGCAGGCCGTTCCAGGTCAAGGCCACGCTCACCCAGCGCTTCTCCGTCGCGAGAGACTTGCGGGCCTCCGCCGCCGACAGGACCTTGTCGGCGATGGCGGAGAGCCATGCCCGGCCGCTCGCGGCGTCGCGGAACGACAGGAACTCGTACCTGCCCGTCAGCGCGGGAGCGCGGGTCAGCAGGATGTGCTGGATGTCGTCGAATTCGAGCACGGCTCGCCTCCGGCCTGGGTGTTACTGCATCTGGTCGAGCATCTCGGAGAATGCCGCCTTCAGCTTCAGGGCCTTCTTGATCTCGTCGGCGCTCACGAACGGGTATTCGCCGTATTCGAGGAAGCTCGGGCGCTGATGATCCCGGAAGAACTTGGTGACCGCGTCCAGGTTCGTCTTCCAGTCCGCCGGGAAGCCCTCGAGGTTCACGAAGACCGTGGTGATGCCGGTCTTGACGAAGAGGGCCACCGCGTCCTCGAGGTACTTGTCGAAATCGGTGTCGAAGATCCCCTGATACTGGAAATACAAATCGGACCCCACGTCGAAGAGCACCCATCGCAGGTAGTGGAGCCGCAGTGGCGCGAGCACGTCCGGAGTGGCCTTCACGGCCTCCTCGATGGTCTTCGCGTACGCGCGAACCGTCTCCTCCCTTCCAGGAATGACCTTCGCGATGATCGAGAACCCGTAGCAGGCCGGCGTCTTGGGGAAGATCGGCCCGTGCCTTCCCATCTCTTTCTTGAAATATCCCTCCTTCGGGATCGCCATCGCGGCGGGTTTCGTCCAGTCTTCCTGAGGCGTTGAGGACATGAGTTCTTCCTTTCTTGGTTGTGCGGAGGACGCGGTTGCGCTTTCGTTACGCCCTCGCGACCCGACATTTCGATTGAGTTTCCGCTCGGTCCGATCCTAGGGCGGGAGCGTGCTCGTCGAGCCTGCCCCTAGGGGCAGCGCGAATCGGATCTCAGTTCAGGCGTCCTCGTTTTGCTTCACGCTGGCTTCACGCAGCGAAAGCCGAGGTGGTTCGTTCCCGAGCCGGGCTCGCCCTTGCCGCGCGTGCCCACGATGTAGCGGGAGCAGTACTGGTCGGTGCAGAGGAAGGATCCGCCGCGCATCACCTTCTTCGGCTGCTTGGGCTCCGACGGGTCGAAGGAAGAATCGAGCCCGCGCGGATTGCGCGGGACGCCCCGCGCGCGGGCGAGCTCCGCGTAGTAGTCCGGGCGATACCAGTCGCTCGTCCACTGCCACACGTTGCCGGCCATGTCGTAGAGGCCGTAGGGATTGGGCGGGTATTTCGCGACCGGCGCGATGCCGATGAAGCCGTCCTCGCCCGTGTCGTGAACGGGGAACTGCCCCTGGTGCGTGTTCGCCATCCACTTGCCGCCAGGCCGGAAGGCATCGCCCCAGACGAAGGGCTTGCCGGCCGCGCCGCCTCGCGCCGCGAACTCCCACTCGGCTTCTGTCGGCAGCCTCTTGCCGGCCCACTTTGCGTAAGCCTCCGCGTCTTCGTAGGCGACGTGGACGACGGGATAGTTCTCTTTCCCCTTGATGTCGCTTCTCGGCCCCAGCGGATGACGCCAGTTGGCTCCCTTCACGTAGTCCCACCATTGGTAGTGATCGTTCAGAGCAACGGGGTGGTCCGGCGGCGAGAAGGTGACCGATCCCGCGACCAGGTTTTCCGGCGGCGCGCCGGGAAAATCCTTCGCGAGCGGCTTTCGCTCGGCGACCGTCACGTACCGTGTCGCCTGAACGAACTTCGCGAACTGCGCGTTGGTCACGTCGGTCCTGTCCATGAAAAAGCCGTCCACGTAGACGCGGTGGATCGGGCGCGCGTCCTCCGTCGCCTTCATGCCGACCTCGTCTGAGTCCGGCGGATCGTTCGCCCCCATGGAGAACTCCCCTCCCGGGATCCAGACCATCCCTGGGGGCGCGGGAGAAGAAGCCGGCTTCGCGTTGACGACCGTCGGGCCAAAACCGGACGGCGTCGCCGTGGCGCCGAGAAGCACCGCCGACAGCGCGGCCAGCACCCTTGGGACGATCGGCATCAGTTTTTGGACTCGATGACCTGTTTGCGGGCCTTCTCGACTTCCGCCTGCGCTTCCAGCGTGAGCTTATAGGCTACGTAGTACTTGTAGATGTTGCGAACGTAGGTCGTGGTCTCCGTTCCGACCTTCTCGGCCACGACGATTTCGACGTTATTGAACCACTTGTCCGGATCGAGGCCGCGCTTCTTCGCCAGATCCCGCGCCTTCGAGACGTTGCCCGGCCCGCAGTTGTAGCTGGCGAATGCGAAGAGCGGCCGGTTCCCTTCGCTGAAGTTCGCGTCGGGAAAGAACGTGGACATCAAGCGGTCCATGTACTTCGCGCCGGCGTGGATGTTCGGCTCGGCCTTGCGGATGTCGCCGACCTTCATCTCCTCGCCCGTCGCGGGCATCAGCTGCATGATGCCGATCGCCCCGACCGGGCTCTTCGCATCCTGGTCGAGCTGAGACTCCTGGTAGCCCTGCGCGGCGAGCATCAGCGGATCGAAGGCGTATTTCCCGCCGTACTTCTCGAAGAGCGCCAGAGTGTCGCGGAACCGCTTGTACTCGGCGGAAGCAGTCGGGTCCTTCAGCTCCTTGACCCGCTTCATGTAGGTCACCATCCGGTACTCCGCAATCCCCATCTTCGCCGCCCAGTTCTTGAAGAAGTCGTTGATCTCGGCGGCGAGCTTCGGGCTGCCCTTGCGGATCGCCCAGCCGGTCTTGCCGCCCTCCCGCAGCACGAGGTCGTAGCGGACGTTGACCTTGCGGAGCACCGGGACCCACATCTTCGCCTTCCAGTCGTCCACCACCAGAAGCTCGATCAGCCCTGCCTCCAGCATCTCCATCAGGTCTTCGTCCTCGAGCGCGTCGGGCACGACCACGAGGTCGATCGGCGGCTTCCCCTCGCTCCGAAGGCGGTCGTTCAGTTTTTCCAGGCTCTCGTAATAGCTCGAGGCCTTGCGCACGTGAACGCGCTTTCCCGAGAGGTCGGCGACCGAGTCGAGCTTCGGAGACTTCGGCCCGGTGACGACGACCTCGTCGATGACGAGGCTCCCCTGGTCGCCCATCACGAAATCCGCGGCCTTCAACCTCTCGTCGGTGACCGTGAGGTTGCCGATGGCAACGTCGGCCAGCCCCTCGTCGAGATATGGCAGCAGCCTGTCGCGCGTGGCCGGCCCCGTGTAGATCGTCAGGGGACGCTTGCCGAGCTTCTTCGCGTATTTCTTGTTGAGGTAGCGCTCCCAGTCCCGGACCAGCTCGACGGCGAGGCCTCTTTCACGCCCCTTGTCGCTGAAGTAGAGCGATCGGGAGAACGGGGCGAACACCCGGATCATGCGCCGCTCGAGGAGTTTGTCGAAGTCGCCCTTCCAGGGCTTGTTGGCGATCGTCAGCCGCCTTGGCTTGGGCGGCGTCTCCGTCTGCGTGGGCGCGGCCAGGACGCAGACCACCGGGAGAAAGCCGAGGAGGCTTAGCGCGAGGCGTCTCGCAGAAAACGACCGAGCGGCCACCGCCGCCTTTATTCGACGAGCGGAACCTGCGTGGCGAGGTCGTACCAGATGAGCGACCGGATCTTCCGCTCGATCTGGAGGTAGCGCGCGACCTTCACGTCCGGCACCGCGGCCCGAAGCTTCGGAAGGTAGGTCTTGTTGCGATCGACCTCCTCCTGGTCGAGCGCGAGGATCGCGTCGGTGAGCTGGCGGGCCTTCTCGTCCGTGATGGAGCGGCTGTTGTAGGCGTCCGCGTACTCTTTCACGGTCTTGAGGAGGCGATCGCCGGTCGCCGCGAGGTCTTTCTGGTAGGCCTCGTACACGGGCCAGAACTTCGCCGCCTCCGCTTCGGTCAGGTTCATGTTCTGGGCGACCAGGAGCTTCTTGTCGGCGCGGAGCTTCTCCCGAAGAATGTCCATGTTGTCCGCGGGCTTCTCCGACGCTTTCTGCTGCGCGAGCGCGACGGAGGCCGTGAAGATGGCGGCTACGGCGTAAACGAATCGGTACCAACGCATTTGAGCCCTCCTCAGTCAGTTAATTCTGGTCAGCCGCGCGATCCTATCCCGGCCGTCCGATCGAGCGATCTCTAATTGCTGCTCCCGTTCGCGTTCTCCAGCTTCCTCATGGCTTCGTCGATCGCCTTCTTCATCGAGAGAGTGTCGGCGCCCTGGCTTGGCGGGAAATCCTGAAGGCTCTTCAGATGCGCAGCAAGGAACGGTCCGGCGGCGGTCGGAGCCCAGAGCTTGTATGCGAAAAATTTGCGGCCGATGTACTGATACTCCTCCGAGTCCGGCGTCATCTTCTCCATGGGATCCATGAGCAGGTTCACGACATAGGGAACGCTGGGATAGGACTTTTCGTCCCACCAGATGCCGTGGTGCTTGACGCCGATGTGCATCTTCCACCCGTCCACCCGCACGGCCATGAGGTCTGTTTCGTCGTAGTAGAAGTACTCCCGGCGCGCCGACTTGTCCGCCTTTCCGGTCCAGAGGTCCAGGTTGTTGTAGCCGTCGAGATGGACCTTGTAGTTCGTCGGTCCGAGCTTCACTCCGGTCAGGAGCTGGTTCTTGATATCCGGCATTCCGGCGGCCGCCGCCAGCGTGACGAAAAGGTCCTCGTGGCTCTGGACGCCGTTCGAGACACGGCCGGCGGGAATGTGCCCGGGCCACTTGACCAGGCACGGAACGCGAACGCCGCCCTCCCAGGTCGTCCCCTTCTCGCCGCGGAAGGGCGCGTAGCCGCCGTCCGGCCAGAAGAGGAGCTCGTTGCCGTTGTCCGTCGAGTAGACGACGATCGTGTTGTCGGTGGCGCCGAGCTCCTGGATCTTCTTCAGGATCGCGCCGACGTGCTCGTCGTGCTCGAGCATCTTGGCGCGCACGACGTCCTCTTCCGCGCGCCCCTCGTTGACCGCCATCTGGACGTACTTCGGAGTGGTGTGGGACCAGATGTGGATGGCCGTCGAATTGAACCAGACGAAGAAAGGATTGCCGCTCTTGCCCGCCTTGTCCATCCACTTCAGCGTCTCGCCGAGGACCTCGGCGTCGATCGTCTCCATCCGCTTGCGGGTGAGCTTGCCGGTATCGGTGATCTTCTGCTTGCCGACGCGGCCGAACTTCGGGTCCGTCGTCGGGTCGTCCACGTCCGTCGCCCAGGTGTGAAGCACTCCGCGCGGCCCGTACTTCTCCAGGTAGGCCGGGTTCTTCTGCCCGGGGTAGTCCAGCTCCTCGGGCTCCTCCTCGGCGTTCAAGTGATAGAGGTTGCCGAACCACTCGTCGAAGCCGTGGACGGTCGGCAGGAACTCGTTGCGGTCGCCGAGGTGGTTCTTCCCGAACTGGGCAGTCGCGTAGCCCTGGGCTTTGAGCACCTCCGCCAGGGTCGGATTCGTCTTCTGGATCCCCCGGGTCGAGCCGGGGATGCCGATCGTGGTCATGCCGGTCCGGATCGGCATCTGGCCCATGATGAAGGCCGCGCGGCCGGCGGTGCAGCTCGGCTGGCCGTAGTGGTCCGTGAAGAGCATCCCGTCCCGGGCGATCGAGTCGATGTTCGGCGTGGCGCCCATCATCCCGTGGGTGTATGCGCCGACGTTCCAGTAGCCGATGTCGTCTCCCCAGATCACGACGATGTTCGGCTTCTTCGCCGCCTGAGCGCCGGCGGCGGCGGGCAGCATCGAGCACAACGCCGCCGCGAGCAGGAATCGGAATCCGTGCCTCATTACGATTTCTCCTTTCCTCAAGTTGCGCTTTCGAAGCGTCGAATCACTTTGTTTCACCGCCCCGCGACCTCCGGCTCCGGGCCTCCCTGGAGCACGCCCTTGTAGAGCCAGCCGGCGAGAAGGGCGCCTAACGGCGGCGCCACCCAGAAGAGCCAGAGCTGCGCGAGCGCCCAGTCGCCCACGAAGACCGCCGTTGCGGTGGACCGCGCCGGGTTGACCGAGGTCGCGGTCACCGGAATGCTGATCAGGTGGATCAGCGTCAGCGCGAGGCCGATCGCGATCCCCGCGAAACCGACCGGCGCGCGGCGGTGCGTGGCGCCGAGGATCACGACGAGG
>DATFQY010000025.1:0-10665 GCA_035263845.1 Thermoanaerobaculia bacterium | reverse complement strand
TCTGCATCGGTCCAGCTGAAAGCGGCGCCTCCCCACTCTTGCACGTCGATGCCGAGGTGTCGCTTGTACCAGGCCTGCATTGCCTTTGGGTCCTTAGCTTTGAAGAAGATGCCGCCGATGCCGGTAACCCGGTTCATTTGTACCTCCGACTAATGCGTGTTCTCGATCACGCTCTTTCTTCTGGGAACCTCCGACCTGTTTATTTCTTCGCCGGGATCTCGTCAAAGATGCAGCGAAAGATCAGGCGACTCTTGGGTCACGGCCTCCCTTCCAGCGTCCGGATGCGCTCCTCCATGACGCGAATCCGCCTGACCAGGACCATGAAAGCTCCCCCCGTGAAGAAGAAGGCCATCGGAAGGAAGGCGTAGAACGCGGCCCAAGCCGCATCTCGATTCCAGAGCATCAGGCCCGAGAGAAAGGCTGCGAAGCCAAAGGGGGTCCAGAACGCGATACCCGATCGCCATTTCATCGAGCACCTCCAAACTCCTTGAAGTCGCCTGACGTCCTCCTCGCGAAGGGGCCCTGGCGCAGGCGCGGTGAGGACAGGCGGAGCCGCGTGGCCCCCGGGTTACTTCGCCGGAAGCGTGTAATCGCCCTCGATTTGATAGGTCATGGAGCCGTCGGGGTTGGTCTTGCCCTTGTAGGTTCCCTTGCCCTTGATGCCCTTCAGCTTGCCCGTGCCGCCGGTGTAGCTCCAGTTGCCGCCGTCGGAGGCGAGCTTGTCGTCCTTGATGGTTCCGCCGCCCTGGAACTTCACGAAGATCCTGTCGCCGTTGTCCATCGTCGAGACGTGGGTGCCGCGGCCGCTGTACTTGGGGCCCATCATGTCGTCGAAGCTGACGCTGGTGCCTTCCTTGGTCTTCAGGCCTGAGATCTCCATGGGCGTGGACCAGGTGCAGGTGGACCTGCCGACTCCCATCATGTGCCCGGGCGCGTCGCCGGCGTCCATCGGTTTCGGCGCGTCGGTCGCCTGCGTGCACTGGAGGGTGCCGGAGGTCTTCGTCTGCGCGCCTGCCGTCACGGCGAGGGCAAGACCAGCGAGGATTGCCAGAGATGTTTGGAATCGCATTTTTCTCCTCCTCTGTTGGGCATGGGAAAAAATCTATCATTCCGAGAACATCCGTCAGGCGGAGCCCGCGCGGCGGTTGATTTCGGCGTAGGCGTAGACGAGGGCGAGGCCGCGGTACGGGCGCCAGCGGTCGGCGAAGCGGCGCATCCTCTTCTCGGTGACGCGGGCGCGGTGGCCGAGGAGCTGCATCGCGACGTACTTGACCACGCCGAGGTCTCCACCGGGGAAGACGTCGGCGCGGCCGAGACCGCGCAACAACGCGATCTCGGCGGTCCAGCGGCCGATGCCCTTGATGGAAGTGAGCCTTGCGATCGCTTCCTCGTCGGGGAGAGACGAGACCTCGTCCTCGGTCATCTCCGCGGAGGCGAACGCCTGCGCAGCGCGCAGGATCGTCCCGGCCTTGGCTCCCGAGAGCCGGAATCCCCGGAGAGTCTTCTCACTCTCTCCCGCGATGCGGGATGGCGCCGGAAAGTCGAACCAGGTTTCCCCGTCGAAGCGCGCGCGCCGGCCGTAGGAGATCGAGAGCTCGCGCCGCATGTCGTAGGCGAAGGACAGGTTGATCTGCTGGGAGAGCACCGCCGTGACGATCGCCTCCCACAGGGACGCCGTCCCGGCGATCCTCAGGCCGCGCGAGTGCCGCAGCGCGTCGGCTAAGAGCGGGTCGAAGCGGAAGGCTCGGTAGAAGGGCCGGACGTCGAGCCCGGCGCCGAGCCCGAGCTCCACGACCCGCAGCGCCGCCCGGCGAGCCCGGTCGCTCCCCGCTTCGTCTCCGCGCAGGACGACTTCGAGCCCCGACCTTCGAACCGGCTGGCGGACTTGGAGGAGAACTCCGCGGCGTCCCACCGGAAGGAGGCGCCGGTACACCGCGCCGTCGAAGCGGTCCACGATCTCCGGCCAGCGCCGGAACCGCGCCGCCGTCGCCGCGAGCGAATAGGGTCCGCGCGTCTCGTAGAGGAACCGGACGGTTTCCGTGGGGGAGCCGATCTCTGTCAGCGGGGACCTTGCGGTCCCCCGAGCCCCTAGGCGCCGAACTGGCGTAGGTGGTGGTCGAGGTGCTTGTGCATCACGCGGCCCCACTCCTGGCCGGTCAGCCGCCCGAAAAAGGAGTGCGTATAGTCGCCGGCCTTCTCGGGCCCGAGCTGGCAGAAGCGGGCGATCACGGCGATCAGTCGCTCCCTCTCGGCCTCGAAGTCCCTCTCGTCGGCGACGACGAACGTGGGATCCGTCGGCGAGTTCCTGGGCATCGGCCGTTCCCCGAGGAGCCCCTTGCGGACGAACGGGGCGAAGATCTTCCCGACCAGCGCCTGCTTGCGCGGCTTGTCGCCGGTTCCCGCCTCGAGCGCGACCGTGCAGTGCGCGAGCGCCTGTGCGGAGCTCATCTTTCCCCACTGTCGCGGCGAGTCGGCGTGCAGGTTCGCGAGCCTTTCGAGGATGGCTTCCCGGTCGGCCTGTTCGAAGAGGTTGTTCATGGGGAAAGCCTACGCCACGGCCGGCTTGGTGATGACGCCGCTGTGGGAGCGGCCGTTGATCGCGATCAGGAGCGGCGCGTCGAAACGCAGGTGCCGCACGAACTCGGTCTCCGCAGCGGCCGGCCGGGCGCGGAGCCAGTCCCAGTCCACGAACCCGTCGCCCGCCTCCGGGTTGACGGTGAAGTACCCGACGTTTCCGGCGGCGAGGTTCTGGAAAAAGTGGCTGCCCTGCGACGGCGTCACCTTGAAGTCCGAGAAGCCGGACTCGACGATCGCCCGCGCGCCGGCGATCTGGTGCCAGGCGACCGGGATGCCGAGGAACGGATCCGCCGAGCCCCATCGGCCGACGCCGATCAGAAGATACGGCCGCCTCTCCGACTGGAGACGGGCGTTGAACGTGCCGACCGTCTGCGCGATCTCGCGGGTGCGGGAACGGTCGAAGCGGCGCGAGTCCATCACGATGACGTCATGGACGTCGTCGATGGTGCCGTGGCCCAGCGCGTTGGCGCTCTCGCAGAGGACCCTGGCGCCGTCCACCGGGTCGAGCTCGGGCTCGACCGGCTCCCGGATGCGTCCCAGCGGGCGAAGCTGGAGGAACCCGAACTCCGGGGTCGCCGCGGGGGGGAAGTGAACGGCGAACTCGATCTCGACCGGGACGCTCGTCGCCGCCACGGCGGCGGAGAGCAGCGTGTCGAGGATCTCGGCCAGCGGGAAGAGCCCGTGCTTCAGGATCGGCGCGAAGGTGACGAGACGCACTCCCGCGCGGGAGATCCCGTCATAGACCGCGTCGTTTTCGGGCGAGAACGTCGAGCCGACGCGGGCGAGCGTTCCGTCCTTCTCCGCGGCCTCCAGGTCGAAGCGCGCGGGGACGAAGCCGCCGGGCCCTTCCTGGTTCAGCTCGAGCGCGAGGAACTCCCGCTGCGCGTTGGCCAGGATGTCCCTGACGGAGGAGAACTGGACGATGTTTCTCGGGTAGCGCGGACAGAACTGGAAGCACGGCTGCCCGGAGACGACCATCTCGCCAAGCCCGAGGACGACCGCGGCGATCCCGTCCTCGGACTTCATCGGCGCGAGCGGGTAGTAGTTATAGGACCGGGCGACGCCCGCGAGGTCCGGGTAGAAGCGGCCGTGGCGGCCGCCGCCGACGACGCGCTGGAGGACGACGGCCATCTTCTCTTCTTCGAGCCGATAGGGGCCGCCGGTCAGGTACTGCTTGGCCGCGCGCTTGAAGGTCGAGGCGTAGACGCGCTTGATCGCCGTCTCCAGGCGCTCGAGCCGGACCCCGGCGCTGCCGTGGTCGTTGGAGAGCATGAGCGTGTCGTAGATGCCGGCGAAAGGCTGGTAGAGCGAGTCCTCCAGCAGGCTCGAGGAGCGCACGGCGAGGGGGTAGCGAGCTGCGTCCACGAGCGCGGCGAGGTCGGCCGAGACGCCGGAAGGCAGGTCGGCCTCGACGAAGCGGCGCGCGATCTCGGCTTCCTCCGGGCTGTTCAGGGCGAAATCGCGCAGGCCGTCCTGCTCGAGGAACTCGTCGAAGACGTCGGTCCCGAGGACGACGGCGGGAGGGACGCCGATGGTGACGCCGGGGAAGCGCTCGGCGATGGCGGACTCCTCCAGCAGCCGGTCCACGAACGCGAGGCCGCGCGCCTTGCCGCCGAGCGATCCGCCGCCCAGCCGGCTGAAGGTCGTCTTCGGGTTGAAGCTCGCGCGGTCGAAGTCCACGACGACGCCGCGCCGCGTCTGCTCTCGGTAGTCGCGGATGGCGCGCAGGACCTCGCGGCGCAGGTGCTCGACCGTCTCGAAGTCGGAGACCTTGCGCGGGCGAAGCTCGTGGGCCAACGCGAACTCGGTCCTCGCCTTGAACCAGCGGGAGAAGTGGTTGCGGCCGGCGTGGTACGCGAGGCTCTCCGCCGGCAGGGTCGCGAGCTTCTCGGCGAACTCGCGAAGGTCGCGGGCGCGGGAGACCTCGCGCTTGTCGGGCATCCGGAAGACGAAGTCGCCGAAGCCCAGGTGCTCGCTCATGAAGAGGCGCAGCTGCTGGAGGAGCGTGGCCGAGCCCTTCTGGAGGAACGAGGCGCCGACGGAGCGGGCCAGCTCTTCGTTCTCGGCGCGGCTGGACTGGAGCATGACCGGGACGTCGGACTGGCGGTCGCGCACCCGGCGGGCGAACTCGACGCCGGCCTCGCGGTAGATCTCGCCGTCTTTCGGGAACTCGATGTCGGAGATGACGCCGAGGATGTTCTCCTCGTATGCAGTGAAGTCGCCCCACGCCTCCTCGAAGCTCCCGGAGAGAAGGATCTTCGGCTGCGCCTGGAGACGCATGAGCCGGTGCGAGAGGTTGACGCCCTCCGGCACGAGGTTGTGCGCGTGGTGCATCAGCTCGGAGTAGATCGTGGGGAGAAAAGAGGAGTAGTAGCGGACGTTGTCCTCGATGACGAGGATCGCCTGGACGCCGAGGGCCCCCGTGTCGTACGCGACGTTGGCGCGGTCCTCGACGGACTTGACGATCGCGGGGACGAGGCGCACGTCGCCCTGCCACAGGAAGATGCGGTCGAGCGGCGAGCGGCCGCCGCCGCCGGACATCTCCTGGACCTCGCGCATGTCGTAGGCGAGCGCGACGACCGGCGCGTCGAGGCCCGCTTCGCGCAGCCGCGTGGCGAGGGCGGTCGCGGGCATGTCGCCCAGGTAGGTCGAGGCGATGACGAGGTCGTAGCGCGGCCGGTCCTTCGCGAGCTCCAGCGCCTCCTCCGCGGTCGAGACGTGGGTGACCGCGGGGGTCGAGCGGACGTTCAGATCGAGGAACTCCTTGAGGATGACCTCCTGGAGCTCCCCGTCCTCGGCCAGGATGAAGGAGTCGTAGAGGCTCGAGACCAGCAGGATGTCCCGGACCCGGAACCGCGCCAGGTCCGAGAACCGCGGGAGCCGATTTCCGGGCTGGATCCCCGTTCCTACACCAAACCCTGGTCCATCATCGCGTCGGCGACCTTGAGGAAGCCGGCGATGTTGGCGCCGTTGACGTAGTTGCCCGGCGTGTCGAAGGCATCGGCCGTCTCGCGGCAGTTGCGGTGGATCTCCTTCATGATCCGGCAGAGGCGCTCGTCCACTTCCTCGCGCGACCATGAGATCCGCATGCTGTTCTGCGACATCTCCAGGCCCGACGTCGCGACTCCGCCCGCGTTGGCCGCCTTGCCCGGCCCGTAGAGGATGCCGGCCTCGAGGAAGAGGTGGACTCCGGCGAGCGTCGTCGGCATGTTGGCGCCCTCCGAGACGACGTAGACGCCGTTCTTGAGCAGGTTCGCCGCGTCCTTGCCGTTGATCTCGTTCTGGGTCGCGCTGGGGAAGGCGCAGTGTGCCTTGTGGTCCCAGAGCGGGTTGTGGTCGAGCATCGGGTCGATCGGCGTGTAGACCGCGCCGCGGAACTTGTCGGCGTACTCGCGGATCCGGCCGCGGCGGACGTTCTTCAGCTCGAAGACGAACTTGAGCTTTTCCGGCGAGATCCCGGCCTCGTCGTAGATGTAGCCGTCGGAATCCGACAGGGTGACCACTTTCGCTCCGAGCTGGTTCAGCTTCTCGACCGTATATTGCGAAACGTTGCCGCTGCCCGAGACGAGACAGGTCTTTCCTTCCAGCGTCTCGTTGCGGGTCGCGAGCATCTCGGCGGCGAAGTAGACCGCGCCGTAGCCCGTCGCCTCGGGGCGGATGAGCGAGCCGCCCCAGTTCAGTCCCTTGCCGGTCAGGACGCCGGTGAACTCGTTGCGGAGCCTCTTGTACTGCCCGAAGAGGTAGCCGATCTCGCGACCGCCGACGCCGATGTCGCCGGCCGGAACGTCGGTATCGGGGCCGACGTGGCGGAAGAGCTCCGTCATGAAGCTCTGGCAGAAGCGCATGACCTCGTTGTCGCTCTTGCCCTTCGGGTCGAAGTCGGAGCCGCCCTTGCCGCCGCCCATCGGGAGCGTCGTCAGCGAGTTCTTCAGCACCTGCTCGAAGGCGAGGAACTTGAGGATCCCCAGGTTGACGGAAGGGTGGAACCGCAGTCCGCCCTTGTACGGCCCGATGGCACTGTTCATCTGGATGCGGAAGCCCCGGTTGATCTGGACCCGTCCCTGGTCGTCCTGCCACGGGACGCGGAACATGACGACCCGCTCGGGCTCGACCATCCGCTCGAGGATCCGCGCGCTGCGGTACTCGGGGCGGCGCTCGAGGACCGGCTCGAGAGACTCGACGACCTCCAGGACGGCCTGGTGGAACTCCGGCTCAGCCGGGTTCTTGGCCTTCACCTCGGCCATGAGGTCGCGGACGAAGGGCGAGGCGGAGACTCCCGGGTCCATCTCTTGTACTGTCATGGTTGCTTCATTGTAAAGCGAACGGGTCATGAAAGGGCTTGCGCCGCATCTCGCCCTGGTTGTGGCGACCTCCGCCGGGAGGCTCTTCCCGGAGACGGGAGTGACGGTCGGCGTCTCGGTCGTCGATCATCGGACGTCCCCGGAGGCGAGGGGAGCGGTGGTCGAGCCGATGAAGGCGGCCGCGATCGACGCCGTCCGAACGCTCGGGATGAAGATCGGCGCCGGCGGCGCGCTGCTCGAGGTCGGAGTCGAAGACTTTCGAGTGAGCCCGGGCGGCGCGGGGTATGGGAGGCTGACGGTGAAGTTCGCGCCGCCGAACTGGGGCGAGCCGACGGTCAAGACCTACAACGTCGCCTATTTCGCGGCGGGCGCGGCCTCGGCGCGGTTGTACCGGCAGGCTGCGTGGGAGACCGCGGCGGCCACGCTGCTGGCGGCTCGCCCGGCGGCAGCCGACCCGGCGCGGATCGCGGGGCTCCTTTCGATGCTCGACTCGAGTAAGGACGCAGAGGTCAGGCGCAGCGCGATCTTCCGGCTCGGCATCGCGGGCAAGGACAATCCGGCGGTGAAGGAAAAGCTCCTGCGAATCTTCCGGACGGCGAAGGAGCGCTCGCTGCGCGAGGGCGCGGTCGAGGCGATCGGGATGCTCGGAATCGATGAGGCGAAGGAAGAGATCCTGGGCGCGCTCGATGGAACGAAGAAGGTTGGTGGCTGGGACGCTTCGGACAGGGAACAAGCCTGGTACCTCATCAAAGCCGCGCACCGCCTCGGCGTGCAGGATCTCCAGTCGCATCTTCCGAAGACGGACGAGGAGTCGCGCACTTCTCTGGCCGACCTCGCCCGCTTTCTCCAGACTGGCGAGAATCCCGTGAAATGATGTTGGCGTGTCGCGCTCCGTCGTCCTCTTGCTCCACTGTCCGCTGAGGCTGGGGCTGGCGGCGGACCTGACCCACTTCGTTTACAACCAGGGCGGCAAGATCCAGTACCACGAGCAATTCGTGGATCCGGACACGCACCATTACTACACGAGGCTTGCGTGGGACCTTTCCGGCGTCTCCATGACGGACGGTCAGACGGCGGTCGGGCTGCAGGAGCTGATCGGCGAGGGGGAGGACCGGGAGTGGTCGGTCCACTACTCCGACGAGATTCTCCGGATGGCCATCTTCGTTTCCAGGGAGCCGTGGTGCCTCTACGACCTGCTGGCGCGGGCGGGCTCGGGAGAGTGGAAGGTCGAGGTCCCGGTCATCATCTCGAACCATCCGGACTTGGAACCCGTCGCGCGCCGCTTCGACGTTGATTACCAGTATCTCCCGATGACGCCGGAAAACCGCGCCGAGGTCGGGGGGAGGCAGCTCGACCTGCTGCAGGGCCGCCAGATCGACTTCGTCGTCCTCGCGAGGTACATGCAGATCTGCAGCTCCGCCTTCGTCTCGGCGTTTTCGAATCGCATCATCAACATCCACCACGCCTTCCTTCCGGCGTTTCCGGGGGCGCGTCCCTATCACTCCGCCCGGGAGCGGGGCGTCAAGATCATCGGCGCGACGAGCCATTACGTCACCGACGAGCTCGACGCCGGGCCGATCATCGAGCAGGACGTGCTTCGGGTCAGCCACCGGCACTCCGTGCAGGACCTGAAGCGTTTCGGGCGGGACCTCGAGAAGGTCGTCCTGTCCCGGGCGGTCGGCGCCCACATCGCGCACAAGATCATCGTGGACCGCGGAAAGACGATCGTCTTTGATTAGGCGACGGAGAACGATGAGGATGAAGAAGATCACGATTCTTTGGTTGCTTGTCGGGCGCCGCGGCCGCCCCCGCGAAGGCCGCCCAGGACCGGGCTGGACTTGCGGGCGTTAGAGTGGCGACGGAGGGGATGATGCCAGAGGAGAGACGCCGCCCCGGTCCCGAGGAGGCCGCGCCTTACTACTACCGGTACATCGACCGGATCGGGAGCGACGACGTCGTCGGGGTCCTCGAGAAGCAGCTCGCGGCGTCGAAGGGCTTTTTCTCGGCGATCCCGAGTGAGAAGTCGCTGCACGCCTACGAGGCGGGCAAGTGGACGATTCGCCAGGTCGTCAACCACGTGAGCGATTGCGAGCGGCTCTTCGTGTCCCGCGCGTTCTGGTTCGCGCGCGGCTTCGACACCGCGCTGCCGAGCTTCGATCAGGACGTCTCGGCGGCCGAGGCCCGCGCCAACGACGTCGCCTGGCCCGCCCTCATCGAGGACTTCGAGAGCGTGCGCCGCGCGACGATCACGTTCTTCCGCAACATTCCGGCGGAGGCCTGGGGCCGCACCGGCGTCGCCAGCGGAAATCCCTTCACCGTCCGCTCCCTCGCCTACATCGCGGCGGGCCACCTCGACCACCACCGCGCCATCCTGGAAGAGCGTTACCTCTAGCGAACTCGAAGCACGATTCTTCCGAGAACGCCGCCCTGGGCGAGGCGCCGGTGGGCGGCGGCGGCGTCGGCGAGGGAGTACTCGCGGTCGATGGGCACCTTCAGGCGCGAACCCTCGATGGCTCGGTTCAGCCGCTCGAACTCGCTCGGCCCGGGCTCGGCGTCGTAAGCCGTCATCTTCACGCCGCGGCGTTTGCGCGGCGCCGGCTCGACGCCGTTGGGCCACGCGACCCGCCCGCCTCGCCGGAGGCCGTCGAGGGCCGACGAGAGGGACTCGCCTCCCGCGAAGGCGAGGATCGCGTCGAGCCCTCGCGGGGCGAACATCCGCGCCGCGGCGGCGAGGTCGCCGCGCTTGCCGTCCACGACCGCGTCCGCGCCGATCCTCTTCGCCAGGGCGGCGCCCTTCGATCCGGATGCGCTCGCGAGGACGCGCGTCCCTCTCCACTTTGCGAACTGGACCGCGAGGCTGCCGACGCCGCCCGATGCGCCGTGGACGAGGACCGTCTCGCCCTTTCGGAGGGAGAGGGCGTCATCCACTCCCTGGATCGCGGTCAGCCCCGTCGCTGGCATCGCTCCCGCTTCTGAAGCGTCGAGATTTCCGGGCGCCGGCGCGGCGTTGCCGGCTTCCACGACGACATACTCCGCGTAGAACCCGCCCTTGGAGTTGTCGAAGCTGTAGCCGTAGACGCGATCGCCGGGCCGGAAGCGGCGTACCCGCGATCCGACTTCGGCGACGGTGCCGGCGCCGTCGGTGCCAAGGACCAGCGGGTATTTCGGCCGACCGCTCGGAGACCAGCCCTCGCGCATGTCCGCGTCCCAGCTCCCGATGCCGGCGCTCTCGACCGCGATCAGGATCTCCGACTCGCCCGGTCGCGGCACCGGCATCGTGCGGATCTTCAGCACGGACGGGCCCCCGGGCCGGTCGATCGCGGCGGCGCGCATCGTGTCGGGAACGGAGCGCTCTTTTCCTTTCGTCACGGGCATGACTTCGGGCGTGCAACCGCCGTGCCGCCGCGGCGATTAGACTTCGCTCGATCATGCCGGGTGCCGGAGTTCAGGCTCGGGCCGCGCGGGAGGCTGAGTGCTTCCATTGCGGTCTCGCGGTGCCGGCGGAGGCCCGATTCCGCGGGCCGCTGCTCGGGGAGGAGCGGGAGTTCTGCTGCGCGGGGTGCCGGGCGGTCGCGGAGGCGATCGCGGCGGCCGGGCTGGCGGAGTATTACAACCTGAGAACCGAGGCCGCCCCTCACCCCGGCCGGCTGAACGAGGCGGGGGGAGACCCCCCGCACCCCCCCGCGCGGGAGGAGGGGAAAGACTTTCTCTTCGATCGCGAAGACCTGCAAAAGGACTTCGTTCGGCGGGAGGACGGAATCTCAGAGGCGTCCTTCGTCCTCGACGG
>DATFQY010000024.1:0-6081 GCA_035263845.1 Thermoanaerobaculia bacterium | reverse complement strand
CCTAACCAGGTTTGACGGGACCGGGCGCTTCCCGGATAATCCGCGTTCCCTCGAACGACTGGGAGGTCGTTCAATGGTAGGACAACTGGCTCTGGACCAGTGAATCGGGGTTCGAGTCCCTGCCTCCCAGCCAAATTCCTTAGGAAACGCCGGCATTTTTCGCTTGTGTGTCCGTAGCGTTGCCAGTTCCGAAGGGAATGGAGTCACGTTGCCGCCGATAGCGGCTCGCGTCGTCGCGTCGAGCGGCGTTGGAGAGCGCGAGAGTAGCGGACGCGCGAAGGAATCGTCGGGGTATCCGAGTACGTCTTCCGATCACCTCCAGAAGCTCGTCGTCCAGGGGCATCGACTGTGGATCGTTGTTCTTCGAGTCGGGGAGGGCGACGAGCCGGCCAGCACGATCGACGTGCGACCACTGCGTTCCAAAGACCCTCCCCTCGGCCACCTAAATCATGCGGTTCTGACCGGGACGATCATGGCCTGGCTCTCAGCTTCGCCGAAGGCCGCCCGCTGGGCGGACGAAAAAGTCCACTGCCTACACATGGTCACACAGTACAGACTGCTGAGATCTGCGAACGGATGGGGAAAAACGCCGTGGGAATGCCGAGACGCTGAACCTCGATGTTCTGAAACCCCGCGCTTGCGATGAGTGCTTCTGTTTGGTTGAGAAGATTGCAGCCCTCGAAGACCCACTGCCATGGCGACGCGACCACGTGTTGAAGACGACGCAGGCCAGAGCCCTGCTGTGCCGGAACATGTTCGATGCACACGAATCGCCCGCCCGGCTGAAGTACCCTCCGGACCTCGGAAAGGACCCGGGCGGGATCGGAAACCGAGCAGAGAACAAGTGTGACGCAGACCAGATCGACAGAGCGATCGGGTATGTCGAGAGCTTCCGCACCCGAGGTACGCAGGTCGAGGTTGAGGCGAAACCGCTCGGCTCGACTCCGAAGGCGGCTGTGCATCCGAACATTCGGCTCGAACGCGATCAGCCGAGTTCCCGGTGGCAGGTAACGCATGTTGGCACCGGCGCCTGGCCCCAGTTCAACAACGGTGTTGGGGACGGAACCAAGTAGGCGAGACTTCAGAAGGCCGTACTTGCGATGCATGTAGCCGTCAAGAGCGTCAAGTAGCCAGGCGTTGAACCTACCTCGCACAGGGTTGTCGACCATAGGAGTGCCCCCTCCTGTGCGGATGATATTGCGCGGCCAAACGATTTGCGGCTCAGCGGCGAGGGCGGCGAAGCCGCTGGCGTCCGGTGCAAGCGCCGCGTTCGGCGGCCGCGCGGCCGATCAGACCCGACTAAATGACGCTCCGAACTTGCCAAGCGGGTTGTACTCTGCGTCGCATTCCCAGAAGGATTTCCGGACAGTGACGATGGCGCTTTCGGGCTTGGCCGGTTTGACGGAGTCCGATTCAGAACCAAAGTACGGCAAGGACTTGCGAAGCGCGAGAGGATTCAGCCGCGGGGGAATCCCGGGCCTCTCTATTTCCGTCGGCGATCTGGGCATACTCACCCTCCGACACCGTCATTTCTACCTGGCACTCCCGGCGGTAGAGGCCGGCCTGTCCGCGTCTTGTCCGTGAGGAGGTGCGGACGAGACCCGACGGGTGCCGGGTCACCGTCCGCTAAACTTCCGACACGAAACTCGAAAATGAGTGATAGCCCTATCAACTCCCCGGCTTTTCGATCCCACACCCCAGCAGGGGGTCAGACCGGCAGGCCGCCCTTTGGGGCGCCGACTAGGGATTTTGACCCTGGGCGCATACTTTGGAAATTCTCCTCGGGAACGTCGAGGGCTCAAGGGGTTAGCGGGACGGTGTAGGTCCACGACCTACACGAGGCTGCACGTCGCACCGAGTTCTCAAAGTGGCCGCCGGGCGGTTGCTCGGGAGATTTCGCCGGCAGCGATCCATTTCTGGCTCTCGCTCCAAGGAAGCGGCGGGTTGTTCACCTTCTTCTGAAAGAGGCTCGGAAGTTGTAGCCTTGGCACGCCGTGATCCGGCGGCGGCCAGAAACTCCGTCTTCCTTTCGGGGAGGTCTAATGCGGCGACTCCTGCGGGCTCGAAGTGTCCTCAGCGGTGTCGGTCTTTGCGCGACTCTGCTCCTCGGCGGCGCCGGAAGCACCGTGTTCGGGCTGTGTGGCCCGTTCACCGACGTGAGCGACGCAGCTTTCTGTCCGTTCGTGCTCGAGATCTTCTATCTCGGGATCACGACGGGGACGACGGCGACCACCTACGATCCGACCGGCAACGTGACACGCCTCCAGATGGCGGCATTCCTTTCCCGAACTGTGGACCGGACTCTGCAGCGAAGCAGCCGCCGGGCGGCCTTGGACCAGTTCTGGACGTCCCAGAACGGCACTGTCTTAGGCCTCACGACGGTTGGCACCCTTCCCGTGGGGGTTCGCTCCGACGGCGCCGACCTCTGGGTCGCGAACCTGGGGGACTACACGGTCTCGCGTGTGCGCGGCAGCGACGGCAAGCTGCTGGAGACCTGGATCGGGGCGACCAAGCCCTTCGGCGTGCTCGTGGCGATGGGCCGCGTCTTCGTCACGGGCCAGTCCAGCCCGGGGAACCTCTACCAGATCGACCCGAGCCAGCCGGCTGGGTCCGTGACGACGCTCGCCAGCAACCTCGGGAATCTTCCTTACGGCATCGCCTTCGACGGGGCGCGGATCTGGACGGCGAACAACTCCGCGTCCGTCTCAATCGTGACGCCCGGGCCGACGATCCCCTGGACCGTCACGACGGTGACTGTTGGCCCGACGCTGGTGGGCGCTCTCTACGACGGCTCGAACATATGGGTCGCGAGCGGGGAGTCCCAGAACGTCCTGTTGAAGCTCGACGCCGCGGGGACCGTTCTCCAGACCGTGACTCTTGGCGCGGGATCCTTCGCCTTCCCGGCATTCGACGGTTCGAACATCTGGGTGCCAAACACCGTCGACGGGTCGGTCTCGGTTGTGCGATCGGCGACCGGGGCAGTTCTCCAGACGCTGACCGGCAACGGTTTGGATTATCCCGTCGCGGCGGCCTTCGACGGGCAGCGGGTCCTGGTCACGACTTACCTCTTTTACGGCCAGGTATCGCTCTTCAAAGCCGCGGACCTTTCGCCGCTCGGGTTCTTTCCAACCGGCACATCCACGAATCCGTTCGGCGTCTGCAGCGACGGCGTCAACTTCTGGATCACGCTCGGTTCCGCGAGCAAGCTCGCCCGGTTCTGACGGGCTGTCCGTGTTTTGTCCGTGAACGGGTGCGGACGGGACCCGACTCCTGCCGGGTCCTCGTCCGCTAAATCGCTGAATCAGTGGAATAACTCGCGAGACATTCGGCGGCCTATTGCGCGCCACACAAACAGTTCGGCATCCCGAGCCGCTGGATCCACTCCTTTATGTCTCCGAAGCTAGCGGATCTTTCACTGGTTGTTCAAGTGAGCCAGAGTGAGAATGATCCACGAGAAAAGCAGCACGACGAAAAGACTCACGCCCCCGATCACCCAGGGGCGGACCTTCGCGGGAACTCTTGGCCAGACTACACGAACGGCGTCTAAGCTCCAGCCGATCAGCGCGATCTTTGCGGTCATGTTCATCGCCGGCGCCTTTCAGCCGAAGGATTCCGTCGCCGGCAGGATCTGCTTCGACGAAAGGCCGGGGCAATCCTCACAGCGCCCAAGATACAGGCGGGCGAACCGCATCCGAACACCGGTGACGGTCACTTTGGACGTCACGTCGGTTGATCTCGATCAGCTATACGTTTCCCGAGCCGGACGGGCCGCAGTGGGCGCCGATGTGTCCGCGCGGAGCTACGGTTGGGTTCGATGGGCAATCGTAGCACCGTTGGTCGGATTCGTAGGCGTCGAACTACCTCGGGTTGGGCGGCGAGGGCCGCCCACTTCTTGTCCAGTCTCAGCCCGCCGCGAGCCTTTCGATGCGAACGTTGCAGTCAGGTCTCGCTGATCTCGAGACGGGTCTGGCCACCGTCGGCAAGCGGATTCTCGAGGACGGACCTATTGGGGCTTGGCCGGGAATCTCCTCCGGCCGTAAAGGTCCGGAGACAGGCACCCTTCGTGGCTTGCTCGTTGCCTTGTCGTACGTGCTCGCGCCTTGGTGATATGCTGAGGCTGTCCTCGTTCGCTCGCCTTTTGTCGGACCTGATCTGCCAAAATCCGAACGGCCAAGAAAACGGGGTGGCGTGACCGTTCTGCCGGCCGGCCGTTCACGTACTTTTGCACGACCGACGACCCGGATCAGGAGGACGGTTTATATGAAGCTCTACGTGGGCAACCTTTCTTACGAGACCAGCGAAGCGGAGCTGCGACCGGCAGGTCCAAGGGGTTCGGATTCGTGGAGTTCAGCGACAATTCCAAAGCGAACGCCGCGATGAGCGGTCTGAACGGAAAGGAAGTCAATGGCCGCGCCCTCACTGTCAACGAAGCGCGGCCCAAGAGCGACAGATCGGGCAACGGGGGCGGAGGCGGGTTCCGAGGAGGGCGCGGACGTTACTGAGTCTCGCAACCAGAGCAGAAAGCCCTCGTCACCGAGGGAAGGAGCAACTATGAGCGCCGGCAAGGCTCCTCCGTCCACGGCCACAGCCTCCGAATCGGTTTACAGCGCCCGCCTGACCCTGAAAGAATGGCTGACCCACTTGGAGAAAGCCGGTTTGCTGAAACCCGGCGCGACCGCGCGAATCTTGACGAACCAGAAGCTCAAGAGAATCTCGCTGCCGGAGGTCGCGGCGCGCTAATCCTAGGGTTGATTCGGCGGACTCTCGAGTTGAGATCGAATCCGGTCGGAAGCGGTGTAAGGCGCTTCACGACGACAGGTTCAGGGGTGGTGTTTTCAACTCGACTTCCCAGCCGTTGATACGCCAGCGGCCTTGTTCCCGCACGAGCTCCCACGTGTAGGTCCGCCGGACGCGGTTCTTCATGCCGTAAACGGCGATGACTTTTGCCGAGGTTCCAGTCATCTCGGCCGATCGCCGTTCGGAAACCACGCCTTCTTCTTGACGGTTGTGCTCTTCTGCCAGCACGGAAAGGGCCAGGTCATTCAGCTCCTTCCCCCGCTCGGCTGTGAGAAGCCCCTTCGCTCCCCCCACGTTGCCGTGCCTGATGTCGTCCTCGTACTCCTTCACTGTCTCCAGCGGGGACAAATCCCGGCGGTGACAACCGGAGGTGACAAAGCAAGCTAAGAGAAGCGCGAAGCTCCACCGGCTCATTCGGGGAGATCCTCCGGTGCTGCGCAGACCTCTCCCATCCCGCCCGCGCCGAGCGAGGAAAGGATCTCGTAAGGACCGAGGCGAGTCCGGGACGCGAGGACCATCCGAAGAGCGAAAGTCTACGCCTACTGACAGCCATCAGCAGGGCGAGTGGGTCCGATCACGGGTGCGAAAATGTGTCCGAATGCGGACCCAAGAAAACGGCAAGAAACAGCAAAAAGGGCAGAAAGGCGCTTCCGGCGAAATCTCTCGAATCCTTCGGAAACGTCGAGGCTTGGCTTTCGATCGATTGGATTTCGCGAGGGTTTGTTTGGTCGGGACGCCGGGATTCGCCCAGCTGTAGAAGTGCCATGATTTTGGGAGGAAGGAGGCTTCCCATGGCACCCACCCGGACCCGCCGTCTCGCTTCGGCATTCACTGCCTCTGTCCTGGCTCTCCTGGTCGGCGCTTCGAGCGCCCTCCTCGGAGTTTGCGGTCCCTTCACAGACGTGGCCGCCGACGTCTTCTGTCCCTTCGTGCTGGAGATCTTCTACCTGGGGATCACGACCGGGACGACACCAACGACGTACGACTCGGCGTCCAACGTCTCCCGGCTCCAGATGGCGGCGTTTCTCTCGCGGACCGTCGACGGGGTCTTGAAGCGGGGCAGCCGGCGGGCAGCACTCGGGCAGTTCCAAATACCTCAAAACGAGACCGTTCCCGGAGTAAGGCTCGCCGAAAGGACGTCGCGAGCTCGCGAGCTGATCGGGGCTGAAAAAGGGCGGCTGAGGCCATCAGCCGCCCGCTCCTGCGGCGAGGGATCGCTTCAGTTTTACTCAAAGACGAACATGTCGAAGAGGTCGCCAATCGCCGGCATGTTGTCCGGCACGT
>DATFQY010000023.1:0-15623 GCA_035263845.1 Thermoanaerobaculia bacterium | reverse complement strand
CTGCGGGTTATGCTTCCAGTTCCCGCCGCCCCCGCGGTCGCCGCCTCCGCGCGGCTCCGCTCGATTGCCGCCTCCGAGTCCGCCGTCGCCCCGGTTCCCGCCGCCGTGATGCTCGACCCGGTTGAAATTGTTGTTGACGTTGATGTTGATGTTGCTGCTCCCCCAGCCGCAGCCGCCCCACATCCCGCCCCAGAACGCGCCCCACATGACGCCGATTCCGAAAGAGACGAACGCGGCGCCCACCGGGTAGTACGGGTAGTAGATCGGCGGGTACGGGTAGACCGGCGGTCCGTAGACGACGACCGGGTCATAAGACGGCACGTAGATCACGTCCGGGCTCGACGGCTGGATGACGATGACTTCCTTCTTCTCGATGACTTGAGTCTCGACCTTCTGCTGCTCGCTGGACTTCAGCGTCCCCTTGTCCTGCGCCTTCTTCCGCATCCGCTGGACCGAGTCCATGACGTCGGACTGCTGTCCGAGAAACGCGTTGCCGAGGTCGGTCGTCCACTGGACATCGTCGCCGAGCCTTTTGACCAGGTCGGGAAACGCCGCCAGGGACTGGACCGAGGGATCCCACGGCTGCTTGGCGACCGCGTCGGAGAGGGCCTTGTCCTTCAGGTTCGGGTTCTTCGCCATCCACTGCTGGAGCTGGATGATCTCGAGCGGATAAGTCGATGCCGCGAACGTCTGCGCCAGAAGCGGATCCGGGTAGAGCGCGATCGGCGCGACCAGCGAATCGAGCTGATCGGCCGAGAGCAGCTTCGGCGCGGGCGCCGTCTGCGCCGCCGCCGCGGGAGTCGGCTGCTGGGCGAGCAACACGACCTCTTCTCCCGGAACGAGGAGGACCGCGCACGCCAGCGCGAGTCCCGCCTGGGAAAGTCGGCGAGCGAATCCGTGTCGAGAACGGTAGCGAGCCATCGGCCCCTCCTTTTTCCGAAGGTGCGCCCATCTTCCACGTTCGGCAGGAGTCTCGAAATGGCCTTTTGGGGCATCCGCGGATGCCGTTTCGACCTGTAAACGCCGGGGGACGATCTTCGTCGGCGCAAAAAAAAAGCCGGAGGTCACCCTCCGGCGCTTACGAACTTGGTTGCGGGGGAAGGATTTGAACCTTCGACCTTTGGGTTATGAGCCCAACGAGCTACCAGACTGCTCCACCCCGCGTCAGGGAGGCGAACCTTATCGGAAGCGGATTGCGCGGTCAAGACGCGCTAGCGCGCGGCCGGTGGGCTGGCCGTCGAGGCCGGCGACGGGGAAATGGAAGGTGCAACGGGAGTTGGCTTCGCCGGGGCAAAGGATCCCGGAGGATAGAGGAGGACGACGTCCTCGGGATGGACGAGGTGAAGCTCCTCACGCGCCGCCTTCTCCGCGGGGAGCTCTCCGCGGCGGGCGGCGGCGATCGAGGAACGCAGCTGCGCGTTCTCCTTCTGGCGCTGGGCGATCTGGCCGTCGAGCTGGCGGATCTCCGACTTGGCCTTCTTCAACTCCAGCGCACGGCCGTCATAGATCAGAACGATGCCGAGCACGACCGCCGAGGCGGCGAGCGACAGGAAGAACGCCGCGAGCGGCCGGGGGTTCTTCGGAGGCTTGACGGTTCTCATGACTTCGAGAAGGCCGCGGGGCCCGCGAAGACGCCCGCCGGCCCCAGCTCCTCTTCGATCTCCAGCAACCGGTTGTACTTCGCGAGCCTCTCTCCGCGGCACGCCGAGCCGGTCTTGATCAATCCGGCGTTGACGGCGACGGCGAGGTCCGCGATCGAGTCGTCGGAAGTCTCGCCGGAGCGGTGCGAGACGATCGTCTTATAACCGGCCGTCTGCGCCATCTCGACCGCGTCGAGCGTCTCGGTGACGGTGCCGACCTGGTTCAACTTGACGAGCAGCGCGTTGGCGACGCCATCCTCGATCCCTTTCGCCAGGATCTTCGGGTTTGTGACGAACACGTCGTCGCCTACGAGTAGGATCTTCTCTCCCAGGCTCTCCGTGATCCCGATCCATCCCTCGCGGTCGGTTTCGGCGATGCCGTCCTCGATCGAGACGACCGGGTAGTCCGAGACGATGCCTTCCCAATAGGCGATCATCTTCTCGGGCGTCAGCGTCTTCTTCTCCCCGGCCAGTACGTACTTGCCCTTCTCGAAGAACTCCGACGCGGCCGGATCGAGCGCGATCGCCACGTCGCGCCCCGGCCGGTAGCCCGCGCTCTGGATCGCCGCCATGAGCAGGTCGAGCGCCTCGCGGGAGGACGAGAGGTCGGGCGCGAAGCCTCCCTCGTCGCCGACGCCAGTCGAGAGGCCCTTGGACTTCAACGCTCCCCGCAGCGTGTGGAAAACCTCGACTCCCGCGCGCAGCGCCTCCGCGTAGGTCGCGAAGCCGACCGGGCAGACCATGAACTCCTGCGGGTCGAGCCGGTTGTCGGCGTGGGCGCCGCCGTTGATGACGTTCATCATCGGGACCGGCAGCGTCTTCGCTCCCGCGCCGCCGAGATACCGGTAGAAGGAGAGCCCGCTAGCCTCCGCCGCCGCCCGCGCGACCGCCAGCGACACGCCGAGGATCGCGTTGGCCCCCAGCCGCCCCTTGTTCTCCGTCCCGTCGAGCTCGATTAAGATCCGGTCGAGCAGGGCCTGGTCCCGCGCGTCGGCGCCGCGGACTTCTTCCGCGATCTCGCCGTTGACGTGGGAAACGGCCTTCAGCACTCCCTTTCCGAAGTAGCGTTTCTTGTCCCCATCGCGAAGCTCGAGCGCCTCGCGCTCGCCCGTGGAAGCTCCCGAGGGAACCGCGGCGCGCCCCGACGCCCCGCCCGAAAGGAGCACCTCGACCTCGACGGTCGGGTTTCCGCGCGAGTCCAGGATCTCGCGCGCCAGGACTCCCTCGATCGAGAAGCTCAAGGCTTCAGCAGCTCCCTGCCCGTCTGCGCCAGGGCGACGCAGTCCGCCTGCGACTTCGCCTCCGCGTACACTCGCGCCACTGGTTCTGTTCCGGACTCCCGGACCAGAATCCACGAACCGTCCTCCAAAATCAACTTCATTCCGTCGAGGAGGTTGACCGAGGCGACCCTCCGGCCCGCGAAGCGCTCGGGCGGCGACTTGCGGCGCGAGGCGAGCGCGGCCTTCTCCTCGGGCGAGGCCGGGAGGTCCAGGCGCGTCGAGTAGAAGGGGCCGATCTGCTTGCGCAGCTCCTCGGAGAGCTCGTCGAGCGACTTGCCGGCGGCCCCGGACATCTCGGCCGTCAGCAGGTCGGCCAGGATCCCGTCCTTCTCCGGCACGTGCCCCTCGATCGTCAGTCCCGCGCTCTCCTCCGCGCCGAAGATGATCTTTCCCTCGATCAGCTTCTCTCCGATGTACTTGAAGCCGACCGGCGTTTCGTAGAGCGGCACTCCGAAGCGCGAGGCGATCGCGTCCAGTGCGTGGGTCGTGGCGACGCTTCGCGCCACTCCGCCCTTGCGCTTTTTCCGGGCGAGCATGTCCCAGAGCAGGAGCGCCAGGATTTGGTTGGGCTGGACGTAGGCGCCGGCCGAGTCGCAAACCCCGAACCGGTCGGCGTCGCCGTCGCAGGCGAGGCCCAGGCGCGAGCCCGTTTTTCGGATCCTCTCGCCCAGGCCGACCAACTCCTTCTCGCCGCACTGGGGCGACATGCCGCCGAAGAGCGGGTCCCGATTCGCGTTCATCCGCTCCAGCTCCGCGCCGGCGCTCTCGAGAAACGCATCGAGGAACCCCGCGGAGGTCCCGAACCGGAAATCGAGCGCGAAACGGGGCTTGCCGCGGCCGACGTCCTCCTTGCGCACCTTGGAGGCCAGGTCGGCGAGGTACGGCGGGGCCGGGTCGAACGTGGAGACGGGTTTGTCCGCCGGCTCGGCCACGTCGCCGACCTTACCGATCCAGTCCTCGACCCTTTTGGTCAACTCCGGAAGAGCCGGGGCGCCGTCGGATGTCGAGAACTTGATCCCCAGATACTGGGGAGGATTGTGGCTGGCCGTGAAGTTGACCGCTCCGGCCGCCTTTCGCCGGCGGATCTCGAAGGCGAGGACCGGCGTCGGAACGGGCGTGGAGGACATTTCCGCCTGGAAGCCTTCCGCCTCCAGGATCCGCGCGGCCTGGGAGGCGAAGCGCGGCGCCAGGAAGCGGGTGTCGTACCCGACCAGCACGAGGCCGCCCTTCCGGCCCTCCTCGTCGTCGTTAAGGACCCGCGCGACCGCGGCGACGACCCGCCGAGCGTTGGAGAACGTAAACTCCTCGGCGATGACCGCTCTCCAGCCCGAGGTGCCGAATCGGATTGCGCCCATAGGATCCTTACCTCCGCGAAGCCCATGAAGCTAGCACGCCTCGGCGCTTGCCTGGCCGCGTCCGCGTTGGCGGCTGGATGCGCCGTTCATCCGAGCGCGGCGGCCGACCCGACGGAGCCGAAGGGAAGTTCGTCGTTGAGGGTTCGCCTGCCCGACCTTTCCTCTCCCGTCGTGGACGTTTATCCGAAGCCCGACGCCGCGCCGTCGGATCCTCTCAAGGAGGCCGTGCTCGTCCGGATCAACCGGAACCGGGCCGCGGCGGGCGTGCAGCCCGTCGCCTGGGACGACGGCGCGGCGCGGGTGGCCGACGCCTTCTGCCGCCAGCAGGTTCGCGAGGCCACCAACGGGCACTTCCTGACCGACGGGGTTCCCCCGTACGCGCGCACCGCCTTCTCGGGCGTGTTCGGGGCGCAGTCGGAGAATTCCGTCTCCTGGGTCACGACCGCGAGATCTTTCACCGACTCCGCGACACAGCTCGCCCTCCTCGGTCACGACGGGATGATGGCTGAGAAGCCCCCCTCCGACGGCCACCGCCGCACGATCCTCGATCCGGAAGCCACGCACGTCGGCGTCGGCTACGCGCTCGAAGGCGGGCGCTTCCAGATGGCCCAGGAGTTCCTGACGCGCACCCTGGAGCGCCTGACGCTCTCGCTACGGGATCCCAGTCACCTCGTCCTTCGCTTCGAGGGGAAGGCGCTCTCGGGCTACCTGCTGGAGTTCGTGACGATCGCCCACGAGCCCACTCCCGCATCCCTGACGCGGGAGCAGGCGAGCGGGCGGACGACTTACTCCTATCCGAGTGCGACCCTCGCCTACGTCGGCGAGGGGGTGTCGGGGATGCGGGTCTCGGGCGTGGATACGCAGGAGAAGATCCGGATCTGGTCGAACCGGGAGTTCTCCTTCGCCTTCGCGCCGGACCGGCCGGGGCTCTACACCTTCCTCTTCTACACGGCCGTGCGCTCCTCCGAGCCGGCGCGCCCCGGGGGCTCGGTCACAGTCTGGGTCGAGGAGAGATCGTGAATGATTTCGATTCTGGTGGTCGGGGAAGCAGGGGGGAAGTTGGACGCACTCGAGGCGGCGGATCCCTCGGTGGAGGTCCTGTTCGCTCATGGGATCGAGGAGGCCCTGGAGAAGCTCGGGCGGAACCGGCGGATCGATGCCCTGATCCTGTCGGGGGGACCCGAGACCGAGGCGATGGTCCAAGCCATCCGGGAGGACAATCCCGCTCACCCTCCCATCTTCGTTCCGGCCGGCCTCGGGCTTGCGATTCCCCACACGACACCGATCGAGGAGGCCGACCCGACGGGGATGCTCCATGTCCTAAAGGGCAAGCTCGAAGCCTGAGCCTCGAGGCCCGAGCCGCCGGCATGTCGTGATAGCCTAAAGGTTTAGGGGGTACACATGTCTGGGTGCGCCGGTTGCGCGACTGGCAACGCTTTCAATCCGGGCGGTCATTACGTCGGGATTCGAATCAATCAGAACGAGGACGGCCGCGTGGTCTTCTGCGAGACCAACGGGACGTCCCTGTCGAAGGGTCAGAGGCTCGTCGTCGAGGGCGAGCACGGCATGGAGTACGCCGAGGTCATCACGCTCCATCCCATGATCGTCAAGCAGTGCCAGCTCCGCGAGGCGCGGCGGCTGGTACGGGTCGGGTCGTCGAGCGACCTCGCGGCCTACGACTCCAAGATGGCTCGGGAGAAGGCCTTCTTCGAGGACGTCCGGGAGCTCGCCGGGGAAAAGAAGCTCCCGCTCAAGCTGATCCGCACCGAGGAGAGCTTCGACGGGCGTAAGTACACGGTCTACTACACTTCGGAGACCCGCATCGACTATCGGAAGCTCGTCGCGGACCTCGCCCACAAGTACCCGGTCCGCATCGAGATGCGGCAGGTCGGGCCGCGCGACGAGACCCGGATGAGGGGCGGGCTGGGGCCGTGTGGGCTCACTCTTTGCTGCTCGACGTATCTGAAAGGGTTTCATCCGGTCACGATCAAGATGGCCAAGAACCAGAACCTGTCGCTAAACCCCTCGAAAATCTCGGGGATGTGCGGTCGGCTGATGTGCTGCCTGGCTTACGAGGACGAGGGTCCCCGGGCTCCCCAGGGAAAACCGGCGCCGCCCCAGGATAAGCCGAATATTTCTCCGGAATTGCCCGTTTAAGGATGCAAAGCGTCCCGCCTTTTTGACAGGGACCGGGAAAGACACGTGGCAGAGCGTAATAGTCCAGGCAACGCGTATCGCCCAGACGGCGAGCCTTCGGGAAACCGGAAGCTGATCCGGCCAAGCCTTTCGGAGATGTCCGAGCGCTACCCCACCCGCACGTTCCAGCAGCGCAAGCAGGCGCCGGCGGAGCAGACCAACGCCGAGAGCTACTACTACCTCAAGCAGATGGCCGCCAAGACCCCGATGGTGGTCGTCTTGAACGACGGCGAGGAAGTCCGCGGCTGGATCGAGTGGTACGACAAGAACTGCCTGAAGGTGAACCGGGAGCGGGGACCCAACCTCCTGATCCCGAAGACCTCGATCAAGTACCTCTTCAAGCAGCAGGAGGAGGACGCCTTCAGGGGTGGTAACCGCTAGCGCGGTTACCACTGTCCAACGCCCCAAGGACTCTTATCGGGCGCCGCGGCCCGATAAGACTGCGGGGACCGTCTTCAGGAGAATCTTCAGGTCCAGCATCGGCGACCAGGTGTCGATGTACTTGAGGTCGAGCGCCATCCAGCGATCGAAGTCCACGTTGTTGCGGCCGGAGACCTGCCAGAGGCAAGTGAGGCCGGGCTTCATGGAGAGCCGCCTCCGCTGCCAGGGCTCGTAGCGCGCCACCTCTTCCGGCAGCGGCGGCCTGGGGCCGACGAGGCTCATGTCGCCCAGGATGACGTTCCAGAGCTGCGGCAGCTCGTCGATCGACAACCGCCGCAGGACCCTCCCGATCGCCGTCAGTCGCGGGTCCCGGGAGACCTTGAAGACCGGCGGAGACATCTCGTTCAAGTGAGAGACCTCGTGGAGCCGCTCCTCCGCGCCCGGCGACATCGTGCGGAACTTCAGCAGCGTGAAGTGGCGGCCGTTCAGGCCGCAGCGCACCTGGCGGAAGAAGACCGGCCCCGCGGACGTCATCTTGATCAGGACCGCGGCCAGCAGCTGCACCGGCAGCGTCACGATCAGGCAGGCCGCGGCGAACGCCAGGTCGATGCCGCGCTTGGCGACGAGCTCCAGCGGCTTGGCCGGCGTCGTCGTGAAGGAGAGCATCGCGATGCCGTCGAGCTCCTCGAGGACCGGCCGAGCCAGCACGTGCGGAAAGATGTCCAGCGAAACGTGGGCGCGCACGCCGTGGCGCTCGGCGACGACGAGCGCCTCCTCGTACTCGGCCAGCCTCCCCTTCTCGATGACGAAGATCAGCTCGTCCACGACCTCGCGCATCAGGACCGCCTCGAGGTCCGTGATCTTTCCCAGGCACGTCCAGCGCCCGGCCCGGCGGATCTCGCCGCCGTTGTCGTCGTCGAGATACCCGATGACGCGGAAGCCCCAGTACGGGTGCGCCTCGACGAAGTCCCCCAGCTGCGCCGCCTTGTGACCCGTGCCCACGAGGAGCACCGTCCGGAAGTTGAGCCCCTTCGCGCGGACCCATCGCGACATCAGGCGCAGCGCGATCTTCTCGGTGGCGAGGAAGGTGAAGTTGACGACGCCGAAGACCGCGAGGAAGAAGCGGCTGACGAACTCGAGCTTCAATCCATAGACGAGCAGCGCGAGGATCGCCGTGCCGCCGAAGGAGACCTTGATCGCGCCCCAGATCTCCTCGATGAGCGGGTCGGTCCGGTGGCTGCGGTAGAACCCGGCCCCGTAGAGAAGAACTCCCCAGAGAGGCAGAACGAGGAGCAGCAGGAACAGGTACGACTCGATCGGAAAGAGGGGCGCCCGGAAGTACGCCGGTAGGACGCGCGGGAGAAGGATGTGGCGAACGACGTAGGCGACCGGCAGCGAGATCCCCGTCAAGACGAGGTCCGAGATCATTACCCCGAGGGCTACGGCGCGCGCTTTCTCTTTCAGCATGGAAACTCGCGAAACCGGGGGGGCCGCGAGGCCGGTGGGATGTTATTGGATGACGGGCCGTCCTTCAAGAACGGCTTCGTACCGGGCCGCGACGTCGTCCCAGAGGTAACGCTCCAGCACGCGGGCCTTTGCACGTTCCTTCCATACGGAGTACCGCCCGGGATCGTCCAGAATGCCCGCCAGCAGCGCCGAAAGCGTCTCCGGCCGCCGGATGTCGAAGGAAAGGCCGGCGCCCTCGGCCACTTCCTCATTCTCCGGGGAGCCATGGAAGCAAACGACGCGCCCGTACCCGAGGGCTTCGACCAGGGCGGGGTGGGTGCCGCCGACCTCGGTGGCTTGGACGTAGACCGCCGAGTTGGCCAGGAGCTCCCGGTAGCCCTCACCGTAGATCGCGCCGGGAAAGAGAACGCGGTCGTCGGCCAGCCTCTTGACGCCCGCGATGTAGTCCCGCGCGTAGGGCGCGTCGCCGACGATCACCAGGGGCGTCTTCCCGGGGACGCCTCGCCAGGCGCGCACCACCGCGTCGGCGTTGTTCTCGGGCTCCAGGCGCGAGACGTAGAGGACGTACTTGTCGGCTTCGAGGCCGAGCCGGTCGAGAGCCGCCTTTCCCCCGGGCAGCGGCAGGTCGCCGCCGTAGGGGATGAACACGGAGGAGAAGCCGTAACGGGTCCGGTAGTAGTCCTCGATGACGCGCGCGTCCGAGACGACGGCGTCGGGGAGCATCGTCGAGAGTCTCTCGGAAAACCGGTAGGCGAGGCGGCCGAGCGCGTTCCACTTGCGCCGGTTGCGCTCGAGCCCGTCCACATTCAGGACGACGCGCGTCTTTCCGGCGAGCCGGGGAAGAAAGGAGGATGCGGCGTTGATCGCATTGCAGACGAGGACCGCGTCGTAGCGCTCCCACGCGGCATCGAAGGAGGAGAGGGCCCCGTGGACGACGGTGTCGAGGTACTTCGTCGAGATGGTGGGCAGGACTCGGATCCTCGCGCCGCGGTGCGATTCCAGGCCCGGCTCGGCGTAGCGGCTCCGCGTGTACACCGTGACGTCGTGCCCCCGGGCGGCGAGCCGCGCCGACAGCTCCTCCGCCAGCGTCTCGAACCCGCCGTACCGCGCGGGAATCCCCCGCGTCCCCAGGATCCCGATCCTCATCGTTACTGACTAATCCTGTCATCGTGGGGAACGCGAAGCGACCCCCGTCATCCTGAGGGAAGCGAAGCGACCGAAGGATCTTGGTGGAGATGACGCGAGAAAAGTCTTCACGCGGCCCCGTCGAGAAGATCCTTCGCGGCGCTTCGCGCACGCTCAGGATGACGAGGCAGGCTTCTTGTTCTGGATCTTCCCCTGGATCTCGCGGCGCTTGGTCCAGAGGCGGCGGCGGTTCTTCCAGAGCCAGGAGAACGCGTGCAGGGAGGAGCGCTCGATCGTCAGGCACGCGCCGACGACAACGGCGTCGCGGGCGAGCGTCGGGACGAGGGTCCGCACGAAATCGGAAACGGACTGGTTGTTGATGCGCAGGAGAAACCGGTTCTTGACCGAGTGGAAGTTGACGAGCGGCGACATCCGGCGGCGCCGCTCCGGGAGGTTCCGGCGGCGGTGGTACGCCATGGCCGAGGGAACGTAGAGGCATTTCCAGCCGAGGTTCTGGAGGCGCCAGGAGAGGTCGGCGTCCTCCCGGTAGAGAAAGAAGTCCGAGTCGAAGATCCCCGTCGAGATCCGCGCGCTCTCCAGGGCCTCGCGCCGGTAGAACCCGGCCGCGCCGCTCGCCCCGAAGACCTCTTCCTCGACCAGGTAGAGGCCGTCGGCCGTTTCGCCGGCGCCCCGGTCGAAGTGGCGCCCCGTCGAGGTCCGGTAGATGCCCGCGGAATCGAGGAGAGCCGAGGGCGCGAGGTCCGGCCCCGCGGCCCGCAGGAGCCTGCCCGAGGCGGAGCCCGCGTCGGGCCTGGCATCGAGCTTCGCGGCGAGAGTCTTCGCGAAGTCCGGCTCGAGCCGGCAGTCCGGGTTGAGCGCCAGGACGTAGCGGCCGCGGGATTCCGCGATACCGAGGTTCATGGCGGCCGCGAACCCGACGTTTTCGGCCGATTCGATCAAGCGGACGACGCCGTCGCCGATGCGGCGCACGGACTCACGCGACCGGTCCTCCGATGCGTTGTCCACGACGATCGTCTCGGTCACGACGTCCCGCTGGGCCAGCGCCGAGCCGACGGAGATCGGGAGGTCTTTTTCGTCGTTGTGGGCGACGACGATGATGGAAACGTCAGGCATGGGGGATTTGTGATTTGTGATTTGTGATTTGCGATTTGCGAGGACCAATCCCCAGAGCGACAGCGAGCGTGACGACATAGGCGCGAGCGGATTCGGCGCGGGGGCGAGGGGCGGAGCGGCGGAACGGGAGGGCGCCGAGCCGGAGGAGCATCCCCGCTGCGAGGAGCGGGCGGTAGAGCAGGCGCGCCGGAGCGGAATAGTGGAGGCGCCGGTAGAGGAGCGCGTTTCGGTAGTAGGCGGGGAGAAAGCGCGCGTACCCCAGCGACGCCGAAGCGACTCCGCCCCGGTGGCGGAACCGGGACGCAGGCCAGGAGACGATCGGCCCCTCCCGGCGGAGGCGCGCGGCGAGGTCCACGTCCTCGAACCATGCCGGCGTGAAGCGCGAGTCGAACCCGCCCAGACGGCGAAAAACGTCCTTGCGGATCGCGAACGCCGCCGCGGCCGGCTGCTCCACGGCGAAAGGCGTGTCGCGGTCGGCGTCGGCGTAGCGGAAGCGCCGGCGCCACCGGCTGTTCGGAGCCAGGTGATCGACGAGGAGGAGCTCGCGGGCGTCGTCGGCCAGGTCCGGAAGGCGGCGGAACTGGAAGGTGAACTGGTCCTCGCGGTCGGGAGGAGAGAGAGGACGGTCGATTTCGGATTTCGGATTTCGGATTTCGGAATTGAGGTCCTCGAAGTCGAGGAGGCGAGGGGCGACGGCCACGGCGTCGGGATGGGCGGCGAAGGCGCGGGCGATCTCGGTGAAGGGGTCGCCCTCGGCGCGCGTGTCCGGGTTGAGAAAGAGCAGAGCGTCGCCCTTCGCCGTCTCCGCGGCCTGGTTGGCGGCGGGGCCGAAGCCGAGGTTGCTTCCGTTGACGAGGATCGCGGCGTCGGGCCACAGGGAAAAGATCCGGCCGTGATCGGATAGCCCTCCGCCGTTGTCCACGACGACGAGCGACGCTCGCGGGCCCCCGGCCGCGATCCGCCCGCGGGCGCAGGCGAGGGAGGAGACCGCCCCGATCAAATCCTCCTCGTCCTTCCAGGAGACGAGAATCGCGGTGATCTCGCGAACCAAGGACTAAGAACCCGCTCGACCGGGCCAGTCGGAGAGAAGCGCCTGCTGCTGCCGCGCGCGCCAGGCGAGGACCGGGAGGCGCGGCCAGACGAGAAAGGGGAGAAGAGCGCCTTTCCAGCCCAGCTGTCGGACGTGCGCAAGATCTGCGCGCAGGAGCGCGAAGAGGCTCCGCGCGAGAAGGCGCGAATCGAAGTTTCGGAAGAGAGTGCGCCAACGGTTGCGCGCGGTCCAGAGGGCGCGGCGCGCCGGAGTCCGCCGGCCCGTCCTCGATCCCTCGTGGTGGCAGACCGCGGCCGGGTCGCAGGCGAACCTCCAGCCCGCGCGCGCGAGCCGAAGGGACAGGTCCACGTCCTCGTAGTAAGCAAAGAACGACCGGTCGAAGACCTCTCCATGGGGCGCCACGCTCTCCAGCGCCGCCCGCCGGTAGAGCGCGGCGGTCGCCGAGACGCCGGAAACCTCGAACACGTCCGCCGGGACCTCTTCGGGCGGCCTGCCCGCGAGGACGGGGACCGCCTCGCCCCGGGCGTTCCACTCCAGTCCCGCGGTGTCCACCTTCCTCCCGTCGGCGGTCACGACCAGCCCCTGCACGGCGCCCAGCCTCTCGTCCATCGCGAGCTTGGAGGCGAGCCTCGCGGCGTAGTCGGGAGGGAGAACAGCGTCGTTGTTGACGAGCAGGAGAAACGGGGACCGGCCGCGCGCGATCCCCTCGTCGGCGGCCCCGGCGAAGCCCAGGTTGCGTGGGAAGGGGACGAGGCGGACTTCCGGGAAATCGCGGCGGACCCGCTCCACCTCCGGCGCCTGCGACGCATTGTCCACGACGAGGATCGAGACGTCCACGCCCTCCTGCGAGCGGATGGAGGACAGGGCCGTGAAGAAGGGCTCTCCCCCGTCGCGGTTGACGACCACGCAATCCACGTCCGGCAGCTGGAAGGGCGGGCTCAACGAATTGACTCGGCCACGGACGCGATATAAATCGCGGGTTCATGCTACCACGCGAGTTTTTACGGGAGAACGCGGAGCGGCTGCTGCGGGAGATGCCGGAGCGCTTCGCGGGCTCGGGCATCGAGGAGTTCGGGCAACTCGACCGCCGGCGCCGCGAGACCGTCACGCGGCTGGAGGAAAAGCGCCGCCGCCGCAACGAGCTGACCGCGGTCCGGGGCAAGCCTTCGCCGGAGGCGCTCGCCGAGATGAAGGCCCTCAAGGAGGAGATCAAGGAGCTCGAGGTCGACGAGGAGAAGACGAGCGCCGAGCTCGCGGCCGTCGAGACGCGCATCCCCAACGTCCCGAATGACTCGGTCCCGCGTGGAAAAGACGAGACCGCCAACCGCGTCGAGCGGACCTGGGGAACGCCGCCTTCCTTCTCCTTCGAACCGAAGGCGCACTGGGACCTCGGCCCGGCCCTCGGCATCCTCGACTTCGATCGCGGCGCGCGACTGGCCGGGGCGCGCTTCACGGTCCTGAAAGGGGCGGGCGCGCGGCTCTCCCGCGCGTTGATCACCTTCATGCTCGACCTCCACACGAAGGAGCACGGGTACACGGAAGTCTATCCGCCGGTCATGGCGAACGCGGACTCGCTCCTCGCGAGCGGGCAGCTCCCGAAGTTCGAAGAGGACCTCTTCCGGACCCGCGAGGGCTACTACCTGATCCCGACCGCGGAGGTCCCGTTGACCAGCATGCACCGCGACGAGATCCTTCCGGCCGCGGCGCTCCCCATCCGCTACACCGCCTACACGGCGTGCTTCCGGGCCGAGGCCGGCGCGGCCGGAAGGGACACGCGCGGGATGATCCGCCAGCATCAGTTCGACAAGATCGAGATCATGACGTTCGCGAGCCCGGAGAATTCCTACGAGGAGCTCGAGAGGCTTACGAGCAACGCCGAGGAAGTGTTGAAGCGGCTGGGTCTCCCCTATCGGGTCGTCTCGCTTTCGACCGGCGACCTGGGGTTCGGGGCGGCGCGGACCTACGACCTCGAGGTGTGGCTGCCGGGCCAGCAGTCGTACAAGGAGATCTCCTCCTGCTCCAACTGCGAGGCATTCCAGGCGAGGCGCGGATCCATTCGATTCCGCCGCTCCGAGGACGAGAAACCCGAGTTCGTCCACACGCTGAACGGCTCGGCCCTCGCCGTGGGCCGCACGCTCATCGCGATCCTGGAGAACTACCAGCGCGAGGACGGCTCGGTCGAGATTCCGGAAGCTCTTCGGCCCTATTTCGGCGCCTCCGAAATTCGCTACTGATCTCCCCATTGTCATTCTGAGGGAGCGAAGAAACCGAGGAACCTACTCCCGTCGCCGCGGAGTAGATGCTTCGCTTCGCTCAGAATGACAAGGGGGAAAGTACGGCCTAAGGAGTCACCGGCTTCGCCGGGACCAGCGAGCCGGCGGAGACGATCATCTTCATTGCCTGCTCGGGCGTCATCTCCAGGTAGCGAACCTTCTCCTCCGGCACGACCAGGAGGAAGCCCGTCGTCGGGTTGACCGCGCTCGGCACGAAGACGTGGCAGACCTTCGAGCCAAGCTTTTCTTCCTCTTCCGCCGGCGAGGTCGAGGTCACGAAGCCAACCATGTGCGTGCCGGGCGACCCGTATTCGACGAGCGCGACGCGCCGGAAGGCCGCGTCCTCGCTGGACCCGAGGAGGATTTCGGCAATCTGCCGGAGCGTCGAGTAGATCTTGTTGACGAGCGGGACCCGGTGCATGAGCGCGTCCCACAGGTGGAAGAGCCGCCGGCCGAGGAAGTTCGTGGTCAGGAACCCCAGCAGCAGGAGCAGGACGTTCAGCAGAACGAAACCAAGCCCGAACACCGAGACGCCGCGGGCACGAAGCTCCTCTCCGAGGATCCCGTCGAAGAAGGTGAAGAACTTCCAGGCGACCCAGAAGGTCAGGGCGGTGGGAGCGAAGACGAGCAGTCCCGCGAGGTAGTAGCGCCGGACGCGCGCCCAGAACCCCGATGCCATTCAGGATCATGATCGCACGGAGGGAGAATCCGTGGCGGAGAGGGCCGGATTCGAACCGGCGGTAGGGTTATTAGCCCTACGGCGGTTTAGCAAACCGCTGGTTTAAGCCACTCACCCACCTCTCCGGGTCGTGGTCAGGACCGCCGATGTTACGGGAGCACCGATGAGAGCGCAAACCGCCCTGATCACGGGCGCTTCGAGCGGGATTGGAAGCGAGCTGGCGAAGCTCGCAGCAGCCGACGGCTGCGGCCTCGTCCTCGTTTCGCGCCGACAGGATCGCCTCGAGGCGCTCGCCAGCGACCTCTCGGTGGCGCACGGCATTGCCGCCCGCGTCCTGACCGCCGACCTGGCGCGACCGGGCTCGCCGCGACGGATCTTCGAGGACCTGGAGAAGGAGCGCGTTGCCGTGGACATCCTGGTCAACAACGCCGGGCTCGGGCTCTACGGGGAATTCTCGACGTCCGATCTCGACCGGCAGCTCGAGGTCGTCGAAGTGAACGTCGTCGCCCTGACCGAGCTGACGAGGCTCCTCCTGCCCGGAATGATCGAGCGCGGGAGGGGACGGATCCTCAATGTCGCATCGACGGCGGCTTTCCAGCCCGGCCCTTACATGGCGGTGTACTACGCGACGAAGGCCTACGTCCTCTCCTTTTCCGAAGCGCTGGCGGAGGAGCTGAAGGAGACGGGCGTCACCGTCTCCGCGCTCTGCCCCGGGCCCGTGACCACCGAGTTCCAGGAGGTCGCCGGCGTGGACGCCGCGCTCTTCCCGAAGCCGCTCGTCATGGAAGCCTCGGACGTCGCCCGCGCCGGATGGGCAGCGGCGAAACGCGGCAAGCGCGTCGTCATCCCGGGAATTGCGAACCGAGTGATGAAGGAGACCGTCCGCTTTTCCCCGCGCCGCCTCGTCACCGCCGCCGCCGGCCGACTCCAGAAGAAACGCGACCCAGGCAAAAAGAGAGCACACTAGCCCCCTCGGCTAAACTGGAATCCCCGGAGGAGTGGCCGAGTGGTTTAAGGCGGCGGTCTTGAAAACCGCTGTACC
>DATFQY010000022.1:0-17269 GCA_035263845.1 Thermoanaerobaculia bacterium | reverse complement strand
CGCTCCGAAAGGAGCCGCTCATGGAAAGCCGCGACGCTCACTCCAGCGCTCGGGAATGCCCTGCCAAGCTTCTCTCGATCGTGGGTTGCTCGCTGTTCGCCGCCGCCGCCCTGCTGGCCGCGCCCCCGGAGCCGCGCTACGAGGCCTATTCGATCGCGTCTCCCTGGGGGCCGCCGATGCTCGCGGCGAAGCTCGGAAGGATCCAGGTTCTCGAGAACAGGGCTTCGGGCTCGCCGCGAGTCATCGAGCTGGCGTTCGTCAGGATCCCCGCGACCGTGTCGAAGCCCGCCGCTCCCATCCTCTGGCTCTCCGGCGGACCCGGCGCGTCGGCGACGGGCGATCTTCAAACGCCGGCCCTGGAGCTCTTCCTGGAGCTGCGCCGGCTCGCCGACGTCGTCGTTCTCGATCAGCGCGGAACCGGGCTGTCGGTGCCGCGCCTGGATTGCCCCGGAACGATCCGGTTCCCTCTGGAGGTCGCGACGGACCGGCAGCGCGCCACCGACGCTCTCGAGGGCTCCGCCCGAGCCTGCGCGGACCGGTGGCGGGCGGAGGGCGTGGATCTCTCCGCCTACAACGTCCGGGAGAGCGCCGAGGACATCGAGGACCTGCGCAAGGCTCTTGGCGCGCCGAAGCTGCGGATCCTCGCCGGAAGCTGGGGGACGCACCTGGCGCTCGCGGCGATCCGGGCGCACGAGGCGACCATCGAGCGCGCGGCGCTCATCGGGGTCGTCGGGCCGGACCATCTCTACGGCTCCCCCGCCGACATGGAATCCGGGCTCGCCCGCGTTTCGGAGATCGCGCGCCGCGATCCGAACGTGGCAACCTCGCTTCCCGATCCGCTCAACGCCGCCCGACGAGCGATCGAGCGGCTCCGCCGCGAGCCGCGCACCGTGAATCTCCCCGCGAGCGACGGCGGCACCATCGCCGTCGCGGTCGGTTCGTACGAGCTGGAGTGGTACCTGCGCAGCCTGCTGACGTCCTCGGACACGATCTCCCACGTCCCGGCGTTCCTCGCCGCGCTCGAAGCCGGGGACCTCCGAGAGCTTGCGGTGGTGGCCTTTCACTGGCGTTCGGCCCCGGCTCCTCCCGCCTCCGTTTTCGCCGCCCGCTGCGCGTCGGGAGCCTCGCCCGCCCGCCTCGCGCGGATCGAGCGGGAATCCCGCGAATCGATGCTGGGCGAGACGACGAGCTATGCCGACGAGCGCGTCTGCCGCGCACTCGGAGTGGCCCCGCTGCCCGACCCGTACCGGGCGGCAGTCGTGTCCGCCGTGCCCGCTCTCTTCGTCAGCGGGACCCTCGACGGCGACACGCCAGAGTCCAACGCAATCGAGGTCAGCCGCGGTTTCGCGAACGCCGAACTCCTCTCGATCGAAAACGCGCCGCACACGCTGCTGGGATTCACGGACGGGGCGGCTCGGACGGCCATCGCCCGATTCCTCGAGGGAAAGAGCCCGAAGGCATCGCGCCTCGCGCTCTCGGCGATCACCTTCGAGCGGCCCACGCAAGCAGCGGGGGGCGGGCTCAGCCTCGCGGCTGGCGGAGCCACTCCGCTTTTCCCCGCGGCCCCGTGAGCGGTGGTTAGAAGGAGGCCTTCAGCGCGAAGCGAAGGAGCCTCGGACTCTGGCGAGACAGGATCTTGCCGTAATTGGGATTGTTGGAAGGAACATTCGGGTCGTAGAGCGTTACGGGATATCCCGCCGGCCGCCGGACCGTCCAGCCCACGTCCTCCGCCGTCTCGATCTGGTTATTGAACAGGTTGAAGGCATACGCCTGGAGGGTCACGGTCAACGGGCCGAGCAGGATCGGATAGCCGAGCGTCAGGTTCGCCTCCCAGAGCGTCGGAAGCGTCTTCGCCTCCCCCCGAGGCACGAGATTGATCGTGGCGGAATAGAACTGGTTGAAGTAGCCCAGCCGATCCTGCGGCGCGCCCGACTGGACAAAACCCTGAAGCCCGGCGAAGAGGCCGAATGGAGTCGTATAGCTGGCATCCAGCCGGAAACTGTGCGGCCGGTCGAGATAAAGACGGCCATAGTTGTTGTGCAGAAGCGGGGGGTAGTCGTAGTCCGCGCTGACTCCGGGGTCCGTCTGGGAATAATCCTGCTGGACGAAGCCGTCATAGTTGCCTCGGAGCGAAGAGTAGACGTAGGACGCTTGGAGCCAGAGCTTCTCGCCGAACGACTTCCGGCCGAGGAGCTCGATTCCCCGGTAAAGGCGGCGGGCCGGACCGGCAGGAGGCGCCCCCTGCTGGCACTCGTAGAACTTCCCGTCCAGTCCGTTGCAGGCCGGGAAATCCCCGCGGGCGTACTTGCCGTCCGATCCCGGATTCACGATGGCGCAGGAGAAGTTGTTGTTCTCCGGCGCCGTGTAGTCGAGGTCGCAGCGATCCTCGACGACGCGGCCGAGACTCCGGTACGTCCCCTTGACGCCGACGGAGAAGGTTGGGTCGACCAGCTTCTCGAGTCCCACGGTCAGCTCGTCCTGGTAGATCCCCTTCAAGCGCGAGTCCACCGGCTCTCCGAAACCGGTCACCGACGTGGACGACTTCTCATGTCCGATGACCCCCGGGTCCTGGGCCTTGTTCACGGGGTCGAAATTGAACGTGATGGACGAGGTCGTCGTCCCGTACGAGAAGATCGAGAGGGCGGTGGGCAGAGAGTAGTAGAACCTGCCCGCCGAAGCGTAGATCTTCGTAGCGCCCTTCCCGGTCGGGTCCCAGACAACGCCAAGCCGGGGCTGCCATTGTCCCGTCATGTTGAAGACCGTGTCGCCGGCGGAGTTGGCGACCTTCTGCTGGTCCCACCTCAGCCCCACGTTGACGGTGAGGTTCGGCGCCACCTTCCAGGAATCCTGGGCGTACACGCCGTAGTCCTTGGAATGCGCCTCGTTGACGCTGTCCACCGGGGTCAGGTCCGTGGGGCTCTTCGAGAAGAAGAAATGGGCGTAGTACGTCTGGCCGAATTCACTGTACTTCTGAACGAGCTGCCCGCCGGTCAGGGACGTAATGGCGGTCGTCTTGGCCTTCTGATAATCCCCGCCGATCTTGAAATCGTGGCGGCCTCCGTAGAGAGACGCGTCCAGCCGGAACTGATCGCGCTGCGACTTGTTCCGCTGCCGGGGTCCGCCGATGGCCCCGACTCCGCCGGTCACCGAGTTGGGCTCGAAGGGGATGTCGCAGGGGCTGTCGGGAGAACCTCCCGCGCACGTCCAATCCTCCACGCGCACCGTGTCTCCGGCGCCGCTCGCCACCAGCTCGAACCGGTCCCGGTGGCGTGAGGCTTGCGCCGTCAACACCGCCCAGGAACCGAGGAGCTGGTTCGCCCGCACGCCGAAATCGAAACCTCCGATGTTTCGCTCGGTCTCCCAGGTGCTCGGGTCGGGACTGCTGATGAGGCCTCCTATGAATCCCGTCCCGACGCGAGCGGCGCCGGTGATTGTCGAGGGATCGTAGAAACCCGTCGCGACCACGTTCGTGCGGTTGGCGACGTTCCACGTCACCTTCCCCGAGTAGAGGCGGTCCGACTGGTCGCGGGGAAAGAGCATGGTGCTGGGGACGGCCGGCGACGAGTTGTATCGCGACGTCGTCCCCGGAGTGTCGATCCGGTCGTAGGCCGCGAAGAACCAGAGCTTGTCCTTCAGGATGTACCCCCCGAGGTCGGCTCCGAAGTCGGCGCGGTGCTCGGGCGTGATCCTCATGCCGGTCAGGTTGTCCTGGCTCGTGACGATCTGCTGCGCGGTGGTGCTCTCCGACTCGTAGTAAACGAAAGCGTCGCCCCGAAACTGGTTGCCGCCAGACTTCGTGATGACGTTGACGATACCCCCGAGCGCCCGGCCGTACTCGGCCTGGTAACCGCCGGTCTTGACCTCGACCTCCTCGATGAACTCGTTGTTGATCGCCTTCCCCTGAAACCCCTTGATGACGTTGGTCGTGTTGATGCCGTCGATGATCCACTGGTTCTCGACCGAGGTCGCTCCGTAGACGGTAAGGGCGAGCGAGCGGCCCTGCGTTTCGCCCCGGTCCGAGTTGACTCCCGGGTTTGACCGCACGATGTCGGCGTAGTTCCGATTGACCGGCAGCTTCGCGATCACCTTGCTCGTGTAGTTTGTCCCCGAAGTCGTCGAGGTTACGTCCACGAGCGGAACCTCGCCGAAGACCACGACCTCAGTCCTGACGATGAGCTTCAGTTTCAGGTCGAGCGTGGCCGTAGAATCGAGCGAGAGAGTCACCGTCTCCTCGGAGGTCTCGAACCCCTCGAGTCTCGCCTTGATTCGGTACTTTCCGGGAGGCACTGCGAGGATCCGATAACGGCCGTCACGCCCGGAGGTCTCGACGCGGATACCCTGGAGCTTCGGGCTGGTCGCCTCGACCGTCACCCCAGGCAACGGAGAGCCCGAGGTATCTGTGATCGTCCCCTCGATGTCACCGGTCGTCTGGGCGATGGACGCGGCCGCCGAAAAGAGAACGAACGTGGACAGGGCGAAGGGCAATCGCCGCCACCCCATGATTCTCCTCCTTTGGTTACCGAGATTCTCCACCCGGCCCGGGAGAGTGGTCAATGCTTACTTCAGGCCCTCGACGAGATAGAGGTCGTTCAAGGTCCGCTTGCAGTTGTAGGCGTAGGACTTCCCATCGGGTGTCAGCATGAGATCGGCCGACCAGACGCCGGCGGGATCCTGTGGGGTGATCGTTTTCCACGGCTCGCGCCGGCCCGTGGCGATTTCGACGCGGAAGACCCGGAATGGAAGTTCCAGCGGGTTCCAGGCGTAGAGGTAGCGGCCGTCGGCGCTCCAGTTCCTCCAGACGAAGTCGGTCTTGAGCATTCCGGCGACCGGCCGCGGGTCGCCTCCCTCGACCGGGTAGAGCCAGAAGCCGTCCTTCCGCTCAACGACCACGAAACGGGCATCCGGCGAGATGGAGGTGCTTTGCGTCTCGAGCCCGTCGGGAGTCAACGGCCGCGGTTTCCCTCCGGCGACGTCCTGGGTGTACATGGCCCCCTTGCGTCCCCTCGACCGGCCGCCGAACAGGAGCGTTCGGCCGTCGCCGGACCAGCGGACGTTCTCCCAGTCGAATTCCTCGAGATCGCTGCGGTCGAGCGCCTTCTCCTCGCCCGCGCCGGTGGGCACCAGCGCCAGGTGAGCCGGCGGCCCCTCGCGGACGACGACGACCCACTTTCCGTCGGGGGACATCTCCGAGCCGACGCCCTCACCGAGCTTCTTGAAGCCTGATCCGTCGAAGTTGCGCAGGTACATTGTCCCGGTGTCGTTGATCAACAGCGTCTTCCCGTCCGGTGATATCGACATGGAGTCGGAGTTGGCATGGACCGTCAGCTCGCGGTCGGAAGGCTCTCCGTCTTTCCTCAACCAGCTTTCCTGGCGCGGGTTGCCGACCGCCAGGAGGAGCCGCCCGTCGCGCGAGGCGTCCATCAGGTGAAGCGCGTTCGCGGAGCGAAAGACGGCTTGTTCCTTGCCGGAGAGGGTGAGCTCGTAGATCACACCGGGGTCCTTTTGGAATTCCGTGACGAGGATCCGGTCGGAGGCCTTCCAGGCAACACTCGTATGCCAGACGAACTTCCGCGAGATGAGGTGCTCCTTGCCGGACCGATCGACGACATGGATCACGCCACGGTCCAGGAAGGCGACCAGGCTCCCGTCAGGCGACACGCGCGGAAAGGCGCCGGGACTCTGATAAACCACCTTCCGCGCGGGGAACTCGACCTTACCTCCCCGAACCACGGCCATTTCCGTCCCGCCTGGGGCCCAGTCGGCCCACTGGACATCCGTGGCGAGCTCCCGAGGCGCGCCTCCAACCAGCGGGACGCTCGCCAGCGTGCCCGGAACGAACCACCACAGAATCGTCGGCCGGCCCATCGCGATGGCAGCCTCGCCGGTCGAGGAAAGCGAGACGAGTTGCGCGTCCGGGATGCCGAGTTTCGTAGAGATCGGGTTCTCGATTCTCGTCGTAAAGACCTGTGGGGGTCCCCCATCCCAGGCCGCGCTGTAGGCAACGGTCTGTCCGTCGGAGGAAAACCGAGCGTTGTTGACGAACCCGCGAAGGAACGTCAGCCGCTGGAACTTCGGCGGAGAAGAAGCCGGCTCCTTCCAGAGCTTCTTCCCGACGAACACGCCGGCTGCGGCGATCGCGACGGTGAACGCGAGAAGGAGGGCGCCGGCCCCAAGCCGACCGCCCGTGGCCGGAACTACCGCGGCGGACGAGTCGCTCGACCTGTCCCGAAGCGTTTCGAGGTCGCGCGCCAGGTCTCTCGTCGCCGCGTAGCGGCGCTCGGGCTCCTTGGCCAGGCATCGCTCGACGATCCAGCGCAGCGGCGCGGGCGTGTCGGGCCGGATCTCCGAGAGAGGCTTGGGCTCCTCGTGGAGGATCGCCGAGAGCGTGTCCACCGCCGTCTCCTTCTGGAAGGCGCGCTTGCCCGTTGCCATCTCGTAGAGGATCGAGCCGAAGGAGAACTGATCGGAGCGGAAGTCGAGCGGCTGGCCCGCTGCCTGCTCGGGTGACATGTAGCCGACGGTCCCGAGCACGACGCCGGGAGACGTTCCGGTCTCCGTCGGAAGCCCGGAGCTCTCGCCGCTTTGCGTCTCCGCACGGGTCAGCTTGGCCAAGCCGAAGTCGAGGATCTTGACCAGCCCGTCTTTCGTCACCATCACGTTCTCGGGCTTCAGGTCCCGGTGGACGATCCCCGCCACGTGCGCCCTGGCCAGGCCGTCGGCGATCTGCGCCGCCAGCGGCAGGAGCCGGCGCAGAGACAGCGCGCCGCCGAAGAGAAGCTCGCGGAGTGTCTTCCCCTCGACGAGTTCCATCGCGATGTACGAGACCGGGCCCTCCGACCCGATGTCGTAGACCGTGACGATGTTGGGGTGGTTCAAGGCCGACGCGGAGCGCGCCTCTTTCTCGAATCGGTGAAGGCGGGAGGGGTCGGAGGCGACCTCCTGCGGCAGGACCTTCAGCGCGATGCCGCGGTCGAGGCGCGGGTCCCTCGCCCGGTAGACCTCTCCCATGCCTCCCGCGCCCAAGGGAGAGAGGACTTCGTAGGGTCCGAGACGGCTGCCGGCCTCGACGGCCATAGGATCTGGACCGAGATTCTATTTCGGGAGCGTTTCGCCGAGGAACTGCGAGACGGCCCCGGCGAATTCTTGCGGCGTTTCCTCCTGGGGGATGTGGCCGGTGTCGGGAAGAATGACGAGGCGTGACCCGCGGATCTCGGAGGAGAGGCGCAGGCCCTCTTCGGCGGGGAGGATTCTGTCCTCCTTGCCCCAGAGAACCAGCGTCGGGGCCTGGACGCGGGAGAGGAGGTTCTCGTAGCCGCGGGTGTTCGAGCGGATCGCGGCGAGCGCGGCGCGCCGCGTGCCGGGCACGGTGATGGGAATCCAGTCGTCATCCACGAGCTCCCCCGTGACCCGCTCGGGATGGGCGAAGAGGCGATAGCGCAGCGCGGCCTCCTGGACAGGCCGGATGAGGAACTCCATTTCCAGCTCGCCGATGCCGGGAGCTCGCAGCAGCTGGAAGTTCCACGGGATCCGGGACACGGGCGAGGCGGAGCCGACGAGGACGAGAGCGGAGACGCGAGCCGGCTGCGCCGCGGCGGCGACGAGGCATACCCCCCCGCCGAGCGAGTTGCCGACGAGCGCGACCTTCTCGAATCCGCGAGCCTGGAGATAGGCGAGGAGCGCCTGGGCCTGCCCGGCGACCGTGTAGTCGAACGGCCACGGGCGGTCGGAGAAGCCGAACCCCGGGAGGTCCACCGCGACGGAAGGATGGCCCGCCGACGCCGACGGAAGGGCCCGCTTCCAGCTCGCCGAGGTCGAAAGGAGTCCGTGAACGAAGACGATCGGAACGCCCTTCCCGTCCGTCTCGCGGGAACGCCAGCGCACCCCGTTAAGCGTGAAATCCCTCTCGCCCTGGGCGACGGAGGGCGGTGGAATCTGGGCCGGCTTCTCGAGCAGCCGCCGGGCCCCGATGGCCAGGGCGATCAGAAGAAGCACGCCTCCCAGGGAACGAACGAGGCAGCCCACAGGGCGGATTGTACGGGGACGCTCCGGAACTCCTTCGCGCAAAACCGTTTGGCGGTTGGCACGGGCCGTGCTCCTTACGTGCTCGGACTGAAAGGGTATTCGCCCAACCAATGAGGAGGATTGCCATGTGGAACCGTTCCCGGATGCTCCTGAGGATCTTTGCCGTCGTCGCGCTCGTCTCCTTCGTCGGAGCGTGCAAGACGACCTCGTCGCCCGGACGTCAGGTGGATGACGCCGCGATCAAGACTGCCGTCAAGGGCAAGCTGGCCGCCGACGTCAAGCTTTCGACGCTGACCAACATCGAGGTCAACTCCACTAACGGCGTCGTCACGCTGGCCGGACAGGTCCGCGACGAGTCCGACCGCGTCCAGGCGGAGCAGGTCGCCCGCTCGGTGGACGGCGTCGTGCGCGTCAACAACGAGCTGCAGGTCAAGAACCGATAAAGATCCCGGTCGACTAGCCGCCGGCCCCAGGCCGGCGGCTTCTTATTTTCTCGGGTCCTTACTTTCTCGGGATCGCGCAGCCGAAGGCTTTGGTCTCGGCCGGGTGGATCGGGCGGCCGTCGAGGAACGCCTCGATCGCGGATTTCAGGTCGGGGTTCGAAATCTTCGATGCAATGCGGCCGTGATAGCGAAGCGTCCCGGCCGAATCCAGCAGGAACGCCTCGGGCGTGCGCCGCGCATCCAGGACCTCGGCGATCCGGCTGTCGGCATCGCGGACGATCTCGAAGGTGTGCCCGTGCTCGCGCGCGTGCGCCCGCATCTCCTCGGCGGTCTCGAGCCCTCCCGAGTTGACGCCGACGAAGAGGACGTTGCGCTTCCCGAACTCCGCGGCCATGTCCCGGATCAGGTCGTTGTAGTAGTTGGAGTAGGGACAGATCGTCGAGATAAAGAGGATGACGACGCCCTTGTGCGTCTTCGCGGCCTCCGCGAGCGAAAACTTCCGCCCCTCGAGGGTCGTGATACCGAAATCCGGTGCGACGGCGCCGACCTCCAGGCCACCGAGAATTCCTGGAAGGGCCAGCAGGATGGCTCCGCCGAGAGTCGCTGCGGTCAGGCCGCGCTTTCTCATGGCGTCCTGGACACCGCCCCGGGTGCCATCGGTTCCTTCGGCGGAAAGGCGCGTCGGATGAGCTGGGACGGCGAAAAGCTGAAGCTCACGCCGAAGGAGAGCCCCTGGTCGACCTTGTGGCCGTCGCGGCCGTACACGGAGTGCAGATAGGACGCATAGAGTTCCGTGGATCCGGTGAGCACATAGGTCAGGCCGCCGCCGAGGTTGACTTGGGAGGACTTTCCGATCTGGTCGTGATGCTGGAAGAGAACGTCCCCGTTGGGCAGTGCGAAGAGATCGGGCGGCGAGTGGAATTCCAGTCCGCCGTGCGTGTAATAGCCGAGGCCCAGGAAACGAACGGAGAACGACGGAACCACGTAATAGCCGGCCTCGAAACCGAAGTCGCTCCGATTGACGTTGATCCCCAGGACGTGCTCGACGAAGGCGTAGTCGTACGCCACCTGCGCGTAGCTGCCCGGCAGGAGGTTGTCGAGCCGGCCGCCGAGGCTGAAGCCCAGCAGGTACTGATGCAGGTCCTTGCCGGCCGCCGCGTGCGCGAAGTACACGTAGTCGTGGCTGGGAATCACCGCGGTGAAGTACGGCGTCAGCGCCACGTTGCCGTTGAGGACCTGGTAGGCGGCGTGGAAGCGATAGTCCTGGAAGACCCCGTGATACTGGCCGTCGTCCGCGGTGCTGCCGGGATGGGCCGTCGGGCCGTAGTACTTCGAGACGACGAGCGGAAGCGACACCTCGAGCAGGAGATGGTTGGTTACCCCGTAGCCGAGGGCCAGCCCGACGCTCTGGCTGCGGATGTGGCCCACGTCTTCCACACCCGAGTAATTCACCACTCCCGTGTAATGGTTCCTGGAGAAGATGTTTCCATAGCCGAGCGAGAGCCACGCTTCCCCGCTCGGCGGAACCCAGGCCTGGGCGATCGCAGGCGCCGCTGCGAGAACGCCGGACAGGGCGGCCAGAAGCGCACCGAGGATTCTCGGGCCGTTCATGGCGCGCATCCCCCCGCCGTCGTCCCCGGCTACCGGACCGGCGGGCAGTTGGGGGCGAGACCCTGGCTGCGGTCTTTCATCGTCTCGTCGATGACCGCGAGGAGGTCGCTGGACTTCTTCGACGGCTTGACGAGGCAGTTCGCTTCCTTCTCGGCCGCGGCGAGCTCTTCGGGCGTCGGCTTATAGAGGAGCGGCAGGACGGCCGGTTTGGAGGCGACCGCGTCGCAGCGCCGGCGAAGCTCGGGCGCATCGGCGACATCCGCCAGCACGAGGTCGTACTTGCCGCTGTCGAGCGCCTTCTCGACGTCGGCCTTGCTTTCGACGACCTTCGCCTTGTGACCGGCCGCGGTGAGCGTCGCCTCGACGTGGAATTCCTTCTCGGCCGCCGGGACGCGCGAGGAGGGGTTCATGAAGACCAGGACACGGGACGGGTATTTCGATCTCATGACCCGCGCTCCCCCGCCGACCAGGACGAACTTGTCTCCGCACCCGGACGCGGCGCCGTGCGACAGAATCATCAGTCCGGCAGCGGCCGCCGTGATTCTCAGAACCACTCTGGCCATGCGACCTCCTTCCGTTGGACCGTGTGTACGCTCCGGCCCTCGGTCGGTCAAATAGGTTTTCGATAAGGCTTCGATCAGCCCGTCACTTCCACCACGAGTTGCCGAGCTTCGTCGTACGGAGGTTCTCCAGGTCGCTGTAGTACGTGTACGCGTAATAACGGAAATCCGGCGTCACGCGGACGCCCATCGGCCCCGCTCCGAACTCGACGAAGCCCGCCATGTCGGGAGGGGCCAGGTCCTTCCAGCGCTCGCGCCGGCCGCTTTCGAGATCGATCGTGTACAGGGAGAGCGGCCGTTCCTCCCGGCCGCGGACGAGGATCGACTTGCCGTCCGCGCTCCACTGGACCAGGAAATCTCCCGGCTCCGCGCCGACGATCGCGCGCGCTCGTCCCTGACCGTCGGCCCGATAGATCAGGTTGAGTCCCTCCAGCGTCGAGCCCGCGATCTCGCGGCCATCGGGCGACACGAGCATGGCCCGCATCCCCTCTTCGGCGAAGGGCTTGGGCGGGCCTCCGGAGAGGTCCTGGATGTAAGTGCGGGGAGCCTTCCCCTTTTCCTGCGCGGCGATCAGGATCCGCCGGCCATCCGGAAAGAAGGTCGCCCAGTGGTATCGCAGCGGTGAGACGACCGGGAGATCGCGTGGCTCGCCGGCACCGGTCGGAAGCAGCGTCAGGCGAGGCACGGGGGACGGCCGCTTGACGAGCGCCCACCTTTCGTCGGGCGAAAGCGCGAGTGCCTTTCCGACTCCGAGCAGCTTGGCATCCGAGCCGTCCGTCTTCCGCAGGTAGGTCTCGAAGCTGTCCTCGGACGAGCGAGTCAGGAGGTACTCGGAGAAGAGAAGGGTCCGCCCGTCGTCCGAAATCGCCGCGACCATGGATTCTCCGAGCCAGGAGAGGTTGCTTTCCCTGACCGAGCCCGGAATCAGCCCGAGGATGTCCTGGCGCATTTGCTTGTACTCGCCGGCCGCCAGGACCACACCGTCGCGCGAGACGTCGTCCAGCCCCGTAATCCAGGATGCCGGGCGCAGACGGCCCCCGAGGGTAATCCCCCAGGTCTGCACATCCTTCCACTGCCCCTTCCCGCTACCGTTGAAGAAGATCTCGTCGCCCTTGGGACTCCACAACGGAGAGAAGATCCGATGCCAATCGTCCGTCAGATCTCTCTTGCGGCCGGCCAGATCCACGACGCTCAGGTGGCCGCGCTCCTCGTCGCCCTCGGAGTGCTCCGCGAAGGCGAGGAGGTCGCCCCCGGGGGAAAACCTAAGGTTGGTCAGGTAACCCGGGGTCTGGTAGAGCACCTTTCCGATCGGGTACTCGATGCGGTCCCCGGTCTCCGTGGCGTGGATCGCCGCGAGCTCCTTTCCGTCCGGGGACCAATCCGCCGAGCCCACGCCCTCGAGGACTTCCCGGGGGGTTCCCCCGGCCAGGGAGACGCGGGCCAGGGTTCCAAAACACGGCTCCCATCGGTTCTCGCAGCCGAGCGAGATCGCCATCTCCCCCGTGGAGGCAATCGCCAGGATCCCCGCGGGAAAGATGCCGAGCGGCCGCGATTCGGCGCTGTCGATTCGCGTTGTGAAGATCTCGCTCGGCTTGCCGTCCCACGCCGCCGAGTAGACGATCGTCTGGCCGTCGGGGGCGAACCGCGCTCCGGTCAGGAAGCCCCGGCGGTAGGTCAGCGTCCTGGTCAGCGGAGCAGGCGCCTCGCGGTCGCGGCGAGACTGGACCCTCTGCCCTGCGAAAAACGCCAGACCAGCGAGGAGGACCCCCGCGCCCGCCGCGCCGGCGAAGAGAGCGCGCGACGGCCGGAACCGGCGCACCGAAGGTGCCCCGATCCCCGAGACCGAGCTCGCGGTCCCGTGGTCGCGTAGGGCCGCGAGATCCCTTGCCAGATCTTTCGTTGAGCCGTAGCGCTCCTCGGGATCCTTGGCCAGGCACCGCTCGATGATCCAGGAGAGATTCGCCGGCGTCTTCGGCGCCACGGCCGCGAGAGGCTCCGGGTCCTCCTGGATAATCGCCGAGAGAGTCTGGACCGGGGTCGGCTGGTTGAAGGCCCGGTTGCCCGAAGCCATCTCGTAGAGAATCGCGCCCAGTGCGAATTGGTCCGACCGGAAATCGACGGGCCGGCCGCTCGCCTGCTCCGGGGACATGTAGCCGACGGTTCCCATGACCGTTCCCGGCTCGGTCCCGCGGGTGACCGTCGCCAGGTGAGACCCCTCGGAGGACTCCAATCCCGACGTCACGAGCTTGGCGAGGCCAAAGTCGAGGATCTTGACGAAGCCGTCTTTCGTCACCATCACGTTCTCGGGCTTCAGATCCCGATGCACGATTCCCGCGGCGTGGGCCTTGGCCAGTCCGTCGGCGGCCTGCGCCGCGACGGGCAGGAGCCGCTTGAGCGGGATCGGTCCCGAGGAGAGAAGCTCTCGCAGCGTGCGGCCCTCGACCAGTTCCATCGCGATGTAGGCGACCGAATCGGCCGAGCCGACGTCGTAGATCGTGACGATGCTCGGGTGGTTGAGCGAGGACGCGGCGCGAGCTTCCTTCTCGAAGCGCTCGAGCCGGCCCCTGTCGGCGGAGATCTCCTCGGGGAGCACCTTCAGCGCGACGCTTCGCGAGAGACGCTCGTCCCGCGCCCGATAGACCTCGCCCATCCCGCCGGCGCCCAGCGGGCCGACCACCTCGTACGGGCCGAGCCGTGTTCCCGCGGCGAGGGTCACGTGTCGGAGTTACGCCGGCCGCGCGGGGGAGTCAAACCGGATTTCGATCAGAAATCGATAAGCGATCGGAAGAAGGAGCGCCGCGACCGAGGATTACGGGAGGCCCTCGATCGCGTAGAGCGAGGAGAGGAAGCGTCGATGCCCGTAGACGTAGGACTGGCCGTCCGGCGTAATGAAAAGGTAGAGGACCTTTTCCACCGGCTCCGCCGGGGTCAGCTCCTTGAAGAGACGCCGGGCTCCCGTTGTCGGGTCAACCAGCCAGACCTTGACCGGCACCGCCTGTCGGTACACGTAAAGAGAACGTCCATCGGAAGTCCACTGGAACGGGCGGTCGCCTGGCTCCAGGCCGGCGACGGGTCGAGGATCGCCTCCCTCGATCGGAAAGAGAAACTGCTTGTCGTCGTCCGCCCCGACCAGGACGAGCCGACCGTCCGGCGAGACGCTTCTGCTCAAGGCGTGGATCCGGAAGCCTTCGGGCGTGAGAGGCCGGGACTTGCCGGTCTGGAGGTCCAGGAAATACACCCGCGGCGGGCGCTCCTTCTGCCTCGCCGAGAAGACGATCGCGCGCCCGTCCGGCAGCCACTCGCCGGTCTGGATGGTGTCGAAGAGGACGTTGGGCAGGGTCTTCGCCTCACCAGGCCCGGTCGGCAGGAGGACCAGCCGCGGAGCCGCGCCCGGCGGGTCCACACAAGCAAGGACCGTGGACCCGTCGGGCGAGAGAGCGAGCGGTCTCCCCTCCCCGAGGCGGACCGGGGGCGATCCGTCGGTCTTGCGCAGAAACGCGACCGCGTTCCCGCCGACAGCCTCGCCGTACTCCAGGAAAAGGATCGTCTTGCCGTCATCGGAAAGGCCGGTCGCGACCGATAAATCCAGCCAGGAGAAGTCCCGGTCCTTCGCATCGCCCACGATCCGCCCCATCAGGGTGTTCAGGATCGCGTGATGGCCGACCAGCGCGCGGCCGTCCCTGGAGACATCGTCGAGCTCGATGCTGCCGGGCACACGGGTGACGAGCCGGAGTTTTCCCGACAGATCCACGGCGTGGAGCCCGCCGCCGGCTCCGGGGCGGGTGGCTGTGAACCAGATTTCCCGCTCGGAGGTCCAGCACGGAGCTCCGTCGACCTCCGACCATCCCTCGCTCACCGTCCGGGACTCTTTTCCGGAAGAGTCCATCACGACGATGGAGTTGGTGTGCCCCACGGACTGGAAATAGGCGATGCGGTCTCCCTTCGGGGAAAATCGGGGACAGGCGAGCTCTGCCACGCTTTCCCGAAGCACCTTTCCGACCGGATACTCGAGCCGATAGCGGCGGTTGACCTGTCGGACGACCGCCAGGTCCTTCCCGTCGGGCGACCAGTCGGCGCTCGCGTAGGGAACCCCCTTGACGACCGGCCTCGGCGTGCCTCCCGCCAGCGGGACTCGCGCCAGCATCCCGTCGGAGAGCCGCAGGACCGCCAACTCGCCCGAAGGGGAAACGGCGACGATGTCCCAGTCCCCTTCGCCGATCTGCGGAGCCCAGGATTCGGAACTGGAAGTCCGGGTTGCGTAAAGCCTCAGGGTCTCGCCGGCCCAGGTCGCGCCGTAGAGAACCGTGCGGCCGTCGGGACCGAACCGGGCGTTGTTGAGCGAGCCGCGCCGGAAGGTCAGCTGCTGAAAACGAGGGGCCGGCGAGGATCGGGCGGGAAGGAGCCGCCAGACAGCCGCCGCGGCGAGGAGTCCGGAAGCGACGATGATCGCCGCTGCGATCGCCGGCGAGAGTCGCCTTCGCCTCGCCGGTGAAACGAGGGGCGTCTCGCCCGGGCTCGAGATCCCGGAAACGCGGTCGCGAATACCGGCGAGATCCCGCGCAAGGTCCCGCGTCGAGGCGTATCGGTCTTCAGGATCCTTGGCGAGGCATCGCTCTGCAATCCACGCGACGTTTGCTGGAATCTTCGGCGCCGCAGTCGAGAGGGGTTCCGGGTCGTCGCCAATGATCGCCGACAGAGTCTGGACCGGGGTCTCCCGGTGGAAGGCCCGGTTTCCGGAGGCCATCTCGTAGAGGATCGCTCCCAGCGAGAACTGATCGGAGCGAAAGTCCACGGGATGGCCGCTCGCCTGCTCCGGAGACATGTACCCGACCGTTCCGAGAACCGCGCCCGGCTCGGTTCCGCGGGTGACAGTGGCCAGGTTCGAGCCGTCGGACTTTTCGAACCCCGCGGGCACGAGCTTGGCGAGGCCGAAGTCGAGGATCTTGACGAAGCCGTCCTTCGTCACCATGAGGTTCTCGGGCTTCAGGTCCCGGTGCACGATCCCCGCGGAGTGCGCCTTGGCCAGCCCGTCGGCCGCCTGCGCCGCGATCAGCAGCATCCGCTTGAGTGGAATCGCGCCCGGTATCAGGAGCTCACGAAGGGTGCGGCCCTCGACGAGCTCCATCGCGATGTAGGCGATCGACTCCGACGACCCGATGTCGTAGACCGTGACGATGTTGGGGTGATTGAGCGAGGAGGCGGCGCGGGCTTCCTTCTCGAAGCGCTCGAGGCGGGTCCTGTCATCGGAGATCTCCCCGGGAAGCACCTTCAGCGCGACGTCCCGCGAGAGCCTCTCGTCGCGCGCCCGATAGACCTCGCCCATCCCGCCGGCGCCCAGCGGGCCGACCACCTCGTACGGGCCGACGCGAACTCCGGCGGCGAGAGTCAAGAGCTCCGCCCTCCCCGACAGGCCGTCCGGACGCGGGTCAGGCTGCCGCGAAGGCGTGCCTCGCTGGGTCTCTTATCGAAAACCAATCGGAGTCTTATCTCCCGCCTGAGACTTCCTGGCGCCTGGCGCAGATCTTAGCAAGCGGTCGGAAGGAAGGAGGCCTCATGAACCGCTGCTTGCCCGCCCTGCTGTTGCTGGGGGCCGCATTGCTGGTTTCGAGGCCGGTCCTCGCTCAAGACAGCCTCTGGACGAGCCGGGGCCTTCAGGGCCTCTCGATCAGCTCCCTGGTCGTCGATCCGGGAAGTCCCTCGCGGATCTACGCGGCGGCGGGCGCCGGGGGGACCTATCGCAGCGACGACGGCGGAGAGAGCTGGACGCGGGTGGACCTGGCTCCGGTCGAGAAGCTCGAGATCGACGAGCGGGACGGCACGATCTACGCGATCGTGGGAGAGAGATCCCGGGGAGCGCAGGCTCTCTTCCGGAGCAAGGACCGGGGAGTGACCTGGACGAAGCTCGACTTCACCGGGCAAACCTGGTCGGGCAGGGAATGGCGGAGCAGCAATGTCTCCCAACCGGTCTGGTCCATCGCGGTCAACCGGAAAGAGCCCGGGGTCCTCCATGCCGGCCACTCGGGAGCGAGCGTTTCGACCAGTCGCGACGGCGGCGCGACCTGGTCCCAGAGCTACTTCGATTATTACTGCTCCGACTTCTGCACCGAAGCGATCACGACCCTGGTTCTGGATCCCTCGAACCCATCTACGGTTTATGCCGGCATTGACGCGGACTACGACTACCCGGGCTTCGGCTCGATGTTCCGGAGCGCCGACGGTGGAAAAACCTGGAAGGAGAGCGACGCGGGGATCGACGTGTCGAGTGTCTACTCCATCGCCGCCGATCCGCTCGACTCGCAGCGAGTCCTGGCTGGCGCGAGCACCAACGGCTCGAGCCCCGGCACGTTCCTGAGCGAGGACGCAGGTCAGATCTGGCGAAGAACATCGAATTCGGCGAGCCGGGCCCTCGTCTTCGATCCGTGGGATCCGCAGGCCCTCTACGCCGGCACGGACAAGGACGGGGTCCTTCGAAGCGTCGATCGCGGAAGAAACTGGAGCCCGATGAACTCCGGGCTCCCGAGCCCGAGGATCCTGTCGCTCGCCATCGACCGGGCCCGCGGGCTCCTCCTCGCCGGAACGGGCGACGGAGTCTTCAGCTACGCGGTCGCCGAGACGCGGGACGCGTTCCTCGAC
>DATFQY010000021.1:0-2058 GCA_035263845.1 Thermoanaerobaculia bacterium | reverse complement strand
TCGGAGCCCTCCTGGCGCCCCTCCTCGATCCCTTCGGCCGTGTAGCCCTTCGAGTTCAGGCCGTTGACCATGTACAGGCGGTACGAGAACGCTCCCGCGTCCCCGTACACGCCCGCCCCCAACTCCCGCCAGGTCGAGGGGATGAGCCGCGTCTCGACGTCCGGGCGGATCGCGCCGAGAAAGGTCGGCGGCTCGTGCATTTCGTTGAGGATCCCGGCCGGGATCAGGACGAGACCGGCGCGGGCCCTCAGGTGCCGCGAGAAGAGGTAGTCGAGGTACGCGAACTCGACCTCGATCTCGCCTCCCTTGTCCGACGCGGTGACGGCATGCTCCGCCTCGATCTCGGAGTTGAAGACCCACCGGTCGTCGAACTTGTAGCCGAAGTAGAGAACCGCCCGAAGCAGGTCCACGTTGCTGCGCAGGTCCGACGGCTCGCCGTCCTGGCGGGTCTTGTCGAAATCCTGGTAGAGGAACTCGCCGTAGCCGCCGATCGAGACCCCCTTCTTTCCGTAGACCTTGGAGGCCGCGGGCCCGACGCCGTAACGCTCGGGCCCCTCGACCGCGGCCGCGGCGCCCGCCTCGCCGAGCTTCAACTGCTCGATCTCGCGGGCGAGGACTTCGATCTTTCTCTCGATTTCCTCCAGGCGCTTGGGATCGCCGGACGCGGCCTTCGCCGCCTCGAGCTCTGCGCGCGTCTGCTGGAGGAGCTTCTCGAGCCGCTCGATCCGGTCCTCCAGCTTCTGCGCCGGCTCTTCGGCCAGCGCCGGCGAGCCAAGAACCAGTGCAAGACAGAGAACACCCGAACGAAGGTTCAAGCGTCATTCCTCCTCGATGTGAAACTTCATTCCCGGGGAGGCGAGCCTTCCGAGGCCGCCTTCCTTGACAACGAGATAAAGGGCCTCGTTCGCGAAGCCCTCGCGGCGGAGGCGCTCCGACAGCTCCAGCCCCTTCTCGGGGCCGAGCACGAAGAAGGCGGTCGAAAGCACATCCGCCGCAAAGCCGGTGGGAGCGACGACGGTGACCGAGCCGAAGTCCGGCGCGGGCTGCCCGGTGCGCGGGTCGAGCAGATGGCCGATCCGCCGGCCCGCGACCGTGACGCCGCGTTCGGAATTCCCAGAAGTCGAGACGGAGGAGTCAGCCACGTCGATCGAGGCGGCGGTCCTGGACCGCTCGCGCGGGTCGGCGACGGCGACGGACGTCGAGCCGATCGTGGAGACCTGGCCGCCCAGGTCCACCACCGCGGAGTCCACGCCCGCGGCGCGCAGGACCGCCACCGCGCGATCGAGCGCATAGCCCTTTCCCCACGCTCCTTCGTCGATTCCCGCGGAGGCGGAAAGCCTCTCGCCGGTACCGGCCGCGGGATCGATCCGGAAGTGCCTCGTTCCCGTCGCGGCGTGCGCCAGCGCCAGATCTCCCGCCGAAGGAATGCGGCCGCTCCCCCGCAGGCCCCACGCGGTTACCAGGGGAAGCACCGTGGGATCGAAGGTGTCTCCCGTTCTCCTGGACCACTCGAAGACGGAAACAAGGACGGATGCGACCTCCGGACTCAGTCGCACCGGCCGCCCCGGGAGCGAGACGTTGAGAGCGGCGATCGGCCCTCCCGGGCGCCATGTCGTCAAGGCGTCTTCGATTCGAGCGATCTCGGAGACGGCGGACTCGCTCGCCTCCAGCGCCCGGAGCCGGTCCGGCCCGGAAACGGCGATCTCCAGCGCGGTCCCCATCGCCGCCAGCCGTCTCTCGATCCTCACGGGCGCTGGCGTCCCGCTAAGACCGAGACTCAGTCTCAGGCTCAGGGAGAGGAGCGGCAGGAGAAGCGGCCCGGCGAACATTCGGCTCAGTGGGTCGGAAGGATGCGCAGCGGCCCGCCGCGGCGCGCGGGCCGGGTGGCGGACCCCGCCGATTCTCGCGAGACGCGCGGGCGGCACTGCCGGCAAATGCCCCGCATCTGGTGGCTGTGCGAGAGCGGCAGGAAGCCGTACCGCTCGCACACCTCGTCCTGGAGGCTCTCGATGCGAGGCTCGAAAAACTCCAGCACCCGGCCGCACTCGTTGCAGATCA
>DATFQY010000020.1:0-27162 GCA_035263845.1 Thermoanaerobaculia bacterium | reverse complement strand
TCCAGCTGACCAAGCAGTAACCGCGGAGCATCATGCCTAAGGGGAGGGCCTCGTGCCCTCCCCGTCTTTTGCGAAAGCTCAAAGGCAGGGTAAAGGAAGGTTGATTCGGATCGGGGCGCCGCTCGAAAGGGCGGCGCCCTTTGTTTTTCCGGGTGGGAAAGCGGAAGGGTAGAGACATGCTCGGCCGCCAGGCCGTCCAGATCCAGATCCTGAAGAAGCAGGGGCTCTGATCCAGGCCCTCGTGTTCCCGGCGGCATAGGCCGCTCCAGTCACTGCTGGCGGGAGGGGCAAGCCCCTCCCCTACGACACGGGGCCCGGGGCGAGAGCCGGGGGCAAGTACCGTCTTGGGGTCAGGTCTATGTTTTACACTAGACAGCGGGCACCCAGACCGTTACGGCGGAAGATACGTCCAACAACGCGATCCACGGGACGAGCGGCAACATCCAGGTGGTCGCCAACACGGCGACGCATTTCGCGGTCAGCGCTCCGGCGAACATACCGGGAGGCACAGCATTCAATGTCACCGTCACGGCGCTGGATGCCTTCGAAAACGTCGCGACGGGTTACACGCGGACGATTCACTTCACGACGACCGCGGCGTCGGCCGTCTTGCCGGCGGATTACACCTTCGTGGCGGGGGACAACGGCGTCAAGATGTTCTCGGTGACGCTAAACACCTTTGGTTCCCAGACCGTCACGGTGAAGGACACTCTCAACAACCTGATCGCCGGAACGAGCAACATGATCTTCGTCGGCAGCTGACATCTCGTCCCTTTCCGAAAAGCTTCCCGGGGACGGGCCGGCCTCGCCGCGCAGGACAGGTCGGCCTGTCCGGAATCTGGCCCAGGGACCAGCTAGCGCCGGAGCGTGCGACGCTCTAATTTCATCCCACCACGTACGGAAGCTCGAGGCCGGCTGGCGCGCTGGCTTCTAATGCTTCGACACCCCTCCGCAGCGCCGGCCCTGTCACGCCAGGGCCGGCGCGATTTTTCCTTTTCGGGCGATTTGGGGTTGACATCCCCGACGGGGTTGGGGATTATCGGTCCGCGCCAAAATCAACGTTTCCATCAACGTTTCTTTCATCAGGTGGGGTCGAAAAAGTCTTCTGAACCAATCCCCCGAATAGCTCTGCGGTCTCGGACCGATCGCCTCACTGCCAGGGGGGATCTGTTCGAAAACTGATCAGAGGAACGTCTCAGGAGGTGTGATGCTCCTCTCCGGGAACCCGCGCGCCAAACCCAGGTTCTCCCTCGTTCCCGTCCTTCGAATCCTCGCCGTTGTTTCCCTCGCCGCCTTCCTCTCAGGGTCGTCAAAGCCCCTCGCCGCCGCCGATTCCGCGAGCTCGAGGGACTCTGTCGCTCCTGGAGCCGCCGAGGCGGGAAACGGGACGGCGGTGGCCGGCCCGTCCGTGCCGGTGGACGTCGAGGGGGACGTGAGCCTCCTGGTCCAGGACTTCTCGGGGGGGGCGAGCCGGAGGATCATCGCCCTGGAAACGGAGTCGGGGCACTTCGAGCTGTCGTTTGCCGGCCCGGCGCCGAACCTGAAGACGGGCGCCCGGGTTCGCGTGCGCGGGACTCGGACCGACGGCCGGATCTCGGTCGAGGCCGGCGGCTTCCAGGCGGTCGCCCAGCCTGGCGCGAGCCTCGAGGCCGCCGAGGCTGTCACCGCTGTCGCCGCCGTCACTGGCGCCCAGAAGACCGCCGTGCTCCTCGTCAACTTCTCGGACAACACCGCCCAGCCCTACACCAAGGCCGCGATCCAGACGATGGTCTTCACCAACACCAGCAACTTCGACCTGGAGAACTCCTACGGCCAGACGTGGCTGACCGGCGACGTCTACGGGTACTACACGATCGCCCAGAGCTCGACGGTCTGCGATTACCCCACGACGGCGACCCTGGCCAGGAACGCCGCGACCGCGGCGGGCGTCAACCTCGACAACTACACGCACCACGTCATCGCGTTCCCATCCAACGCCTGCGGCTGGTGGGGCATGGGCACGGTCGGCGGCGCTCCCTCGACCGCCTGGATCAACGGCGACGTCGAGGTCCAGGTCGTTTCCCACGAGATGGGGCACAACTTCGGGCTCGACCACTCCCACTCGCTCGAGTGCGGGACTGTCTCGATCTGCACGAACGGAACGGTGGACGAGTACGGCGACATCTTCGACACCATGGGCAGCTCGACCTACCACTTCTCCGCCGCCCAGAAGGAGCGGCTGGGGTGGCTGAACGCTGGCGCCTCCCCGCCGATCAAGACGGTCACGGCGACCGGGACCTATACGCTCGAGGCCTACGAGACCAACGGCACGGGCTTCAAGGCGCTGAAGATCCCGGTCGGGACGACCGGCCTGTACTACTACGTCGAGATGCGGCGGCCGACCGGCGTGGACGCGGGCCTCGCGAGCAACACCAACGTCGTCAGCGGCGTCCTCGTCCACCAGTGCGATCCGACGGATTCCAACAGCAACGACCTGCTCGACATGACCCCGGCCGACAACTCGTTTACCAACGCCGCGCTCGATACCGGTCTGTCGTTCACCGACTCGACCGCGAAGATCACGATCGCGCCGGTCTCGGTCGGCACGACAGGCACGGTCAACGTGACAATCGGATCGGCCCCGACGTGCGTCCGAGCCAACCCGACCGTCGCGCTCTCGCCGTCGCAGAGCGCCTCCGTCGGGGCGGGGACCGCGGTCGCCTTCACGCTGTCGGTGACCAACAACGACTCCAGCGTCTGCTCCTCGTCGGTCTTCGACCTGACCGACGTCGTGCCGGCCGGCTGGACGGGCTCGTATTCGGCGGCTTCGCTGGCGCTCGCGCCCTCCGCCTCCGGCAACGCGACCCTGACGGTCACGTCGCCTTCGACGGCCACCAGCGGCTCCTACGCGGTCAGCGCCACCGCGGAGAACCACGGCGCGACGTCCTACACGGCGACGGCGGCGGCCACGTACGTCGTGGCGGCCTCCTGCGGGCGCGCGAACCCGACGGTCGTCGCCTCGCCTTCCACCGCGACGGCGGCGGCCGGGTCCGCTGTCGCCTACACCGTCACCGTCACCAACAACGACTCGACGGCCTGCTCGTCCTCGATCTTCGACATGACCGACACCGTTTCCTCCGGCTGGGGCGGGAGCTACTCGGCCTCCGCGCTGACCATCTCGCCGGGCGCGTCGGCCTCGACGACCCTCACAGTGACGTCTCCGTCGGGGACGGCCAACGCCTCCTACGGGATCATCGCGACGGCGAAGAACCGCGGCGCCACGTCCTATGCCCAGTCGGGTACGGCGACCTACGTGGTGTCGACGCCGTGCACCCGCGCCAACCCCGTCGTTTCCCTCTCGCCGGCGCAGTCGGGAGGACCGGCCGGCACGTCGGTGGCGTTCACGCTCTCGGTCACCAACGCGGACAACTCCTCCTGCGCGGCCGCCAGCTTCAGCCTGAGCAAAACGGTTCCTTCCAACTGGACCGGGACGTTCTCGCCGACGTCGTTGAGCCTGGCGCCGGGGGCGAGCGGCACGGCGACGCTGACAGTGAAGTCGCCGACGTCGGCGGCAGGCGGCTCCTACGGCGTGACCGCGACCGCTAAGAACGGCGCCGCGTCGAGCTTCCTGTCGACGGCCTCGGCGACCTACGTCGTGTCCAATCCCTGCGTTCGCGCCAACCCCACCGTGAGCCTCTCGCCGTCGCAGAGCGCCGGCGTGGCTTCGGGCACGGCGGTGGCGTTCACGCTATCCGTGACCAACGCCGACAACGCCTCGTGTACGGCGTCCTCCTTCACGGTGACCGACGCGGTCCCGGCCGGCTGGGCGGGATCCGTTTCGCCGGCTTCCGTCAGCCTCGCGCCGGGCGCGAGCGGTACGGCGACCCTGACGGTTACTTCGCCGGCGTCGGCGGCCAACGGCTCCTACGCCGTCAGCGCGACGGCGAAGAACGCCGGCGCGACGAGCTTCACCTCGACCGCCTCGGCGACCTACGTCGTCTCGAACCCCTGCGTGCGGGCCAACCCAACCGTGAGCCTCTCGCCCGCGCAGAGCGCCGGCGTGGCGGCGGGAACCACGGTCGCGTTCACGCTCTCGGTGACCAACGCCGACAATTCCTTCTGCACGACCTCGTCCTTCGCGCTCACGAGCGTGTTGCCTTCCGGCTGGACCGGAACGTTCTCGCCGACTTCAATGAGCCTGGCCCCTGGCGCCACCGGCACGGCGACGCTGTCGGTCAAGTCGGCCTCGACGGCGGCCCCCGGCTCCTACGGCGTCAGCGCGACGGCGAAGAACTCCTCCGCCACGAGCTTCACCTCGACGGACACGGCGACCTACGTCGTCGCGAACCCGTGCGTCCGCGCCAATCCGAGCGTCAGCCTCTCGCCCGGCCAGAGCGCCGGGCTCGTCGCGGGGACGGCGGCCGCCTTCACCCTCTCGGTCACCAACAACGACAACGCCGCCTGCAACGCTTCGTCCTTCACGCTGTCCAACGCCGTCCCGACCGGGTGGTCCGCGGCCTCGGCGGCATCGCTCACGGTGTCTCCCGGCGCGACCTCGACGGCTTCGCTGACCGTGACGTCGCCGGTCTCGGCCGTCAACGGATCGTATGCGTTGAGCGTGACGGCGAAGAACTCGGCCGCGACGTCGTATGCCGCGACCGCGTCGGCCGTTTACTTCGTCCTCAATCCGGTCTGCGTCCGTTACAACCCGACCGTCAGCCTCTCTCCGGGCACGTCTCCCGGCACGATCTCCGGCGCGGACGCGTCCTTCACGGTCACCGTGGTCAACAACGACACGGCGCCCTGCTCCGCGTCGAGCTTCGATCTGTCGGCCTCGGTCCTCGACGGGTGGGTGTCGAGCCTTTCCACGTCCCCGCTCGCGTTGGCGCCCGGCGCGTCCGGGACCTCCACGCTGACGGTGACGTCGCCCTTCGGAACTCCCGACGGGACGTACGCGGTCATGGCGTCCGCCTCGAACTCGACGGTCTCAGGCTACTCGGGCGCCGGCACGGCGAGCTGCCTGGTCAGCAGCGTGGCGAGCGCGCTCGGCGCTTTCAGCGACGACTTCAACAGGGCGGACTCCGCTTCTCTCGGGAGCCGCTGGGGGCAGGTCGGCGGAAGCTTCGTCGTCTCTGGCAACATGGCGAAGACGTCGCTGGGCGCGGCGGGGGACAGCTCCGCGGTCCTGGCGATGCTCTCCGGCGCGACGCAGACGGTGGAGGCGGACTTCACCTCGGTGGACAACAACATGGGCCCGCGGTTCGGCGTCATCCTGCGCTACCAGGACTCGCACAACTACTACCTGATCTACCGGCAGACGGGCGGGTCGAGCCGGCTGCTGATCTCGAAGGTCGTCAACGGCGTCGAGACGATCTTGAAGGCGGTGTCCATCTCGAACCCGACGAAGCTCGTCGCGTTTCACATCCGAGGGACGGCGTCGGGGACGACGCTCGGGCTCGATCTCGACGGGGTCAACAAGGTCACGGTCACCGACTCGACGTTCGCGTCGGGGCGCGTCGGGATCCTGATCGGCAACAAGCTCACGACCGTGCAGCAGCAGTCGGACAACTTCGCGGCCACGGTTCAATAGACTTAGACCCTGGACCCTGCCCCTGGACCCTGGACGTTGGACCATTCCGGTTCAAGGTCCGTCCGGCGATAATTGGACATGTCTACAAAACAAGTGGCTCTGCTGGCGGAGAAACGTGTCGCCGCCGCCCCAGCCGACGAACACGGCCATGCCAGCTCCGTCGTCGACCAATACCTCCGAGCCGCCGCCGCCGAGCGCGCGAGCGACATCCACCTCGAGCCGAAGGACGACCACGTCCGGGTGCGGTTCCGCATCGAGGGCGTTCTCCAGGAGCGCAAGGGCCTGCCGCCCGACCTGGGCCTCGCCGTCATCAGCCGGCTGAAGATGCTGGGCGGGATGGACATGGCCGAGCGGCGCATTCCGCAGGACGGGAGATTCTCGTCCGTCCTCGCGGGGACAGAGCGCACGGTCCGCGCGTCGGTCTTCCCGACCATCTACGGCGAGAAGATCGTCCTTCGGATCTCGAGCCCCGCCAGGGCGCTGAGGGACTTGAGCGAGCTCGGCATGCCCGAGCCCATGATCCCGGTCATCCGCCAGGCCCTGAACCGGCCGTCGGGGATGATCCTGACGACCGGGCCGAGCTCGTCGGGAAGGACCTCGACGCTCTACTCGCTCATCCAGTTGCTCGACTCCGGCAGGCGCAACATCGTCACACTGGAGGAGGGGATCGAGGAGCGCCTGCCGTCACTGACCCAGGGGGAGACCAACCCGCGGGCCGGCTTCACGCTGGCCAGCGGGCTTGCGGCGATCGAGGGCCAGGACCCGGATGTGATCCTGGTGGCGGAGCTCGGGGACGTCGAGACGGCCGCCGGCGCCTTCCGCCTTGCGATGAGCGGCCGGCTCGTCCTGTCGTCTTTACTGGCGGGCTCCACGGTCGAGACGATCACCCGCCTGCTCGACATGGGCCTGGAGCCGTTCTCGGTCGCGAGCGGACTGTCGATCCTGATCGCCCAGCGCCTCGTGCGCCGGCTCTGCGAGCAGTGCAGGGTCCCGGTGCCGGCCGACGCCGGCTCCCTCGCGGTGACGCTGGGCTTTCTCCCGGCGGAACTCCCGGAGACGCTCTACGCTCCGAAGGGCTGCGAGCTCTGCGGATCGAGCGGCTATCGCGGCCGCGTGGCGATCTTCGAGGTCGTCGCCGTGGACGACGAGATCCGCGACTCCATCCGCTCCAAGAGCCCCACCCGCGTCTACCGCCAGCTCTTCGCCTCCCGCCAGATCCCGGGCCTGCGCCGCGAGGGCTGGAACCGCGTCCGCGTCGGCGAGACCACCATCGACGAGGTAATCCGGGTCTGCTAATCACCGTCCCGCCGGGGCCGGTCTCGCCTTGGGGTCAGGTCTATGTTATACACTATACGGCGAAAGGCGCCGCCCGCGCTGGCAGCGGCGCTTCCGCCATAGTGTATGATGTAGACCTGACCCCAAGACGGAGGCTCTGATGGCGAGACCGCTGAGGCTGCAGTTTGCCGGCGCGGTGTACCACGTCATGGCGCGCGGGCACGAGAGGTCCGCGATCTTCCGGGACGCTGAGGACCGGTCGAAGTTCTTGGCGCTGCTCGAGCAGGTGGCGACCGAGGAGAAATGGATCGTCCACGCGTACTGCCTGCTCGGCAACCACTTCCACGTTCTCATCGAGACCCCCGAGGGGGCGCTCGCCCGCGGGATGCGGGACTTGAACGGCCGGTACGCGCAGTGGTTCAACTGGCGCCACGACCGGCGCGGCCACGTGTTCGAGGGGCGCTACCGGTCCGTCGTCGTCGAGAAGCAGACCCACCTGATGGAGCTTCACCGCTACATTGTCCTGAACCCGGTCCGGGCGCGCCTGGCCGAGAGGCCGTCGGAGTGGCGTTGGAGCAGCTATCGGGCGACCGTGGGGTCCGAGAAGGCTCCCGCCTGGCTCGAGACCGACTGGACCCTGGGCCAGTTCGGCGGCCGGCGGTCCTCGGCGCGCGAGGCGTTCCAGCGCTTCGTCTCGGCCGGGAAGGTCGCCGGCAAAGAGGTGGAGGCCCTCGAGAGGGCGGCTTACCTCGGCGGGCGCGAGTTCCTCAAGCGCATGCAGGAACTCGTCAGCTCCCAGGAGAAGGACGACGAGATCCCGCGGCGCTATCGGAAGGCTTCGGCCCAGGTCAAGCTGGAGGACATCCGCAGGCAGGTCGCGCGCGAGTGGGATGTCAAGGAGGAAGCGCTCCCGCGCCGGCGGGGCGGCGACGACAAGAAAGCCGCGATCTACCTGGCCCGCAAGCTCACACGCCTGGGAGGCCGGGAGATCGGCCGCGAGTTCGGGGTCAAGGCGGCGCGTGTGAGCAACGTCGTCTCGCAGATCGACGCCGATCCGTCGACGCCGCTCGCGCGCCGGATCAAGCGGCTCGCGGGACGGTTGCGCCCGAGCGCCTAGGCCCCGGCCTAGTTGGAGAGAGTGAGGGAGGGGAGACCGGCGGGGAACTCGGAGAGCTTCTTCTCCTCGGCGAAGAGGTGCCTCCGCAGCATTTCCGGTTCTTCTTCGGTCGAGGAAGTCAGGCCGGTGAAGGGGGCCTCGTCCAGCGCCTGGAGCCAGCCGAGCGAGGGGAGGCCGCCGTCGCGCAGGAGGTGGATGAGCCTCTGGGTGCGCAGCGCGTCGAACCACGTGTGCAGGTGGCGCAGCAGCGTCGCCGAGTCCTTCGAAAGGGAGATTGCCTCGCGAACGGCCTCGAAGGCGCCGAGCTCGCCCAGGGCGGACTGCAGCAGGTCGGTGCGGAAGAACGGGTTCTGCTCGGGAAGCTCGACCAGCGCCGCCTGCATGTCGCCGCGCGAGCGGGCGATCGCCCCGAGCACGCGGATCCACGCCGCCAGGTGAGCGAAGACGGCCGGGTGGTAGAGGCTGAAGCCGTCCATCGCGCCCTTGCGGCCCACGAGTCCCTGGATCGCCTGGCCGGTGCTGATGGGGACCCGGTCCGAGACGCGCCCCTCCAGCAGCACGGGCGTCCCGGCGAGCCGCTGGATCGTCCCGACCTTGGCGAGCTTGTTTAACGCGTGGAAGTCCTCGAGTGCGTTGCGCCGGGGAAAGCCCCGCACGCTCGCGTAGGACACCGCCGGGATCGCGAGGCAGCTTCCCATGCTCTCGTACGCGTAGGGCGAGCCGGACCAAGCGAGGCCCAGCACGTAGTAGCGAAGGGAGATCTCGTACAGCCGCGCGGCGGCGCCGAGCGAGGGGTCCGGGTCGAAGCGATGCTCGAAGGAGTAGATCGCGGCGCCCGTTTCCGCCGGGTCGAGCCTCTTGACCTGGTCGAAGTAGTCGCCGGGCAGGAGCGTGTCGGCGTCCGTCGCGTGGATCCACGGCGACGCGACCCGGCCGGCCGCCTGGAGGGAGAGCGCGATGTCGCAGCCGATCTTGCGGGCCAGCCCGACTCCCTGGCCCTCTGGGATCCAGCGGCCGGGCAGCGAACGGTCCACGAGGACAAGGCGGCCGTGCGGGAGCGGGTAGACCAGCAGGGGGACCTCGCCTGGGACCTCGACGGATGCCGGCAGCTCCCGCGCGAGGCGCTCGCGCGTGGCGGCGTTGGCCTGCCGGGCGGCCTCGGAGGAGTCGGCGCGGGCGTTCAAAACCAGGACGATCAGGACGTCGCCGGACGGGCCGGCCGGGACCGATCCGAGCATCGCGAAGAGGGGATCGCCCTCCGCGTAGGCGGGAACGACCACCGCGTGGCCGAACGTGCCCTGAATGCCGGCGGCGCCCGCGGCGTCGGGCTCGGCGTGCCTCTGGAGGTACTTGGCGACCGCTTTGACGCCTCCGCTGTCGGGTCCTTTCGCCATGGAAGGCGAGCTTACCTGCTTCCTAAGACATAGACTAAAGTCCAGTGGACATGTCTCCGTGTTTCGCGTGTAATGGAGGTACGTCAGTAGAAAACACTCCCTGCCCGCTCTCTCTATTGACTCTCACCTAAGGAGTTTTCGTCGTGAAAGTGAGAATCCGTCTCGCGCGTATCGCCGGGATACCTGTGTTCGCCGCGCTGCTCTTCCTCCCGGCGGGCACCGCGCGGGCGGGAGGCGGAGACATTCTCCTGGTCGGTGCGAACTCCTTCGACGACCTCGACAAGTCCGACGGGGCCCACGACGGCGTCTTCAACGTCTCCGGGAGCCTGACGCTCTCGCCGGGGGCGAGCATCCTGTGCAACGACTCCGGGCCGTCCACCGCCAGCGCGTGCCCGATCTCCATCGTCGTGGGCGGAGACCTGTTTATGGGGGACGGGAGCTCGATCCTGGCGGAGAACAACTTCGGCGGCGGGAGCGGAGGCAATATCCGCATCCGGGTCAACGGCACCCTCTTCGACGTCGGGCCGGGCGCCGTCATCTCGAGCCGGAAGAACGCGGCGACCGACGCCGCGGGCGCCGGCGGCATCTTCATCGCCGTCGGGAGCCTGATCTCGCTCGGCGGCGGGGGAGTGAGCTGCAATCAGGATCTCGGGGACGTCTCCGTGGCTCCGGGCGCCCTCATCACCTCGGACGGGAACGGCCAGGCGGGCGCGATCGGGATCTTCGCGGGCAACTCGATCGCCGTGGGCGGCACGGTGCGAGCGCAGGGGCTGACGACGACCGGTCGGGGCGGCGCGATCACGCTGGGCGCGTGCTTCGGCGGCCTCGGAACCGCGGCTTCGAGCGTCGTCTCAAGCCGCGGCGGGGGGCCGGGCGCGGACCTGGTGTTCCTGAGGGGAGAGGTCGTGGAGATCCACGGCCTCGTCGAGTCCACCGGCCCCGGCCAGCAGGCCCCCAACGGACACAACTCCTGCAACGCTCCCGGCCGGCCGGCCAACTCGACGGCCTGTGTGCAGGTCATCTCCGCCACCTCGATCGATGTCGAGACGGAAGCCCAGATCAACGCGGACACCGGGTTCTCCGGCGGAACTCAGGGGACCGGGTGGATCGATTTCCTGTCGCTGGGCAACATCGCGATCCACGGCGACCTGTCGCTTCCGTTCGCTCTTCACGCGAACCAGGGCCTGACCAACGGGCACGGCGGCACGATCCTCATCCGCTCGATCGGCGGCGGAAACGTGACGCTGACCGGCCGGGCGATCCAGGCCAACTCGACCAGCGGCGGGGGCAAGGGCGGCAACGTGACGGTCGAGGCGACGTTCGGGACGGTGGACCTCGGCCAGGCTGCCGTGATGGCGCAGGGGTCTCAGACGGGCGGCGGAGGCCAGGCAGGCGGGCGCATTACAGTCAACGCTTTCCTGGGGGACCTCAACGGTTCTTCACCGGGAGAGGTCAACGCCAGGGGAGGGCTCGGGCCAACGACGGGAACGGTCTCGCTGAACTTCTGCAACGACTTCAACTACACGGGAGGCTCGACCCCGTCAGCCCTGGTCACCCAGATCTGCGCCGGACCGATCTAACGACCGGTCCACCTTGGACTTTGGACTCTCTCTCACACCCTTCCCGCCTCGTGTCGGTCGCGCCCTCTTAGTGAAGGGCAGGTCGTGGAGGTAGATCGGAGACGATTCGCGCTTCCGCTTCGAGGAGCTCCTCCAGCCTGGCCGCGATGACCGCCTCGTCGAAGTAACGGCGCGCCAGCTCCAAATACAGCCCCTGGTGCCTTACCTCCGAGCGCGCGATGTCCCGGTAGAGGTCCTTGAGGACGCCGGCCGGCAGCGCCGCGGCGACGAGCCCGAACCGCTCGCACCCCCGGGCCTCCAGGATGCCGGCGGCGAGAAGCCGATCTAGGAAGTACTCCGCCGAGCCCTTGCGGAAATTCGCGGAGAGGCGCTGCACGTACGAGTCCTTTCGGTCGGGAGCCAGAAGCACTCCGCGGGCGGCCATCTGTTCGTACACCTTCGCGAAGTGCTCGAGCTCCTCGCGGGCCAGCTCGATCATCGCCGAGACGAGCTCCGGCTTGTCGGGGTAGTGCGACGCGAGGTTCATGGCGCTGCCCGACGCCTTCCTCTCGCAGTTGGCGTGGTCCTGGAGGAACGAATCGAAGTCGCGCAACACGGCTTCGATCCACTGCGAGGAAGTACGGACCTTCAGCTGCACCATCGGCGATAGAGCGCTTCGACCTTCGCGCGCAGCTCGTCCGGCGTCCCGTCGTTGACGAGGACGTCGGCAGCCCGGCGAGCGGCGTCCTCGGGGGAGACCTGCGAGGAGATTCGCCGCTCGGCGTCCTGCGCCGTGCCTCCCGTCGAGACCCAGCGCCGGATACGCTCGGGCCTGGGGGCGGTCACGAGCAGGACCCTGTCGTACTGCGATTCGGTGCGCGCCTCGAGAAGCTGCGAGGCCTCCGCGACGGCGACCGGCGCGCCGGACCTCTCGGCGACAGCGAAGCGGCCTTCGATCTCGCGGCGGACGAGCGGATGGATCTTCGCTTCGAGGTCCCGCCGCTTGTGAGGGTCCGAGAAGACGAGCTCGGCGACGGCGAAGCGGTCCACGCGGCCGGTCGGGTCCAGCGCGCGCTCGCCGAAGAGCTCGCGCACGGCGCGGGCGCCTTCGGCGCCGGGGCGGTAGAGGTCGGCGACGATATCGTCCGCGTCGAAGACGACGGCGCCCAGGTCGCGCAGGATCCCGGCGACCGTGGATTTCCCGGAAGCGAGGCCGCCGGTCAAGCCAATACGAAGCACTTACTTCGACGGAAGCGCCCGGACCACCTGGCCGCCCTTCATCACCCAGTCGATCTTCGTCAGGACCGAGACGTCCTTGAGCGGGTCGCCCTGCACGGCGACGAGGTCGGCGAAGGAGCCCTTGTCGATCATCCCGGCCTTCCCCTGCCATCCGAGGAGCTCCGCCGCCACCGTCGTCGCGCTGCGGATCGCCTCGATCGAAGTCATCCCGGCGCGCACCTCGTGCCCGAACTCCTCCGCCTGGTTGATCTCCGTCCAGGGGAACCCTCCGGCGTCGGTGCCGAATGCGATCTTTACTCCCGCCTTGCGGCAGTTGGCGACGGACTTGGCGTGGATCTTCGGCAGCTCGCCGCAAATCGCGCAGCCGGCGCGGGCGCGCGGGCCGGCGACGTAGTTGGCGACGGTCAGCGTGGGGCAGAGGAAGATCCCCTTGCGGGCCATCTCCTGCGCCGCCTCGGGCCGGATCGAGTCGCCGTGCTCGATGGAGTCCACGCCGGCGGCGATCGCGATCCGAACGCCGGAGTCCGAGCGGGCGTGCGCGACGACCTTGATGCGGTGCGCGTGCGCCTCGGAGACGACCGCCTCGATCTCCTCCTTCGTCCAGTTCGGAGGGGAGTCCACGTAGCCGTCGTCGGTCAGGCGCATGCCGCCGGTGTTGGCGTAGATCTTGACCCAGTCGGTCCCGTAGGAGATCTGCTCGCGGACCGCCTTTCGGCAGGGGTCGGCGCCGTCGCAGATCTGGACGCCGACGGGGAAGCTCCAGTCGGGGCGGAAGTGCGTGATCGGATAGCTGCCGGTCGTCGAAAGCGCGGGGCCGGCCACCTGCATTCGCGGCCCCGGCACGACCCCCTCATTGACGGCGTCGCGCAGGGCGACGTCGCCGTAGGAGGCGCCCTCGGTTTCGACGTCGCGCATGGAGGTGAAGCCGTGCTCGAGGGCGATCTTCATGGCGCGGATGGCGCGAGCCACGCGGTGCGCGGGGTACTCCTGGAGGATCTGCTCGTGGTACTCGGGGACCGTCGCGTCGCCCTGCAGGAGGATGTGGGTGTGGACGTCGATCAGGCCCGGGAGGATCGTGCGGTCTCCCAGGTCGATCGTCCTCGCGCCCGCCGGCGCCGCGCCGCCGAGGCTCTCGACGCGATCACCCTTGACGACGATGACCGGGTTGGCGACGTAGGCGCCGGTTTTCACGTCGAGCATCCGGGCGGCCCGGACGACGACCACGGCGGCTTCCTCAGCATGGAGGAGCAACGACGCAGCGATGAGGAATGTGAAGCCGATCGTTTTCTTCATAGTCGAAGTCTAGCGAAGATACGAACATGGCCTGACTTCATGCCGGCGGTGCGGGAGGGGCAAAGCCCCTCCCCTACGACACCAGGCGTGAGGTGTGAGACCTTGGACCTTAGACCCACTGGACCTTCGACCTTGGACTCTCGACCGGCCTTGGACTTTGGACCTTGGACCGGTCATTGGGGGCACAGCCGAGCCCCTATCGCTTCTCCAACCAACCGCCCCGGAAACCGGCACGCTTCAAACCCTCGACGAGGTAGGGGCAGCGGCGCATCAGGTTCCAGAGCAATCCCGTGCGGTAGTTCTCGATCATCAGGATGACGGGGCCGTCGTTGAGGCCGAAGTTGCGCGGGGAGATCCAGCCGCACGGTTTTCCCGAGTCGGATGGAAAAGTCGGGTTGAACGTCGCCTGGAAGCCGTAGGGACTCCCCTTGCCGACCCCGATGTCCTCGATGTACTGGATCGACGGCAGCACGATCTCCGGCGCGAAAGGGAGCGACGCCACGACGGCCCACGGCGCGAGCGTCCCGTCGTCCGGGCCGCTGGGAATCGAGCGGGCGGCGTAGTCGAGGAAGCGCCGCTTCACCCCATCCACGACGAGCGTCGCGGGCCCCGGCCCCTCGCTCGCCGTGATCCCCCAGCAGAGCTCGCCGTACCCGCGGAGCTTCCTCGGGTTGTGGATCGCGTACCGCTGGTGGGCGTAGGTCGCGCGGCGGCTGTTCTCGAAGTAGTCGCACTTCTTCGATCGCATGAAGGCGTCGCGGATTCCCCGGAAGTCCACCCAGACGTGTGAGAGCTGATGAACGAAGAGCGGCCCGGAGTAGAGGAACTCCTCGCCGTAGATCCGCCGCCAGCGGAACCCGGGCCCGGACGCGAAGGCCGCCCAGCTCTTCCGCGGCAGCGGATGCGTCGGGGAGCCGAGTGCGAGCAGGTACATGAGCATCGCCTCGCTGTATCCCCGCCAGCGGTAGTGCAGGAACCCCTTCTCGGGCTTCCAGCCATGGGTCAGCGTGTGGCCTCCGTTGGCCGCCCACGCCCAGTCGGAACGCAGGTACAGCTCGTCGGCGATCTCGCGGATCTCGCGCTCCCCGGGGTCCTTCCCTTGGAAGTACGCCGCCGCAGCGAGCGCCCCGGCGAGCAGGTACGCCGTGTCCACCGTCGAAAGCTCGCACCTCCATGCGCGACGGCCCGAGCTCATGTGGAGGAAGTGGTAGTAGAAGCCGCGGTGGCCGGCCGCGTCCGGGTCCTCCCCGTGCGGGCTGTTGCGGAAAAACCGCAGGGTCGTCAGCGTCCGCGCGGCCGCCTCCGAGCGCTCCATGAACCCCCGCTCCGCCGCCACCAGGTAACACGCGAGCGCCAGCCCGACGGCGGCGATCGAGGCTGGCGAGCCGATGTGCGTGCTGTCGCGGACCAGGCCGGTCGAGGTGTCGGTCTCGTGGAGGAAGTAGCCGAACGTCTGCTTCTGCAGGCGGTGAAGGTCCTCCTGCGTGAACGTCTTCGCGGTCACGGGATCGAGATCCCCGAGACCGCGCTCTGGACGGCTTCCGCCAGAGTCGGGTGAATGTGGATCGCGTCGCGCAGAACCGTGTAGGGAGCCTTCGCGTTCATCAGGTCCACGAACAGGTGGACGAGCTCCGAGCCGTCGGCCGCGAGGACCGCCGCTCCGAGGATCTGCCCGGCCTTTTCCTCGACGAGGACCTTGATCACGCCTTCCGTCTCCGAGAGCTCGCGCGCCTTTCCGTTGCCGCGCATCTCGAAGCGGCCGACCCGGTAGGAATCCCCCGACTCCTTCGCCTCGCGCTCGGTCTTGCCGACACGGCCCAGCTCGGGGTCGGTGTAGACCGCGTACGGCACGATCCGGCGGGTGGTCCTCGACCCGTCGCCGGCGAGCTGCGATTCGAGGATCCGGAAGTCGTCCCAGGACGTGTGGGTGAACATGGGGCCGCCGCGGATGTCTCCCGCGGCGTAGATGCCGGGAACTTTGGTGGCCAGGCGCTCGTCGGTCGAGAGGAATCCCTTTTCCAGGACTTCGAGTCCGACCCTCTCCAGGCCCAGGTCGTCGGTGTTGGCCCGCCGACCCGCAGACAGGAAAACCGTGGAGCCGCGGATCCGGCCGGTCCCGGAGGCCATCCGGACCGTCAGGGAGACGCCGCCGCGGACTCGCTCGACTCGTTCGACCCGCTCTTCTAGGCGGAACTCGATGCCCTCGGACTCGAGCAGTTTCTGGAGCGGCAGTACGATGTCCTCGTCCTCGTTGCGGAGGATCTGGTTGCCCTCGTCCACGACGGTGACGCGGCTTCCCATGCGCGTATAAAACTGGCTCATCTCCAGGGCGATGTAGCCCCCGCCGATGAAGACGAGATGGCCCGGGACTTCCTCGTGATCGAGCCAGTTGCCGGAGTGCAGGAGAGGGATGTCGCGCAGGCCCACGATCGGCGGTTCCAGCGCGCGCGTGCCCGTGTTCAGGACGAGGCGATCCGCCGAGACCTCCTCCTCGCCGACCCGGACGGTGAACCCCTTCTCCCCCCGCGAGACGATCCGAGCGTGCCCTCGAAGGAGCGCCGGGTTGTCCGCCTTTTCGAAGCCGCGCCGCAGCCCTGCCCGGAAGTCCATGACGATCGAGCGCGCCCGGTCCAGCACGGCGGGGAAATCCACCTCGACCGTCGGGATTCGCAGGCCGAAGACCGCTCCCCGGCGCGCCTGGAACGCGGCGCGGGCCGACGCGATTGCCGCCTTGGTGGGTGTGCAGCCGAAGTTGACGCAGGATCCGCCGAGGTGCCGACGCTCGGCCAGGGCGACCCGGCGGCCTGCCCTCGCCAGCGCGTGCGACAGCGGGATGCCGGCCTGGCCGCCGCCGATGATCAGGACGTCATATCGCCGCACGAAATGGATTGTAGGCGCTGCGACAGGAGTGGCGGCAATTGAGAAGGGAGGAGCGGAGGAGATCTCTGGTCGCCTTTCTCCTCTGCGCCTCCGCTCCTCCGCTCCTCCCCTTCGATTACTCTTCGATTACTCCCAATAGGGGCGCACGTTGTAGTACTTGTAGATGCGCGTGCCCCATTCCGGGTTGTTGGTGTCGGGCCAGTCGTCCTTGTCAAAACCCGGAGCGTTCTTCAGGCGACTCTTGTCGACGTTCAGGATGAAGCACTTGTTGACCGTGTCGAGCGTCATCGCCTGCCATGGAATCGCGAAGAGCTTGTCGCCCATGCCGAGGAAGCCGCCGAACGACAGGACGCAGTACGCGATCCGGCCGTTGTTCAGGTCGATCATGTAGTCCTCGATCCGGCCCAGGCTTTCGCCCGCCGCATTAACGACTTTCTCGTTCTCCAGCGTCGAGGCGGAAAGAACTCTGGGGTACTCGGTGGTGGTGGTTGCCATGGATCCTCCTTGGATTGATCGGAACGCCGGCACCATGCCGGCCCTCCGCGTGCGGTCGCTTCGATTTCTTCGCTCCTCGCGGTCAGAGCAGCGTTGACAAATCCGCTCATAAATCGAGCAAGATCCGGACCAGACCGGACACTGGACGGATCAGGGTTCCGTGGATTTACGAGGCCTGGCGGCCGGACCCGTGGACGTTTTCCGGCGTCCGGATCCCCACCTTCCAGCTCTCGTCGCCGGCGTCGAGGCTGTCGGCGCCCGCGGTGCCCAGCGCGCCGCGGACCCGGTCCTCCTGTTTCGCGTTCGTCGCGAAGACGAAGACGACCGAGCGGCCGCGGCGGAGGGCCTCCTCATAGAAATAGATCTCGTCCTTCGGGAGGCCTCGCGACATCCGGTCCTCGAGCGCCCCGCCGGCGAAAGCGCCCGCGATCGCGCCTGCCGCGGCGACCGCGGCGGCCAGGAAGTAGCTCGTTCCGGTCAGCGAAACGGTGGGCTTTCCGCCGACGGCGATCACGGCCAGGACCAGCCACGCCCCGAGGACGCCGCCGACGACGGCTCCCAGGGCGCGGCCCATGCCGGCCTGTTCGGTCTCGGAGGTCGGAATCGTGGAGTGGATCTGCTGCTCGGGGCTCTTCGGCGTGAGCTGGCGGATCCTCGACGGCGGGATTCCCTCCCTCACGAGCGTGGCCGCCGCCCTGTCTGCCGCAGACGCCGACCTGAAGATCCCGACGACTGTTTTCATAGACACCTCCCGGACACTCCTGGAAGCAGCAAGAAACAGACCACTCCACCGGTGCTCCATTTGATCTGTACGAAGGGGTCGGGCGGGTCCTGCCGCCGCACACCCCCCGGCAGTGCTCGGGCCGGGGTTTGGTTCCCTGGCGATTTCTTTCTTCGCCGGCCCTGCGCGCTGGCGGTGGGGCCCGTGCGTCCCCACCCGCCCGCCCTCGCATCGTGGGGTCACACCTGGTGCCGTAGGGGAGGGCCTTGCGCCCTCCCGCCTCTGGTCGTGCTTAGTTCAGCGGGAACGTTTCCACGCCCATTCTTCGGAGAGGGGCTTCCCGGCTTTCGTCCCCTCGGTGCGGGCGTGGAGGAGGCCGTCGTCGCCCAGCCAGTAGAGGATCCGCCGCGGGAAATCCTTCTCGGGGTTCTCGAAGACGGCGCGGCGCGGGCCGCTCTCGGCGAGCTTGAAGGGCGTCGCGGGCCTTCCCTTCGGGCTCGCCCAGTAGGTGATCGCCTCGCCCTCCGCGTCGATCCGCAGAAACTCGAAGGAGACCGTTCTGCCGCCGGAGACGTCGCGATGGATCCCGATCATCGACTGCCCCTTCGGCTCCGTCCAGTGCTCCTCCATCTCGATTCCGCCGTCGGCGCCGGTCCACGTCCCGGCCATCCAGGCCAGCAACTCGATTCCGGCCGAAGGCTCCGCCGCGCCCGCGAAGGCGAGCGCGAGAATTCCCAACCCCAGCCCGAGTGAGCGCATCGATGTCCTCCTTCGGCGAGCGACTCTAGGCGCGGATCGCGCCCGCGTCTTGAACGAATGCGACATCGCCCGCCGGCCGCAGGAGCTCCTCCAGGCGCTCCGGAGCCACGAAGTTGCGGGTCAGCTCGCCCGCGAGGTCCGGCTCGGTCGGCGTCGCGCCGCTCAACTCCCGGAACTCGCGGACGAGGTGCGCCTGGTCCGCGTAGCCGCAATCCGCCGCGATGCCGGCCCACGACGGCGAAGGAGCACTCCCGGCGAGCCGAAGCGCGTTCTGGAAGCGCAGGATCCGGGCGAGCGCCTTGGGCGGAATCCCGACGCCGCGAAGAAACTCGCGCTCGAGCTGCCGGCGGCTCCAGCCGATGCGGCGCGAGAGGCGTTCCACCGTCATCCGGCCGCGGGTCTCGATCAGCAGCCGGACCGCCTCGTCGAGCCTCGGCCTCTTCGAGGATTCCCGGCTCAACCGGCCGAGGAGGAACCCGGCGATCGCCGCGAGGCGGTCCTCTTCGCCCCGCGATTCGTGAAGAGAGTTTTCGAGGTCCCGGCCTTCGGCCCTCCAGAGATCGGCGGTGGGAACCGCGGAGTCCGTAAGGTCCTCCAGCGGAACCGGGAGGAACCGGTAAGCCGCGCCCGGCCGGAACCTCACGCCCATGGTGGAGACCCTGCCGGAGGGCGACACGAAGAGGGGCCGCGTCATCTCTCCGACGACGAAGCTCGAGGGCTGCTTCTCGGAGCGTCCGTCCGCGCTCCACCGGAGAAACGGATCACCGAAGTGGAAGACCCACTCGACGCAGCCGTCGGGCAGGACCCGCTCCGGCGCCGCCGCGGGCCGGCCGGTTGCCCCGGAGGCGAACCAGGCGCATTCGATCCACGGCGCGAGCGCCGCTCCGGGGCGGTGTTCGGAGTAGTTCATCGCTTCAGCGCTTCAGCAGTGTTTCGGCGCCGAGGATCTCACGCCTGCGGCGGCAGCGTCAGCCGCGCGACGCAGCCGGTGCGGTCCTCGCGGTTTTCCAGCGTCAACGAGCCGCCGTGCGCCTCGGCGATCTGTCTCGAAAGCACGAGGCCGATCCCCGAGCCCTCCGGCTTGGTCGTGAAGAACGGGACGAAGAGGTTCCCCGTCCCGGAGAGGCCGGGCCCCTCGTCGCGGATCCAGATCTCCAGTCGCGGCGAGCGGCCGTTGGCCCGGCGCCAGCCGAGCTCGACGCCGCCGGAGCTTTCGAGCGACGCGTCCACGGCGTTGCGGACCAGGTTAATGAGGGCCTGCTCGAGCTGGTCCGGGTCGGCGCGGATCGTCGCCTCGGGCCCCGGCGCGAGCCGCACGGGGAGCCGCGTATCGAGGCCCGCCACCCGCCGCAGCAGCGGCGCGACGTCGACGTTCCGGAACTTCGGCTGCGGCAGGCGCGCGAGCTTGGCGTAGGCGTTGGTGAAGCGCGAGAGCGACTCCGAGCGCGACGCGATGACCGCGAGGCCCTGGCGCATGTCGTCCTTCCAGTCGTCCGGCGGCGCCTGCGAGGCGAGAAGGCCGCGAAGGCTCTCGGCGAGCGACTGGATGGGCGCCAGCGAGTTGTTGAGCTCGTGTCCCAGCACCCGGATCAGGCGCCTCCACGCCTGCCGCTCCTCCTCGCGCAGGGGCCGGCTGACGTCGGCGAGGACGAGGAGGCGGTGGGGAAGGCCGCCCTGGCGGAACGTGCTGGCCCGGATCTCCCAGCGGCCGCTGCCGCCGGGGAAGACCGCGTCGAGGATCGGCGGGGCGTCCTCGCGCAGGCACGCCTCGAGGCCGAGCGACGCCGCGTCGGCGCCGATCAACCGCTCCTCGGGCTGGCCGAGCAGGCGCTCGCCGGCGCGGTTGGTGAGCTTCAACTTGCCGGCCTGGTCGAAGGCGAAGACCGCCACATCGATCTCGGCCATGACGCGGGAGAGGAGCGCGGTCGCCTCCAACGCCTTCAGCCGCTGGTTCTGGAGCGTTTCGGTCAGCGCGTTGACCTCGAAGAGGACCTCGCCCAGCGGGTCGCCCGCGCGGGCGCCGCGGGCCCGGATCGAGAAGTCTCCCTCGCGCATCGCGGCTAGCAGGTTCGACACGGTCTGGAGGGGCCGAACGAGCTTCTCCCAGAGCGAGGAGGCGAAGGCGGCCCAGGAGAGCACGATAACGGCGGTCAGCGTCCACCGCGTCCGCGGCGCGAAGTCGCCCAGCCACAGGAGGAGGAGGGCCGTGATGACCGCGGGCAGCGCGGCATACGCCGCGAAGAGGACGATGCGCTTGTCGTGGCGGAGACGCTTCACAATTCTTCCCTTGTCATCCTGAGCGCAGCGAAGGATCTACCCCGGCGAACCCGGGGTAGGTCCTTCGTCGCTTCGCTCCTCAGGATGACAAGGGGGGCGGCTCGGCCGTACATCAGAGTTTTTCCAGTCTCCGGTAGAGGGCGCTGCGGGAGAGGCCCAGGGCGCGCGCGGCCTGGCTGACGTTTCCGCCGTAGCGGGCCATCGCCTTCTGAACGAGGACCCGCTCGACCTCCTCGAGGCTCATCTGGTCGAGCGCCGGCGTCCCGTCGGAAGGAGGCCGGAGCCCGAGGTCGCGCGCCTCGATGGCCTCGCCGCGAGCCATCAGGGTCGCCCGCTCGACCGCGTGGTCGAGCTCCCTCACGTTGCCCGGCCAGGGATGGTCGATCATCGCCTGGAGCGCCGGCGCCTCGAAGCGCCGGATGTCCTTGCGGTAGCGCCGGGCGTGCCGCGCGAGGAAGAGAAGGGCCAGCGCCGGGATGTCCTCGCCGCGCTCCCGGAGCGGCGGCAGGCGGATCTCGATCGTGTTCAGGCGGAAGAGGAGGTCCTGCCGGAAGCGTCCGGCCGCGACCTCGCCGCGGATGTCCGCGTTGGTCGCCGAGATCATTCGCACGTCCACCTTCCGGGTGCGCGAAGAGCCGAGGCGCTCGAACTCGCCGGTCTCGAGCACCCTCAGGAGCTTGGCCTGCTGGCTCGCCGGGACGTTCGCGATCTCGTCTAAGAACAGCGTCCCGCCGTCGGCCAGCTCGAAGCGCCCGACGCGGTCGGACCGGGCGTCCGTGAAGGCGCCCTTGACGTGCCCGAAGAGCTCGCTCTCGAAGACTCCCTCCGAGACGCCGCCGGCATTCAGCGTCACGAGCGGCCGCGAGGCCCGGCGCGAGCTCCCGTGGAGAGCGCGGGCGACGAGCCCCTTGCCGCTGCCGTTCTCCCCGAGGATCAGGACGTTGGCGTCGGAGGGTCCGACCCGCTCGATCATCTCGAGCACGGGCCGCATCGAAGCCGACGCCGCGATCATCTCCGGCTCCGCCTCCTGCCTCAGGATCCGGTTTTCGGCTTCGAGCCTCTGTCCGCGCCGCAGGGCCCGGCCCAGGGCCACCTGCGTGCGCAGTGTGGCGAGCAGCCGCGCGTTGTCCCACGGCTTCTGGACGAAGTCGCGGGCCCCCCGCCTCATCGCCTCGACGGCGAGGTCCACCGTTCCCCACGCCGTCATCACGACGACCGGGAGGGTCGGGTCGATCGCCTGGACCCGCGCGAGCAGGTCGAGCCCCTCCTGCCCCGAGGTCGTGTCCCGCGCGTAGTTCAGGTCCATCAGGACCGCGTCGAAGTCCTTAGCCTCGAGCGCCGCGAGGATCCCCGCCGGCGAGGCGGCCGTCTCGATCGCGAACCCTTCCGGCTTGAGCAGCAGCCGCAGAGCCTCCAGCACGTCGCGCTGGTCGTCGGCGACGAGGACCCTGTCGTGGGGCGGCGAATCGGGCTTGACCGGTGTCATGGCGTCATCAATGGTACCGGTGGTCAGAGAGAGGGGAGGATCAGAGGCTCACTCCCGGCGGAGGGCGGCGAGAGGATCGAGCCGGACGGCGCTCCAGGCGGGAGGAACGGCCGCGAAAGAGGCGGCGGCAATGACCACCAGGGCGACCGCTCCCAGGACGATCGGGTCGGTCGGGCTGACCTCGAAGAGGAGGCTCGCGAGCAGCCGCGTCGCTGCCAATGCACCGGCAGCCCCGACGAGGACCCCGGCGCCGGCGAGCGCGAGTCCCCGGCCGGCCACCAGGGCGAGGACGTCGGCTCCGCGGGCCCCGAGGGCGCGGCGAATGCCGATTTCCCGAGTCCGCGCGGCGACCATCCTGCCGAGCACGCCGGCGAGTCCGACCGCGGCGAGCAGGAGCGAGACCCCGGCGAAGAGGGAGATGAGGAAGAGCTGGAAGCGCCGCCGGGAGGTCGCGGCCGCGAGCAGGTCGTCCATGGTCCTGATCGATGCGGTCGGGATCTCCGGGTCGGCGTCGCGGACCGCCGATCGCACCGACGGAGAGATCGCTTCCGGGCGCGTTGAAGTGGAGATGGCGAAGGTCGCCATGCGGTGCCTGTCCTGGAGCAGGGCGAGGTAGAGCTGCGGCTCGCCGGGCTCTTCCAGAGCCGCGTACCGGACGTGGCCGACGACGCCGACGACTTCCGCGGGCTGGCCCCGGGTGCCTCCGATCAGGATGCGTTTTCCGAGGGCGCTCTCGCCCGGCCACTCCCTCCGCGCGAGTGCCTCGTCCACGACGACCACGGCCGGCGAGTCCTTCCGGTCCGCGGCCGTGAAATAGCGTCCCGTCTTCAGGGGCACCGACATCGCGCGGAAGTAGCCGGCGCTGACGGCCGCGTAAGCGGCGTGCGGCTGCTCTTCGAGAGGGGCGAGCTCGCGCCCCTCGACCGCGTACGTCCCGGACCAGCCATCGCCGGAGAACGGAAGGGGATTGATCGCGCCGGCCGCGCGGACTCCGGGAAGCGCCGAGAGCCGATCCTCGAGCCGCTCGAGGAACCGGGAGGCCTCGTCGGCGTTGCCGTACCGCGAAGCGGGGAGCGCCACGGGCAACGCCAGGACGCCGCCCGGCTGGAATCCCGGGTCCACTCGCGAGAGCCGGGAGAAGCTCGCGATCAGGAGACCCGCGCCGGCCGCGACGACCACCGTGACCGCGACCTGCGCGACCACGATCGCCTCGCGCAGGCCGCGCCGGTGGCCCGATCCGGAGGCGTCGGCGCCCGCCGTCTTCAGGTCCGCCGCCACGTCGGCGGCGAACGCCAGGCCCGCCGGAGCGACGCCGGCGAGGACGCCGGCGAGCGCCGAGAGGGCCGTGGAGAAGATCAGGACCCGCCATCCCACGGAGGCGTCGGCCAGCCGCGGGATGTCGTCCGGGCCCAGGCGCGCGATCAGGTCCACGCCCCAGGCCGCGAGCAGGGCGCCCGCCGCGCCGCCCGCGAGCGCCAGCAGGACGCTTTCGGCGGTCAGGTGCGCCAGCAGCCGGCGCGCGCCGGCGCCGAGCGCGACACGGATGGCGATCTCCCGCCGGCGCGTTGCGGCGCGGGCCAGCAGCAGGCCGGCGACGTCCGCGCACGCGACGAGGAGCAGGAGCGCGACGGCCCCGGCGACGGCGAGAATCGAGGCACGCGCCCGCCCCGAGGTCTCTTCGGCCAGCGGGACGGCCACCAGCGAGTAGGCGCGGGAGAGGGCGTAACGGCTCGGGTATTCCGCGCGGAAGAACGCCGCGACCCGCTCCAGGTCCGCCCGGGCGGCGTCCGCGGTCTCGCCGGGCGCGAGCCTGCCGACGAGGCTCAGGAACTGGTCGCCCCTCGGCCGGCTCGCCTCGTTCCAGGCGACCGGCAGCCAGAGCTGCGCGGAGCTTCGGAAGTGGAAGGTGCCGGCCGCCGGGAACTGGACCTTCGGCGCCAGGACACCCACGACCTCCGTCGCGACACCGTCGATCCGGATCGTCCGTCCGACGATCGAGCGGTCGGCCGCGAACCGGCGCCTCCACAGGCCGTTGGCGAGGATTGCGGCTCGGGGTCCGCCCGGCCTCGCCTCCTCCGCCGTGAACCCTCGACCGAGCGCAAGCGGCGCGCCGAGGACCTCGGGGAGGTTCGCGGTGACCTCGAAGGCCTGCACCCGCTCGGCGTCGGCGTCGCCGGTCAGGTTGACGGCGCGACTGCGCACCGCAGCGATCCTCGAGAACGCCCGTTGCCGCGCCGCGAGGTCCTGGTACTCGGCGGGAGAGACCGCGATCTCGCCCGGCGCCGAATCTCCGTAGCGGGGATGGAGAGCGAAGAGCCGGTCCGGCTCGCGAAAGGGGAGAGGCTCGAGCAGGACGGAATCGAGAACGCTGAAGATCGCGGTGTTGGCGCCGATGCCGAGCGCGAAGGTGAGGACCGCGACCGCGGTGAATCCCGGGCTCCTCGCCAGGGAGCGCGCGCAAGCCTTCAGCTCCTTGAGAATCACGGCTTCACCGTCAGCCGCGAGAAGTAGCCCTCCGTGTCCTGGCCGATCCACAGGGCGATCCGGCCGCTCGACTTCCCGTGCTTCAGGTCGTGGACGATCAGCGCCGGCTGCGCGGCGCCGTGCACGTAGAGGCGCGCCTCCGTGCCGGAGACGACGATCCGCATCTTCGTCCAGGCGCCGGGTTCCAGGTCCACGTAGGACTCGTACTCGCCGGGGTTCTCCTTTCGCAGACGGTGCCATGGATACTCCGGCTCCGAGACGTACTGGGTGGAGTGGTTGCGGCGGAGCTGATCCTCGGCTCGACCGTTGGTCGGCCGCAGGTAGAAGCACTCGAATCTCGAGGGGTCGTCCTGGACGCGGAACGCGATCCCGATGAAGCCGCGGGAGCCCTCGCGCGCCCCTTCCCGCGGAGTGCCAGCGAGCTCGACCTCGATCGTCCCGTCCTCGAAGCTCGAGTCCGTCAGGATCGCGATCGCCTCTCCGTTGGTGACCTTCGCGTCCGGTCTCTCACCCGGTTCGTCGATCAGCCGCACCGCTTTGCGGCCCCGGTAGGTCGCCGGCCCTCCCTTGACGTTGACGAGCTTGACGCGGTCGAGCGACTCGAGGGCGTACGTCTTCTCGCCGGCGGCCTGCCCCCCTCCGGCCGCGGTCAGGCCGGCCAGCGCGACGAGAAACGAGATCCGCCGAAGGGCCCTCATCGGTTTGCCTCCTTATTCGCTGCGAAGCGCCTCCATCGGGTTGGTCGCCGCGGCCCGGCGCGCGGGCGGGTAGCCGGCGAGGAGGGCAACGGCGGCGAGGACGGCGACGCCGGCGGCGAAGACGCGGACGTCTCCCGCCTTCACTCCGAAGAGGATCGACTCGACCGCGCGGGAGAGCGCGTAGGCCGCCGGCAGCCCGACCGCCGCTCCGATCGCCAGGAAGCGGAAGACCTCGTGGAGGACCAGGTTGCGGACGGCGGCCGGCGGCGCGCCGAGCGCGACGCGGACCCCGATTTCCCGCCGGCGCTCGGCGACCGCGAAGGCGAGGACGCCGTAGATCCCGATCGCGGCAAGCAGCGCCGCGAGAATTCCGAAGGCCGCCGAGAGGATCGTCAGGACGCGCTGTGTCGCCAGCGAGTCGCGAACCTGCTGCGTCAGGGTCCGCACGTCGAAGACCGGGAGGCGCGCGTCCAGGCGCCGGACCTCGGCCCGCAGGCTCGCGGAGAGCAGCGCCGGGTCGCCGTCGGCCCGGAGGTAGAAGGTCAGCTCGCCCAGGTCCTTGTCCTGCGCGTAGGGGACGTACGCGTACGGACGGTCGGCCTCCGAGACCTCGGTGTTCTTGCTGTTCTTCACGACGCCGACGATCTCGAAGGGCGGCCGCTCCTTGTCGCCGCGGCCGAACCGGAAGCGCCGGCCGATCGGGTCGCCGGCGGGAGCGAATCGCCGCACGAAGGCCTCGTTGACGACGGCGGCCCTCGGCGCATTGGCGTCGTCGCGCCAGGAGACCTCGCGCCCGGACAGGAGCGGGATGCCGAGCGTCGAGAAGTAGTCCGGCCCGACGTAGTTCGTCAGGCTCCGGGTCGGCTGGTCCGGGTTGGGGTCCGTCCCTTCCATCGTGATGTTGGACCCGGAGTCGTTTCCCGTGAGCGTCGAGAGCTCCGCGGCGCTGACAGAGCGGACCCCCGGCAGCGACGACAGGCGCTCCGTCAGGACCCTGGCGAGCGCGAGCGTGCGGGCCGGCTCGTAGCCGTTGGACTGCGGGGAGATCGAGAAGCCGATCACGTGGTCGGGCTTCAACCCGAGGTCCACGCGGCCGAGGCTCCGGAGGCTCCCAACGAAGAGTCCTGCCGCGATCAAGAGCACGAGCGTCAGCGCGACCTGAGCCGTGACGAGCCACTTTCGGAAGCGCAGGACCTCGCGGGTCGTGGACGCCGAGCCGCGGCCTGAGCCTTGGAGCGTGCCGGCCGGGTTGAGCCGCGCCGCCCGGAGTGCCGGCGAGATCCCGAAGAAGAGCCCCGCCGCGAGCGAGAGCATCGCGGCGAAGCCGAAGACCCGGAGATCGAGCTGCGCCGCGACCTGGCGAAGCTCGGCCTCGGCGGGGAAGGCGCCGACCAGAGCGTTCAGGATCCAGGCGGCGACGATGATCCCCAGCGCGCCGCCGACGACGGCAAAGATCAGGCATTCGAGGATGGACTGGCGCAGAAGCTGGGCGCGGCTCGCGCCGATCGCCAGCCGGATGCCGTACTCGCGCTGCCGGGCGACGCCCCGCGCGGCGAGGAGACCCGCGAGGTTCGAGCAGGCGATGAGCAGGACGAGAGCGACGAGGCCCATCAGCGACACCAGCGGGCGGCCCAGGCTCTGCTGGATGACGAGCCTGCCGTGCGCGCCCGGAAGGAGGAGGAGCTTCTTGGCGAGGAACTCCTTGCGCGTCGCCTCCTTCATGTTGGGCATCAGCTTGGAGAGGTCGCGCAGCATCGGCGCGTAGATCGCCTGGAGGACGACCTCGGCCCGCTCCTTCGACACGCCGGGCTTGACGCGTCCGACGATCTGGAGCCAGTAGTCCCTCGGGTCGCTCATGCCGTCCCAGGTGGGCGTCATCTGCGCCTTCATCTGGACCGGCACGAAGAGGTCCGCCG
>DATFQY010000019.1:0-8985 GCA_035263845.1 Thermoanaerobaculia bacterium | reverse complement strand
GCTCAACCCGGCGTCATTCCTCGGCGCCACCGACTGGGGAGCTGTCGAGGCCGGCCGCCGCGCCGACCTCGTGCTGCTTGACGCGAATCCTCTCGAGAAGATCGGCAACACCCGGACAATCCGCGCCGTTGTCCTCGACGGCCGCCTCCTCGATCGCGCGGCGCTCGACGACATGCTCGCGCAATCCAAGCGGCCAGTCCGCCCTCGTCGCTGACGGGCCGGGACCGGGTCAGAAGCCAGGCGGGCGCCTGGAGGAGACGGCAAAGGCTTTCTCCATGGCGATGCCGGCGCGGCCGATGGTTCCCTCGTCGAAGAGGCGGCCGACGAGGGTGACTCCGTGGGGGACCCGGCGCTTCGGGCGAAAGATCGGAAGAGGGTGGGCCGGGTCCGGCGCCCAGTCGCTTCGCGCCTGATCCACCTCCACGAGACCTGCGGGGAGAGTGAGCGCGGGGTGGCCGGTGAAGTTCGTGATCGTCAAGATCTCGTCGCGCAGCGCGGGGACTAAGAGCAGCTCCGCCTTCTCGAAGATCCGCGCCATCTCGCCCGCGACCTTGCGCCGGAACCGGTCGGCCTGAACGTAGTCCACGGCGGAGAGGAAGCGGGACTGGCGGAAGGTATTAGGCCAGGCGTCGGGGACCTGCACCTTGAGCTCGTCCAGGCCCTTCGAGAGCGTCAGGTCCTCGAAGGCGGCGGCGGCTTCGGCGAAGAGGACCGTGTTGAGGGAGCCGTACGGCCAGTCCGGCAGGGAGACTTCGACCGGCGTCATCCCGAGCCGCCGAACGGTTTCGAGCGCTGCGCGATCCACCTCGGTCGCGGGGCTCTCGTTCATCCAGGCCGGGAAGAATCCGACCTTCAAGCCTGCGACCGGCGCCTCCGCCTCGAAGTCGAGCCGGCTAGCGACACTGGAAAGATCGCCCGCGTCCGGGCCCGAGATCGCCTGGAGGACGAGGAAAGTGTCCTCGACGCCGCGGGCGATCGGCCCCAGTTTGTCCAGCGACCAGCAGAGCGTCATCGCGCCCGTTCGCGGCACCTTTCCGAAGGTCGGCCTCAGCCCGGTGACGCCGCATCGCATCGACGGGTCCACGATCGATCCTTCCGTCTCGCTGCCGATCGAGAAGGCGACGAGCGCCGCCGCCGTCGCCGCGCCCGGCCCGGCGCTCGACCCTCCGGAGCCCTCCTCGAGAAGCCAGGGGTTCATGGTCTGGCCGCCAAACCAGATGTCGTTTAAGGCCAGCGCGCCGAGCGACAGCTTCGCCAGGAGGACCGCGCCGGCCTCGTCCAGCCGCTTCACGACCGCCGCGTCGGCGTCGGGCACGCGGTTGCGGTACGGCTCGGCGCCCCAGGTCGTCCGGATTCCTTTGGTGTCGAGCAGGTCCTTGGTTCCCCAGGGAATGCCATGAAGCGGCCCGCGGTATCGGCCCGAGGCGATCTCCGAGTCCGCCCGCTTGGCCTGCGAAAGGGCGAGGTCGCGGGTAAGCGTGATGACGCACTTCAGCTTCGGGTCGAAGCGTTCGATCCGCTCGAGATAGATCCGCGTCAGGCGCTCGGAGGTCAGCGCGCGTTTTTCGATCCAGCGCGAGAGCGAGGAGACGCTGGCGAAGGCGATGTCGGCGTCGCTCTTGGGCAGCGGACCCGGATCCGCCGTGCTCCGCGCGAAGCGGTCCCGTGCGGGACCGGCAGACACTCCCGGAATCAAAGGGTCCCAGCGAGTCGCGGGCGCGAGCGCCGGCTCGAGGGCGACCTTTCTCGGACCGGTGCGGCGCTCCATCGTCTGGGCCATCGCCTGGCGCCAGTTGCCCGCCGCCTGCGCGCGCTCGGAGGCCGTCAGCTCGACTCTCATGAGCTTCTCCGCCTCGCCGAACGTGGCGGGGGAGACCTCGGGCCCGACGGGCGGCGCGGTCCCGAACGCGGGCGGGGTCCCGGCGGCCGGCGTCACGGAGGGCGCCGGCGGCGTCGTCTGACTCTGGCTGGCGGCACGTCCCGCCGAAGCCGCCGCGGCCGCCGCGGTGAATCCGGCCGCCGCGCGCGCAAGAAAGTCCCGTCGCGATACCGGCATGGCTTCCTCCCGAGCGGATCGTAGCAGCGCCCGGAAGAAGTCGGGGCAGGGGAAGGCCGGTGTCCTGACTTCATGTAACCTGATTCTTTTTCCATGACGTCCGACGACGGCTCCCGCGACGACGATCGTTCTCGACCGGAGATGCGAAGCTAGCCCCCGCCGGGACGTGGCAAATCCATGCCGCTCTCTCTGCTCTTCCTTCCGCTGCTTTTCGCACTCGTCAGCGTCGGAGTTGCATGGCCGGTCGTGGCGCGCCTCGGGCTCTCACCCTCCGAGAAGCTCGTGTCGAGCGTCGGCCTGTCACTGCTCGCGGCATTCCTGGTGGAGTGGGCCATCTACGTGTTCGCGCTGCCGGCCGCCGCGATCTGGTTGTTGCCGGTAATGGCGGCCGGCGGGGTGGCCTTTCGGTGGCCGGAGTTGCGCGGGACGTGGCGGGACGATTCCGTGCGAGTGATGGCCGCCGGCCAGGTGCTGGTCCTGGCTTGCAGCCTCGGCTGGATGGCAACGATCGCGTCGTACTCGGGGGGCGGCTGGGCTGGTGATTGGTACGAGCACTGGGAGCGGACGCGCTTCTATCTCGAGAGGTGGCCGCTCGATTCGAAGTTCCTCGATCAGTACGCACTCACCGCCCGACCTCCCCTCGTAAACGTCGTCACGGCCGCGTTTCTCAGCCTCACCCGGGTCGATTACGTCCACTTCCAGATTGTCATCACACTCCTGGCCGCGGCCTCCTTCCTCCCCGCTGCGCTCCTGGCGTTGCGCTGGGGCGGAGCGCGAGCCGTGTCGGTGCTTGCCGTTCTTGCGATGGTGAATCCTTACTTCGTCCAGAACTCGACGTTCGCCTGGACCAAGTTCCCGGCTGCGTTCTTCGTGTTGATCGCTTTCTATTTCTTCCTGCGCGCGAGGGATCCCGATTCGCCTGGGTCGGCGCCGGTGCTCTTCGCCGCGAGTCTCGCCGCGGGAATCCTGGCGCACTATTCGGCCGGCCCCTATGCGCTGCTCCTGGCCGGCGCGTGGATCTTCGTCGGCGTGAGGCGCCGGCGCGATCGCGCCTGGTGGTCAACGACCTCGGCGATGGCCGCCGTCTGCGTCGGCCTGCTCGCGACGTGGTTTGGGTGGGCGTTCGCCACCTATGGCGTAAGCGGGACCCTGCTCACCAATACCAGCGTCACCGCGGCCGACGCGCGTTCCGCCAATCAGCTCGTCAAGATGGGCCTCAACCTCCTCGACACCCTGATCCCGCATTTCCTCCGTCCGATGGATCGTTCGCTCATCACCCAATCGAGCCCGTGGGGCTGGCTGCGCGACTGGTTCTTTCAGTGCTACCAGCTCAACCTTCCCCTGGCGTTCGGCAGTCTGGCCTGGCTGGCAATCGGGCGCGAATTGCTCCGGGAGGCCAAGACGGCGAGCCGCCCGGACAGGATCTTCTGGGGATACTTCATCGCCGGCCTCGTCGTCCTGGGCACGGCCGCGTCCGGCGAGAGGGATCACTGGGGCCTGGCGCATATCTGTCTCCACGCGCTCGTCCTCATCGGCCTCGCCTTCCTGGCGGCATGCTGGCCCCGCCTCGGGAGCCCGTGGCGGATAGCGCTCATCCTTGGCGGCGCGTTCGACCTGATGTTTGGCATCGTCCTGCACTTCGGGGTACAGAGCTTCGCCCTCGATCGCTGGCTCGCGCCGGGCAAGTCGCTGCAGGACGTCTTCGAGGCGTCCTCCTATGCCGCGAAGTTGAACCTGCTCGGAAAGCTGAGACACCAGGTCGTCTTTCTGTCGGACGCGCTGGCGCCGCCGTTTGTCTTGGTGGCCGTCGCCGAGCTGCTGGTGCTCGGACTCGCGCTCCGGCGCGCGATGTCGAGCGCGATCGGAAGGCCTGGACTGTCTCCTATCGAAAAGTCATCGAAGCCTTAGCGCGCTCCTGAGACCTCCCGCGACGGTCGCCGCGGACTATTTTTTCGGTTCGGGCGCGAGTCCGGCCACGATAGCACCACCCCTCTGAGTAAAATCTCGTCGGTCTCAGATGTCCAAGCGATCAGGAACTCCCGCCGGCGATCCGTTCAAGGGGCGTCAGCCGACCAGTCACGAACGGATGGCGGGACAGCCCTGGGATGCGTCGTACAAGGGCGGTCCCGCGCCCTGGGATGTGGGGCGGCCGCAGCCGGCGATCGTGCGTGTGGCATCCCGAGGGGGATTCGCCGGAGAGGTGCTCGACGCTGGATGCGGAACCGGCGAGAACGCCCTTCACCTCGCGTCGCTGGGACTGTCGGTTCTCGGCGTTGACGTGGCGGAGACGGCGCTGGAGATCGCCCGGCGGAAGGCCGACGACCGTGGAATCGCAGTTCGGTTCGCCGCGGCGAACGCGCTCCAGCTGGAGTCTTTGGGAAGAAGCTTCGACACGGTACTGGACAGCGGGCTCTTCCATACCTTCGACGGCGAGGAGCGCACGCTCTACGTGGCGAGCCTGGCGTCGGTGACCAGGCCCGATGGAACTCTTTACGTGTTGTGCTTCAGCGACGAGGGCCCTGATACCGGCCCGCACCCGGTCAGTCGGCAAGAGCTCGAGGCGGCGTTCCGCGGCGGGGGATGGGATCTTTCCGTCATCGAACCGGACCGGGTTCTGACGAGATTCCACGGCGACGACGGCGCGCCGGCCTGGCTCGCGGCGATCAAGCGGCGCTAGGCCGCCCCGGCTTCCGGACGTAGAGGGCTCGTCTTATCGAAAAGTGACCGAAGTCTTATCTAGCTCCTGAGACTTCTCCGGCGTCGGAGTCGGATCTTCGATGCGCGAAGGAGGTTCTCATGCGGATACGGCGGATTCTTCTGGGGCTCGCCGCCGCGTTTCTCGGTGGAGCGGGGAGCGTCGTGATGGCAGTCTGCGGGCCCTTCAGTGACGTCGACGCAGACGGTTTTTGTCCCTCTGTGCTCGAGATCTTCTATCTCGGGCTGACGACCGGGCACACGCCGACTACCTACGATCCTTCGAGCGATGTCACGCGTCTTCAGATGGCGGCGTTTCTCTCGCGGACCGTGGACCTGGTTCTCAAGCGGTCCAGTCGTCGCGCGGCACTGAACCAGTTCTGGACGCCGCAGGACGGCGATGTCGTGGGGGTGACGACGATCGGCGGCGCTGCTTCCTTTCCCGCGGCGGACGGAACCGACATCTGGGTCCCGAACGCGGGCGGGGGCGGATCCGTGGCGCGCGTGCGCGCCAGCGACGGGCGGTTGCTCGAGGCGTGGACGGCGGAGGGCGCATCCAGGGCTCGGCCGGCGGCGGGAGGGATCATCGTGGCGGGAACGGTCGGCCTGGGCGGGCGGCTTTACCGGATCAATCCCGCGGAGCCGTCAGGTTCGGCCCCGATCGTGGCCAGCCTCTCGGACCAGCCATGGGATCTCGCCTTCGACGGAGCCAGGGTCTGGACCACCAACGAGATGAGTCTTTCGATCGTGACGCCGGGCCCGACCTTGCCATGGACGGTCACGTCGGTCCCGTTCCTCAGCATACCGATTGGCGTTCTTTTCGACGGAACCAACATTTGGGTAACCGACCATCCCGGAAATTACGGCGCGCTCGAGAAGCTCGATTCGAGTGGAGCGGTTCTCCAGACGGTCAAGGTGGGCCTGGTCCCCGAGTGGCCCGTCTTCGACGGCGCGAACATCTGGGTCCCGGATTCTTCATACTTTACGGTGTCGGTCGTTCGGGCCGGCAGCGGGACCGTGCTGGCGACGTTGACCGGAAACGGCCTGCACTACCCTGCACAGGCCGCTTTCGACGGAGAGCGCATCCTGGTGACGAACGAAGACTCCGTGTCGCTGTGGAAGGCGGCGGACCTTTCACCCCTTGGGAGTTTTTCGCTCGGGAGCGGTAGCTACCCCCGTTTTGTGTGCAGCGACGGCATCAACTTCTGGATCACCTTCCGGGGGAACCAGCTCGCCCGTTTCTAGCCCGCCGATTCAGATCGTCGTTTTCCGCGCGCGTTTGGCCTGGTCCGACTCGAATCGGAGGAGGTCGCCTGGCTGACACGAGAGAGCCCCGCAGATCGCCTCGAGCGTCGAGAAACGGATCGCGCGCGCCTTGCCGGTTTTGAGGATCGACAGGTTGGCCAGCGTCATTCCGACGCGCTCCGCGAGATCGGTCAGCGTCATCCGCCGATCGTGGAGCAGGTCGTCGAGCTTGACGGCGATCGCCACGTCACACCGTTCCTTCGAGGTCTTCGCGCATGAGCGTGCCTTCCGCGAAGACGCGGGCCAGCAGGAACGTGAGGATGACCGCGAGCCAGCCGCTGATGGAAAAGCCGGCATTGAGATGGACCGGATGCGCCGGACTCGAAATGGCTTTGCCGATGGCGCCGATCGTGATGCTCAGAAGCTGGAGCCCGAGCAGCGCCCAGGCGATGTCCTTCAGGCGGTGGGCATTTGCAGCGGTGAACGGATCGCCCTCGCGAACCGTTAGAACGATCGCGAGTAGCCTCTTGAGAACGACGTAGTTCAGCGGAATCCCGACGAGGCCGAGCACGGCAACCGCGCGCAGGCCCAGGATCACCCGGTCCGCGTCGGGCGAAGGAGAAAGTCTGAATTCAGCCAGGATCCATTGCGCGTTCGGGATGACAAAGAGCAGAGCCAGGATCCCCGCGCCCATCAGCCAGTTCAGGACGATCAGGATTCGCAGGACGGCGTTCGCGATCGGCAGCGCGGGGGTGGATGGGGCTGGCGTCGACATGGCTCACCTCTATTTATTGAATATCAATAATCGTTTTATCGATGTTCGTCAAGTGGTATATCGATAAACGGGAAGGGCATCGGGATTGCTGCATCCGGGGGAGATAAGCTCGGCGGGGTCCCGAGCGGCGATGCCGGTTGGGGGATCGGGAGGCGAGATGATCCGCCTGAACGTCAACGGTAAAGATCACGATCTCGACGTGAATCCCGACACGCCCCTCCTCTGGGTCCTGCGTGAGGACCTGGGCCTGACGGGAACGAAGTACGGGTGCGGCATCGCGTTCTGCGGGGCCTGCACGGTCCATATCGACGGACACGCGGCGCGATCCTGCGTGGCTCCGGTCTCCTCGGTGCAGGGAAAGAAGATCGTAACGATCGAGGGGCTCGGCGCCGCCGCGGGGAAGCTGCATGCCGTCCAGCGGGCATGGATCGAGGAGGACGTCGTCCAGTGCGGCTACTGCCAGTCGGGGCAGATCATGGCGGCGGCGGCCCTTCTTGCCGCGCGCCCCCAGCCGACCGACGCGGAGATCGACGCGGCCATGTCCGGCAACATCTGCCGCTGCGGGACCTACCAGCGGATCCGGGCCGCCGTTCAGCGGGCGGCCGCGTCGGCGCCGAAGACGCAGAAAGCGCGGACGACGGAGAAGAAGTCATGAGCGCGCGCCGCGGACTCGACCGCCGCGAGTTCCTGAAGACCTCCACCGGTCTCGTGGTCGGTTTCACGGTCGTTCCGCTGGTCGCCCCGAAGTTCGCTCTCGGCCAGGAGACGCCGGCGGCCGGAGCCAAACCGCTGCCCGATCCGAACGCGTTCCTTCGGATCGGCGAAGACGAGAGCGTCACGGTCCTCCTCGCGCATTCCGAGATGGGACAGGGGGTCTGGACGACTCTGCCGATGCTCGTGGCCGAGGAGCTCGGCTGCGACTGGTCGAGGGTCCGCGTCGAGCACGCGCCGGCCGCGCCCGCCTACTTCCACACGGCGATGGGCGTGCAGATGACCGGCGGCTCGACTTCGACCTACTCGGAGTACGACCGGTACCGCCAGGTCGGCGCGACGGCCCGCGAGATGCTCATCGCCGCCGCGGCGGATCAGTGGAAGGTCGCTCCGGCTCAGTGCCGCGTCGAGAAGGGATTCGTCGTCGCCGGCGACAAGCGCCTTTCCTTCGGCAAGCTCGCGGCCGCCGCCCAGAAGCAGCCGTCCCCCGGGCAGGTCCGCTTGAAGGATCCCAAGGACTGGACCATCCTCGGCAAACCGACAAAGAGGCTCGACTCGCCGGAGAAAGTCGACGGCAGGGCGCAGTTCGGGCTGGACGTGACCTTCCCGGGCTTGATGACGGCGGTCGTCGCCCGAGCGCCGGTCTTCGGGGGGAAGGTCAAAAGCTTCCGCGCGGAGAAGGCGAAGGCGATACCGGGCGTCAAGGCCGTCGTCGAGGTCCCCTCCGGTGTCGCGGTCGTGGCGGACCGCTTCTACTCGGCCAGGCTCGGGCGCGAAGCGCTGGAGATCGACTGGGATCTCGGCTCGGGCGCTGGCGTCGCGACCGAGCGGCTTCGCGAGGAGTACCGCACGCTCGCCGGGACACCGGGCTCGGCGGCCGCGCAGGCCGGGGACCTGGATGCGGGCTTCCGCGCCGCTGCGAAGACAGTCGAGGCGGAGTACGAGTTTCCCTACCTCGCTCACGCGACGATGGAGCCGATGAACTGCACCGTGCGCGTGAAGGACGGAGAGTGCGAGATCTGGATCGGAACGCAGTTCCAGACGTCGGATCAGAAAACGGTCGCTGACATCCTGGGCTTGAAGCCCGAGCAGGTGAAGGTCCACACGACGTTCCTGGGCGGCGGGTTCGGGCGCCGCGCGACGCCGACGAGCCAGGTCCCCGCGGAAGCGGCCCACGTCGCGAAGGCGGCCGGCGTTCCGGTCAAGATCGTCTGGACGCGCGAGGACGACATGCACGGCGGTTATTACCGGCCGATGTGGCTGCACCGGCTGCGCGTCGGCGTGGATTCCCAGGGATCGCCTGTGGCCTGGCGGCAGGCGATCGTCGGGCAGTCGATCCTGGCCGGCACGCCGTTCGAAGGGATGATGGTCAAGAACGGCATCGACCCAACCTCGGTCGAGGGCGCGTCGGACTCCCCCTACCTCAAGGGGATCCCGAATCACCGGATCGATCTGCACTCGCCCCTCTCGCCTGTCACGGTGCTGTGGTGGCGCTCGGTCGGGG
>DATFQY010000018.1:0-24327 GCA_035263845.1 Thermoanaerobaculia bacterium | reverse complement strand
CCGCCTCCTTCGCGCGCTCCACCGCGGCATGGATGCCGTCGGTCACGAAGTGAAAGGTCGTTCCTCCCTCCATCGTGATCGGCGCGCGAGCGTGGTGCGTCAGCACGAAGACGGGTACGTGGTAGGGCGGGTTCTTGCCCCACCATCCCTTCCAACTGTCGTCGTACCAGGGACCACGCACCGGCCCGAACATGTTGCGGCCCATGATCCAGGCGCCGATGTTCTCGAAACCGCGCGCGGCGAAGTCGTCGTCAACGCCTTCCCGGCCGACCTCGTCACCGATCAGCGATCCGGCGAAGTCGCCAGCCATCTTCTGGAACGTCTTCGTGCCGAATACCCACTGGTGCAGCGCCATCCCTCCGGCGCCCATCGGATTGTCCAGATCCTGGTCAAGACCGGCGCCGTAGCCATCGATGGAGATTCCAAACGCGTTGACTCGAAGTCTCGACATGAGCGTCACGTGTTCAGGCGGTGCAGCAGCCGACGCAGCGCGAAGCGCGGCGTGATCCGGACCAGAAAGCCCGTCAGGAATTTGTAGAGCGGGCTGTACACCGCGATCGCCTGTCCCCGCTTCATCGCCCCGTAGCCGAAGCGCGCCACGTCGACCGGCGAGATCGTAGCCGTCGCCGTGATGCTCGTGGACGCGGCCTGCGACGCGTCCGAGAACGCTGTCTTGACCGGCGGCGGACAGAGCGCCGTCACGGTCACGCCGGTGCCGCGGAGCTCTTCGATGAGCGACTCCGAGAAGGCCAGGACGTAATGCTTGGTGGAGAAGTAGACGCTCATGAGCGGGCCCGGCAGAAAGCCCGTCACGGACGCGAGGTTGAGCACCTGGCCGCGGCCCCGCTTCAACATGGGAGGGAGGAACAACCGGGTGAGCGCGGTCAACGCCGTGACGTTGACGCCGATCATGGCCTCCTGGCGGGCGAGGTCCGACTCGGCGAAAGCGCCGTAATCGCCGAACCCGGCGTCGTTGATCAGGCAGTCGACTTCCATGCCGAGCGATCGGACGCGATCCTGGACCCTCTGCGCCGCTCCCGGCCGGCTGAGATCCTCGGCGATCGTATGCACCGTGACGCTGTGCTCGAGCTCGCTGGCGACGGCCTGGAGGCTCTCGGCGTTTTGGGCGACCAGGATGAGGTCCCGGCCATCGGCCGCAGCCTGGCGGGCGAGCTCCAACCCGATCCCGGAATTCGCTCCGGTGATGAGCGTGAAACCTGAGCCGTTTTCGACACTTTTCATGGCGTCCTCCCTCCTCGAAAGAGCTCGAAGCCGCCGGGTCCGCCGAGAACGGCCGGCTTTGAGCGGAACAGAGTCGGCCGGGACCTCACAGTAAACTCCGGCCGGGCGTGTTGCGATGCACGACGAGCATGAGGAACGGATCCGGGAACTGCTGCTGATCCAGCGCGTCGCCCAGCGGATCAGCTCCATTCTCGACCTCGATCGGCTCCTGGAAGAGATCCTGTCGGACGTCTGCCGGACGTTCGGCTATTCCCGATTGACGGTGTGGCTGAAGGACGACGCGACCGACGAGCTCGTTCTCCATGGATGGAGCGGGACCCATTACAGCGAGGGGGACCGTTTCCGGATCGGGATCGACGGGATCGTCGGACACGTGGGGGTGACGCTGAAGCCGTACTACGCGCCGAACGTGCTGGTGGATCCCTATTACCGCTTGAGCGAAGAGCAGAGCCGTTCCGAGCTCGCGGTCCCGTTGCTGGCGGGCGGCAGGCTGATCGGTATCTTCGACATCGAGGACACGGAGATCGACGCGTTCCCGCCGGCGCGCATCCAGCTTCTGGAGGCGCTCGCGGGGCACGTCGCCACGGCCATCGAGAACGCGCGCCTGTTCCGGCAAGAACGCCTCGAGAAGGAGCGCATGGCCGGCGAGCTCCGGGAGGCGCGGGGGATCCAGACCGGCCTGTTTCCCACGCAGGCGCCGGAGACGTCCAGCTTCGCGATCGAGTCGCGGTGCATCCCGTGCCGAGAAGTGGGAGGCGACTGGTTCGACTACCTGCCGCTCGACGACGGCCGGTTTGGCGTCACCGTGGCGGACGTCTCGGGCAAGGGACTGGCGGCCGCACTCCTGATGTCCTCGGCGCGCAGCATCCTCCGGCTGCTCGCCGAGGACGGCCGGGCGCCCGGCGAGGTGCTCCGGCGCATCAATCGGACGCTGTTGAAAGATCTGCCCGCGGCCCGGTTCGTCACGATGATCTACGCCGTCCTGGAACCCGCGCGACGCCGCCTCGTGTTCGCCAACGCCGGCCATCCCTATCCGTTGCTGGTCGATTCGGCCGGCGGCCGGTTTCTCCCGACCGAAGCCGGGTTCCCACTGGGCATTCGCGAGGGTCCCTTCGCCGAGCGCGAAGTGGAGTTGCCCGCCGGCAGCCGTCTCCTTTTCTACTCCGACGGTCTGCCCGAGGCGATGAGTCCCGCCGAAGAAGAATACGGGACCGAGCGGATCCGGCGCCACTTCGATTCGGAATCCGCGACGGTCGAAAGCCTGCTGGAGGACGTGCGCGGTTTCGTCTCCGGTGCTCCGGCGGCCGACGACCTGACTGCGGTCTTGATCCGCGCGACCGGCTGACGCCGGCTTTCGGGCCGAGAAGAGAACTCGGGGAACCATCGGTTCACCGCCTGGTACGGACCAGGAGCCTGAAGATCAGGAAGTGCAGGACGAGCAGCCCCGGCACGATGAACGTCACGATGAAGAACGAGGCGCCGAGGTCCCCGGCCTCGAGCTGGGACCGCGGACCCGAGTAGAATGCGTAGATCAGGTCGGCCGCGCCCCAGAGGTTGAACACCCAGACGGCCGGCACCGCCCAGGAAACACGCTTCGACAGCGCGACGCTCGCGACGATGGCGAGAACGGCGGCCACGAAATCGCCCCAGGCGGCCGGCACCGCGAAGGCCGCCGGCAGCGAAGGAGACACCACGCCCGGAACGAGGAAGGACAGACCGATGAAGCGGGACATGTGGGGGGCCACCAGCCAGGCGAGCGCACGGTCCCTCTCCATCACGCGGAGCCGGGGCCAGGCGAAGAGCCTCGCGGCGACACCGAAGCCGACGATGTTCAACAGGACGCTGATCCCGAAGATCGCCTGGCTCATCCCTGGAGACCTCCGGCCGCTGTTCGAGCCGGACCGGCGCCTGCCTGGCGCGGGGACTGCGCGGGCGCCAGGGCTCTTGGAAGCGCGAATCCCGCCGCGACGAGCCAGACAAAGCCGGGGAAACGGGTTAGCGGAATGAGGAAGAGAAGCGCTGGAAACACCAGCGAGAACCAGCTCAACTCGCCGATGACGGCCAGCAGGAGGCCCAGTCCGGCGATCCAGCGGGGCAGCAGCTTCGCCAGCCCGGCCGAGACCGACACTCCCGCCATCAGGATTCCCAGGGGCACCGAGTACCCGACTCCGCCCACGGCGTACACGAGGTAGTAGAGCGCTCGAAGGACCGCCGCGTCCTGCGAGATGCCGGGATACGCCATCACCCACAGAACGAGGGCCGAGAGGGCCAGATCGAAAGCGGTCAGCAGGCCCCCGAAGAGCGCCAGGAACGGGCCAGCTGCTCGAACGCCCAGGAATCGCAGGCGGCTCACGATCGCCGCCGTGAAGAGTCCGAGAGGGATCGCGGATCCGAACTGAAGAAACGCACACATCAGGACCGATCGCGGATGATCCCGGAAATACGCGGCGATCGTCTCCGCTGACTCCCAGGGCCCCGGAAAGTGCGGACGGCCGCGCGAGAACGAGATCACGAAGGAGAGGCCGGCGTTGAACAGAACGGTGAAGACGATCGCCAGCATGCCCGGAGGCGGTCCCCGGTGCTCGAGAGCTCGGTCCGGGTTCCCGACGTCGGCGATCCCCGTCTTCATCGTTCCTCCCTCTCGGCACCGAGACCCGGAGCGGCAAGCCGCTCGTTGGCCCGCCGGGCGATCTCCGTGAGCGTGCGGTGAGTCGCTTCGACATCCGTGAAGGAAAGATTTCCGTAGAGCTCGTCGGTGATCCGAGACACGGCCTGCCGGAGCGGTCCGTACACCGCCTCGCCGGCCGCCGTCGGCTCGAGACGGACGTCCTCCCCGGCGCCGCCGTCGGTGCCAAGCAGACCCTCCGAAAGCAGGAAGTCCAGCGTGGCCCGAGCCGCCTTGGCATCGGGAACGATATGGCCGCCGATCAGCCTCCGGACGAGGTCCTCGCGCGGGAGCGGCCCGGCGCTGTCCAGGAAGACCAGAACCGTCCACTCGGGGAAGGAGAGTCGGGCTTTCTTCAGCGGCCGCTCGAGAAGTGCGCGCATCGCGCGTTCGGCCTGGCCGATGTCACGGGTCAGGGAATGGGTTGTCGTCATGACATCTCGGACCTCCGTCCGGCTTCATCGGATGGCGTTACAGGCTTTGTGCCATGTCGCCTTCACGAACGAGGTCTCGAGCGAACCCCTTCGTAGTGAGCGATCTCGGAAGCGGCGGGGGTGTTTCTGTCGCCTTCGATCGGCGTCACCGTCCGCGGATTCCTGCGCAGTTTGTCGAAAAATCGACGAAGCTCAGCTCGCCGGGCAGGGCTCGAAAGCGGACCAGTCGGTCGCCCGGGCGAACTCCTCGTCGGGAGGGAAGAGCGCACGGAAGGTGAACGCGAAGGGACTCGGGCCGTGTTCTTCCAGGTGAGCTAGCCGCTTCTTCGCCTCGTCGATCGAAGGGATGTGGCCGGCGGGGACCCACCAGAGAACGACGATGGGACTCGACAGCTTCTCGAACCATTCGAGGCGGCGCCGCAGGACATCGGCGTGCCGGCCGCCGTAGACGAACTCGCGGAGCGCCTCAACGGACTTCCAGACCGACATGTTGACGAGGATCCGATCGTCGTCGTACGGCCTGAGGTAGGTCGCGTTTCCCGCGTCCGTCTGAAGGCGCCAGACGAATCCCGGAGCGCCGTCGGCGAGCGCGTTGATCCCGTCCAGCCGCGCGACGAAGCCGCGCATCACGGGATCCTCGATCGTCGCCCCGCGCATCCGGCCGATGTTGAACTGCGCCAGGTGCAGCATCCGAGGCGGGAGGGTATCCGATCCGAAGGCCCGGATCGACCTTCCCGGGTTCAATACGCGATTCCGACCGTCTGGTGGATCGTTTCGGGCGCCTCGAGGGCGCGGAGCATGAAGAGGGCGACGTCCGCGCGCGAGACCCGGAAGCCCCCCCGGATGTTCTTCCCGAACTCCGTGCGGAACGCGCCGGTCCTCGGGCCGTTGGTCAGCCTCGGCGGCCGGATGATCGTCCAATCCAGCCCGCTCTCCCGGACGACGTCCTCCATCCGAGCGAGGTCCTCGTAGCGCTTCCGAAACGCGGTTCTCGCGAAAGGCGCGAAGAGATGGCGCATGAAGAACCCGTCTCCCGGATCGTCCCTGGGCGGATCCGGGCGGCCGGGCGAAGCCACGGCGCCCACCGGCGCGGCGCTGACGACGATGAGGCGGTTGACGCCCGCCGCGTACATAGCCCGAACGATAGTCAGCGTGCCCCGCCAGGCCACGCCGATGTCGGAACCCGAGCGGGCGCCCAAGCCGGAGAGCACCGCGTCGGACCCGGCGATCGCGGACTCAAGCTTCGCCGGCTCGACGTCCGCGAGATCCGCGGCGACCTTGCGAACGTCGCGGGAAACCTTTCCCGGATTCCGGACGACGGCCGTGACTTCGTGGCCTGAGGCGAGGGCCTGCTCTAGCGCCTGGTGGCCGATGCCGCCGGTCGCGGCGAAGATCGTGATTCGTTTCCTGAATTCCGGCCGAACCCGTGGACTTGAAGCCGACATGCTCATCTTCCCTGACCTCCCTGGATCGAATTCGATAAACACCGCCGCGCGCCCGGTCGGGAGCGCAGAAATTTGTGGTTGGAGCCGCGCGACCTCAGGCTGCTCAGCCACCGTGGCCACGCTCCAGGCCTCGCGTACATCGTCGAGCTTCCGTTGCCGCCGATCGTGAAGGGATCTCCGATCAGCCACCGCCACGTCCCGTCGGGCTGCCGCCGCGCGACGTCGATCGCGTAGAGCGACATCCGCTCACCGGGCATCGTGACGGTCCAGATCGTGTGCAGGAGGGCAATATCGCCGGCTTGGATGACCCGCTTGACGTGAAAGTCGAAGACGGCCCTGACGGCTGCGAAGGGCGCCAGCTCTTCGCTCAGCCCCGACGCCCCCTTCTTGATCTCGGTGGAGGCGTTGAGAAAGACCGCTTCGCGGTCGTAAACCGCGAGCGCCGAGTCGAGGTCGCCCTTGCGCATCGCGTCGCGGAACTGGCGGCACGTATCTTCTGGAGTCCTGGCCGGCAGCATCGTCCACCTCCTTTCCGATCCCATCTCCAGTCCCGCAGGGAACTCTTCCATTCCGCGTGCCTGCTCCCGCGCTCGGGAATCGGAGAGAGGAAGTCCTTTCGTGCGAGTCTTTCCGGCGCAATCGGGCGCGTCGGACGAGCCGGTGACGGCCCTCGAAGTGACGATCTTTCCTCAGAGTGTCTCGAAATCGACAACCTCAGCGAGGAATAGGCTAGGCAACGGGTTTCGACCGGAGGGGTCCGCGTGGTCGAAGAGACGATCTCCCACTATCGCATGCTCGGGAAGCTTGGCGGAGGCGGCATGGGAGTCGTCTACCGAGCGGAGGATCTGCGTCTCGGGCGCGAAGTCGCCCTGAAGTTTCTTCCGAGACACCTGGCGGACCAGAGAGACGCCCTCGAGCGGTTCCGGCAGGAGGCCCGGGTCGCCTCGTCGCTCAATCACCCGCACATCTGCACGATCTACGACATCGACGAGCACGACGGGCACCCCTTCATCGTCATGGAGTTTCTCGATGGCCCGATGCTGAAGGACCTCCTTGCCGCCGGGCCGCTCGAAACGGGGCGGGTGATCCGCCTCGCGATCCAGATCGTGGACGCGCTCGAGGCCGCGCACCGGCGCGGCATCGTCCACCGCGACGTCAAGCCGGCCAATGTCTTCGTGAGCGCGAGCGACCAGGTCAAGGTGCTCGACTTCGGAACCGCGAAGCTGATTCGCAACTGGTCGGCTCCGGCCGCCGTCTCGAAGGCCCTGACCGAGCCCGGCATCACGATGGGCACGCTGGCGTACATGTCTCCCGAGCAGGCCCGCGGCGACGAGATCGACGCGCGGTCCGATCTTTTCGCCTTCGGGTCCGTCCTCTACGAGATGGCCACCGGCAAGCGGGCGTTCGACAGAGCGGTTCCGAGCGCGCTCTTCGACATGTTGCTGAACCAGGAGCCCGTTCCGCCCCGCGAAGTCAAACGCGGCCTTCCGCCTGCGCTGGAAGACGTCATCCGGAAGTGCCACGTGAAGGAACGGGCGAAGCGATACCAGGAGGCGGGCGAGGTTTTCGCCGATTTGCGGCGAATCGAGCAGACCCTGAGAATCGAAGATCAGGCGACTCCTTCCGAGGCGCCGGCGGCTCCGGCTCCAGAGCGCCGCAGCGCTCGCCGGCCGGCCGCGATCCTGTGGGGCGCGGCGGCGCTCGCTGCCGCGGTGGTTGTCCTGCTTTTCTGGACGGGCCGGAAGAGTCCCGCGCCGCAGGTCAACCGCGGATCTATTCTCGTGGCCGATTTCGAGAATCGCACGGATGATCCCGTCTTCGACGGGACGCTCCGCCAGGGCCTCGCCGTCGGCCTTGCGCAGTCTCCCTTCGTTTCGATCGTCTCCGACGAGCGCGTGCGGCAGACGCTCGCTCTGATGGGTCGCTCCGCCGACGAGCGCCTGACCCGGGAGGCGGCGCTCGAGGCGTGCCGCCGCCAGGGAGCAGCGGCGGCCGTGGACGGCTCGATCGGCCGGCTCGGCGCCGCGTACGTGATCACGCTCGAGGCGACGAGCTGTCGGACCGGCGAGACGATCTCGAGGCAACAACGCGAAGTGGACAAGAAGGAAAAGCTGCTGCGAACGCTCGACAGGATGTCGGCGGAGATTCGAGGCGCCCTCGGGGAATCGATGTCCTCGATCCAGCGCTTCGATGTTCCAATCGAGCAGGTCACGACGCCGTCCCTTGAGGCGCTCCAGGCGTTCACGCTCGGCCAGCGCCAGCGCGCCCGGGGCCGGGAGATCGAGTCGATACCCCTCTACCTCCGCGCGATCGAGCTCGATCCCGACTTCGCGTCGGCCTACGCGGGCCTCTCGACGATCTACTCCAACCTCGGCGATGCCTCGCGAGCCAGGGAGTATGCGAAGAAGGCGTACGACCGGCGCGGCAAGGTCAGCGAGCGCGAGCGCCTCTTCCTGACCTACCAGTACCACTACAACGTGACGGGAGACCAGTCGCGCGCCCGCGAGGTCCTCGAGGTCTGGAGGCAGTCCTTCCCCCGCGAGTTCCAGCCCGTCAATGGCCTCGCCCTCTCCGACAACTTCCTGGGACGCTTCGAGCGCGCCGTCGAAGAAGCCCGCGAGGCCGTCCGGAGAAACCCGGCCCACGGATTTCCCTACTCGAACCTCGCCCACGCCTACCGCGGACTCGGGCGGTTCGATGAGGCGCGAAAGACGGCTGAGCTCGCCGTGTCGCTTAAGATCGAGACCCTTCCGACCAGGCGCCTGCTCTACCAGATGGCCGTCTCGGCGGGGGATCAGGACACCGCCAACCGACAGATCGAGTGGGCCCGCGGCAAGCCGCGCGAGTTCGACATGACCGGATCCGAGGCGCAGGCGGCCGCGTTCGCGGGAAGGGTTCGGGAGGCGCGACAGCTCTACGAGAAGACCGTGCGCCTCACAGAGGAGGCAAAGCTCCCCGACGTCGGGACCGGATACCTCGCGTTCCTTTCCTGGATGGAGCTGGCGTACGGAGACACCCGGCTGGCCGTGGCCGACGCGCGTCGGGTGCTCGCGAGGGGCCCGAGCTACGACCCGCGGCTGCGCGCCGCCCTCGTGCTGGCGGCCACGGGTTCGGCCGCCGAGGCGGAGACCCTCGTGGCCGATCTGCAGCGATCCAATCCCGATCACACGTTCATCAACTTCGTGCTGGCCCCGATCGTTCGTGCCCAGGTCGAACTGAGCCGCAACCGGCCGAAGCAGGCGATCGAGCAGCTCCGTATCGCCGCGCCTTACGAGACGGGCTTCGTGGCCGCCCTGGCGCCGATCTACCTGCGCGCCCGTGCCTACATGATGCTCAACTCGGCCCGCGAGGCGGAAGGGGAATTTCAGCGGATCCTCGACCACCGGGGATCGGATCCGTTCTCGGCGTTCCACGCGGTCGCGCGGCTCGGCCTGGCTCGGGCCCGCGCGAGTGCGGGCAACGAGGCGGGCGCCCGGGAGTCCTACGAGGCGTTCCTCTCGGAATGGGCGCAGGCGGACCCCGACGTGCCCGTCCTCGTCGAGGCCCGCCGGGAGCACGACCGCCTGGCAAGCACCCGAGCGTCGGGCGGGCTTCCCCGCGAATTCACACCGACCCGGTAGGATTGGACGGGGGTTGAGGCGCCCGGCGGGAAAGTCGGCCGCCCCAGGGAATTGTGGACGACAGGCAAACTTCGATCCCGGACCCGCAGCGAGCGGAATCCGTCGCGCGGGTGCTGGCGAGAATCGCGGAGACCGCCTCCGAGACGCTCGAGCTGCAGGACGTCTTCGATCGGGTGGCCGGCTGCGTCCGGGAGTTGATCCCGTTCGACAGCATGGGGATCGTCCGGATCCTCGACGACGGCCGCGCCCTGGTGCACGCCACGACCAGCCCGAGTGGAAGTCCCGCCGCCTACGGCCTGGAGGTGCCGCTGACCTCCTGGTCTCCGAGATGGCGGCCGCGGCCGGGGCCGTTTCCCCCCATCGAGGATGCGCGAGCCGACCTCGATCCCGCGTATCCCATGGACGCCGAGGCCGTGAAAGGGGGAGTGGAGTCGGTCCTCTGGGAGCCGTTCCGGTCCACGAGCTCCTTCGTCGGCGGCGTCTGGCTCTGCTCGGACTCCGCGAACGCGTTCGGTGAGGAACATCGGAAGCTCCTTCGGCCAGTCGCGGCGCTGCTCGGCGTCGCGGTCGAGCACTGGAGGATCTGGGACTCGGAGCGGAGATCCCGGGAGAGGCTTGACCGGCTCGACGAGGCTCTGGAGGTCCTGGCCGCGTCGCTCGACCTCGGGAAGGTGCTCCCGATGGCATCCGAGGCGATCCAGCCCGTCCTGGCGCACGACCTCCTGGCGTTGACGGAGCTCGACGGGTCGGGCAGGTTCCGCGTCATCGCGTTCGCCGGCAAGCCGGACATCGATGCGCCGAAAGAGTCCGTGCCGCTGACGTCCGAAGAGCTGGACGAGTATCGGTCGAAGGCCTACCTCGTCCGGGACCTGCGCACCGAGAGCGCTCCGGATACACCGCGCTCGCGCATCCTGAACTCGACCGGAATGCGGGCCTATCTCCGCGTTCCCGTGCGACTCTGGGGAGAGGTCCAGGGAGCCCTCGGCATCGGCCACCGCGAGCCTTCCCGCTTCGGCCCGGACGACGTCGAGCTCCTTCGGCGCGTGGCCGACCGCCTGGCCGTGGTCCTGTCGCACAGCCGCCTCGCCGAGGAGGCGAAGGCCGTCGCCCAGGAGAAGGAGCGCGCGGCGCGCCTCGAGGCGACCGTCGAGGCTCTCACCCGGCAGATCGAGAACCAGCGGCAAGGCCGGGTCGTCGGAATCTCGGCGCTCTGGAAGGAAGTCCTTCTCCAGGCCGGCCGGGTGGCGGCGACGGAAACGACCGTGCTGATCACCGGGGAGTCCGGGACCGGCAAGGAGGTCGTTTCTCGCCTGATCCACCAGGGTTCGACGCGCGCGAAGAGGTCGTTCGTCGCGATCAACTGCGCCGCGCTTCCCGAGCAGCTGCTCGAATCGGAGCTCTTCGGCCACGAGCGCGGCGCCTTCACGGGCGCCGTCGCCACGAAGATCGGGAGGGTCGAGCAGGCCTCGGGCGGGACTCTCTTCCTCGACGAGATCGCGGAGATGAGCCCCCTCCTTCAGGCCAAGCTCCTGCGCGTTCTCCAGGAGCGGGAGTTCCAGCGGCTCGGCGGCGACCGGACCCTGAAGGCGGACGTCCGAGTCGTAGCGGCGACGAACCGGGACCTCTCCGCCGCGATCCGGCAGGGACAGTTCCGCGAGGACCTCTACTACCGGTTGAACGTCTTCGAGATCCCGGTTCCCGCGCTGCGGGAACGGCCGGAGGACATCGTGCCGCTGGCGGAAGCGTTCCTCTCGGAGCTGGCCGGGAAAGTCGGCCGCCCGGGCGTGAGGCTCTCCCGGGATGCGCGCGAGTTTCTGCTGGAGCAACCTTGGCCCGGCAACGTCCGGGAGCTTCGAAACGCGATCGAGCGCGCGATCCTGCTGTGCAACGGGGGGGTCATCAGGCGCGAGAACTTCCCGGCTCCCGCCCCGGGGCCGCGCTTTGTCCTGACAACCGAGGGCCTGAAGGCCTCGCTCGAGGGTTCCGGCCCCCTCCCCGCCGGCGGCGTAGACCTCGAAGCCGTCGAGAAGAAGTTCGTAGCCAAGGCCCTGGGCCAGGCCAGGGGGAACAAGTCGAGGGCGGCACGCCTGCTCGGCCTGACCCGCGCCCAGTTCTACTCGCGCCTCGAGAAATACGGGATCGGGAGGCACCGTCGATCCGACCCCGAACACTGAAGCCGCCCCTCCCGGCGGGGCCAGCAGTCGTCCGTCGAAAAGTCGGGAGACCGGACCAGGCCTAAAGGCGCTGGCTCACCGCCAGGATGTTTCCCTCGGTGTCCTTGAACCACGCGGTCTTCGCTCCGCCGGCCTCCACGATGCTGTTCTTCATGACGATGCCCGGCATGTCGTATTCCTCGAACCGGACGCCGCGAGACTTGAGCTCTGACACCTCGGCCTCGACGTCCTCCACCTGCCAGAACGCCTGGCTCGCCCGTGAGGTGCCCGCGTTCGGAGTCGGGTACAGGAAGACCTCGGCGCCTCCGCATTCGTAGGTCACGCCGCCGGCGTACTCCTCCTTTGGCTTGAGGCCGACGGTCTGTTCATAGAACTTTCTGGCCCGCGGGACGTTGGAAACGGGGATGTAGGCGCGAATCGGCGCGTTCTTCAGCATGGCTTGCTCCTCGCCGGGTTGTCATGCAAGTCTTGGGCTGGAAACGAAGGGCCGTACCGGGAATGTCGCTAGGACCTCCCTGGTCGGTTTGACCTCGCGGCGAGCACGGCGTTCCAGACCTGCCGGTCGAAGAGGAGCCAGATCGAGCGGACGCGGCCGCTCTCGATCTTGAGCATCTCGACGGTGGGAACCGGACCGACGGGCGTATCGGTCACGAAATCGTAGCGGACCAGCGCTTCGTCGCCCTCGACGAAGACCCTCTTCAAGTCGGTGCGCAGGAGGACCGGAGCCACCTTCCGAAGCGTCGCGATGAAGTCCCGGGAGTTGTGGAGGCTTCCTCCCGGACCCTTGAACTCGACGTCCGGGTGCAGGAGGTCCGCGAGCCTCTCGAATCTCTTCCTGGAGAAGGCATCGAAGTACGCGAGAGCCACGGCCTTCGGGTCCGATGCGGCGCGTCGCCTTCTTCCGGCTCGAGGGGCCTTGACCGGACTCGCGCCGGCTTTGCCTTTGGATCTCCTCTTCGCCCTCATCCCCTGTGCGAGCCCCCGGTGGGAGCCAGTTCCCTCGCCATGGGATCGGCGCCGATGATGAATTCCAACTTGTCGGTTGGGAGCTCTCCTTCATCCTTGCGACGAGGGCCGGTGATAAGGACCGCGAGGAGCGGCTTGCCGAGCGACTCGATCTTCGTCCGAAGCGACCTGCTGCCGGTCTCGGTGAGAGTGGCGTCCACGGCAACGATTCCTCGCGGCGTCTCGACGATGTAGGCGTTGGCGAAGATTCCCGACTCGCCGGACGCGTGGCGATGGATTCGAACGGTTGGGGATATCGGGGTTGGATTCACGATGGTTCTTCTTTCTCTGAGCAATCGGCCGGGAAACCGCGGGATCACACAAGGCCTCCTGATCACAGGCGCAGGTCCTGGGAAAGGAGGCCGAAGTTCGTGGGCATGCCCCCCGCGTCCCGGAGGATCTGCCCCGTGGACGCGTGATCGAAGGCCCCCTGGATCGTCAGGAACGGATTGGGACGCCAGTTGAGCAGCAGCTGAAAGATCCCCGTCACGGCGCTCGAACCTGGCGCCCTCCCGGCGGGAACGAGCGTTCCGCCGCCGGCGCGGTAGATCGCGTCGCCCTCCCTCAGGCGCCAGAGGAAGTCGATGCCGGCCTCGGCGGCGAGGGACCTGGCGAGGTTCAATCCGAGATACGGGTGAACATCGTAGGCGTTCGCCGGAGCGAAGATGCCGGCCTCCGAAAAGTAGTTCAACGCCGGATACGGCGCCTCGAAGGTCTCGAGAGTCCCGTCGCGAGCTCTCCGGTCGCCGCTCGCGATATCCAGGCGCACCGCCATTCTCGGCGTGGTCGGGAGAGCCGTCAGCCGGTATCCCGTGTCCGTCGCCACTCCCCAGGCGCGGATCGGACCATCGGCGAAGGTCCCGAACTGATAAGAGGCCTGGATGGAGTAGTCCCAGGGAGCAGCCACGCCCCAGAGTCGTCCCCCGAGGGAGTGGCGGAGCTCTTTTCCCGATCCCTCCGCAAACGCCGCGGTCGTGAGGTCGCGGCCCAGGTAGAAGAGCTCGGTATTGGGCCGCCCGGCGCCCGTTGCGAGACGCGTCCAGTCGAGCGCCCAGAACGATTCGTCGCCCGAGGGAGCGCTCTCGAAGATCCCCTTTTTGGGAACGACGGGCCGGCCCGCGAACGCCACGACGGCATTCGGGCCCTCGAGCCACTCGACCTTGACAGCATCGAAGGTCAGCCGCACGTTGGTTGATTCCCGGATGGCGACGAGCCGCCCCGAGCCGAGCGGGAACTCCTGCCGACCGAACCGGACCGTGAGCCGGCGTCCGGAGCCTTCGATGGCGACGGCGTCGAAGAAACCCTGCTGGAGCTCGAGGTCACCCACGTCCGCCGGGCGAGACGCCGGCTTGCGGCCGCTCTCCCAGAAGCTGCCGAGCTCGGCGAAGGCCCGAAAGCGCGTCCCGATGTGCAGGTCGGCGTCGAAGAGGAGCCGCGTCGCGAAGGAAGTGAAGTCCGCGCCGCCCGGAGGAGGAAGCCCGAAGAACGGGTTGTCGTAGCTCTCTATCCGTTCGCGGATCTCGCCTCCCAGCGTCAGATACGTCGTCTTCGATTCGTTCAGCGGCAGGAACTTTAGTTTCTCGAGAGGGGTCAGGGTCTCGTAGCGACCGCGAAGGAAGCTGTAGTCCTCCTTCCAGCGGAACACGTTGATCTCGTCGCCGATCGAACGCGGCCCCGAGGCCTGGCCCGGGCAAACCGGCGCGGCGAGAAGGAGACCGCAGGCGATCACGGCGCGGATCGCCGCCGCGCGATGTTTCCGTCGCACCGGGATACCTCACCGGGAGGCGGTCCGGGATGGGCAGGGAGCTCCGGCCCGCGACCAGGTTTTCATCAGCTGGATCAGGTCCGCGCGAGAGCCGGGGATCGGCTTGCGGTTGGCGCCGGGGTTCCAGCCGTAGGCGACGATCGGGTCGTGCTCGATGTGCTCCTCGAGCTTCGCCAGATCCATCCCGCCGTTCTTTTTCGGGTCCGTCAGAACCCGGCAGAGATCCGCGTCGGAGAGGCCTTCCCAGGCCATCGAGAGAGGAGCGAGGTGCCAGTTCGGCGTGCCTGGGACGCCGCTCGACTCGTTGTTCTCGGTCTGATGGCACGTACTGCACATCTGCCCGGGCACGCCGTGGCCGTCGAGGCCCCGCCGCACCAGGTTGACGTGCGGATGGCGGTCGTCCCCCTGGCGCGGAAAGTTGGTCGTCGTGTGACAGTTCATGCAGCGCGGATGCCGCAGGACCCGCGCGATGCCCGCCCAGGCCTGGAGCCCCGCCTCCCGGGATTCCGAAGGCGGCGGCCTGGTCTGCCCGGCCGCGCCGGGGTTTGCGGACGCAACGAGAAGCGCCAGGAGACAGACGGCGGCGAGCGCTGGCACGTTTCGAGTCTGAGCCTTGCCGAACATCATCGTTACCCCCTGCCCTCCGCCTGGCCGGTCGCTCTCTTGATCGCGCTGCGGACCCGCGGATAGGTCCCGCAGCGGCACAGATTCGTCATCGCGAAGTCGATCTCCTCGTCGGTGGGCTTCGGTTTCAGCCGGACCAGGGCCGCGGCCGTCATCAACATGCCCGACTGGCAGTAGCCGCACTGGGGAACCTGCTCCGCGATCCACGCCCGCTGCAGCGGATGCGAGACGTCGTTCGACAGGCCCTCGATCGTCGTGATCTCGTGCCCCGCGGCCGCGGAGACAGGGAAGGAGCAGGACCGCACCGGCGAACCGTCCACGTGGAGAGTGCAGGCCCCGCACCGCGCGATGCCGCAGCCGAACTTGGTTCCCGTCAGGCCGAGCTGTTCCCGGACGACCCAGAGCAGCGGCGTATCGGGGTGGACATCGACCCGCCGGAGTTGTCCGTTGACCTTGAACTCAAGCATAGCCCCTCCCTTTCGGCGGACGCGCGAAGCCGAGGCGAAGCCCGTTTCTTCTGAGCGGCATCGAGCGCAGCCGGCGGCCGGTCGCCGCGAAGATGGCGTTGGCGAGGGCCGGCGTGACGGGCACCGGACCGGTCTCGCCGATCCCGCCCAGCTTCTCCCCGCTCGGCTGGAACTCGGTCACGAGCTCCGGCGACTCCGCCAGGTACGGGAGTTCGTAACCGTCGAAGTTGCCCTGGACGACGGCGCCCTTGTCGAACGCGATCTCTGACTTGCAGTACGAGAGCCCGAAGATCACGCCGCACTCGATGTTGGACTTCGCGATCACGGGATCCAGGACCCGACCGCAGTCCACGACGGAAGTCACGCGGAGCACCCGGATCTCCGGCCCGCTCGCCGCGACCTCGATGACCTGGGCGATGTACGAACCGAAGGCGTCCGCGACCGCGATGCCCCGCCCGCGTCCTTTCGCGACCGGTTTCTTCCAGCCGCTGAGTGTTGCGGCCCGGTCCAGGAGCCGGAGCGCTCGCGGGTTCTTGGCGAGGAGCCGCCGGCGGTAACGGTATGGATCGCTCCCGGCCGCGTGGGCGAGCTCGTCCACGAAGCTCTCGAGCGCGAAGGTATTGGGTCCGTAGCCGGTCGTCCGCATGACCGAGGTCGGCACGGAGGTCTTGAAGAGATGAAAGTCCACCCGGCGCACCGGGAAGTCGTAGATCAGCTCGAGCATCCCTTCCATCGCGCTCGGGTCGAACCCCTTCTGCCGGAGGAACTCTCCGATCGAGGGGAAGACCGGATGGAGGATGGTCGGCGAGACGACCCGAACAGAGAGAGCCGTGGGATTGCCATCGGCATCCAGGCCGGCCGCCAGCCGCGTGGCCGTCGCGGGACGGTACCAGTCGCGTCGGATGTCCTCCTCGCGATCCCAGATGATCTTGACCGGCTTTCCGGCCGCCTTCGAGATCAGCGCCGCCATGACGACAAAGTCCGGCAGGAGCCTGCGGCCGAACCCTCCGCCGGCATACGGGCTCCGATTGACCTGGATCTGGTCGTCCTTCAACCCGAGTGCCTGCTTGAGGGCGAAGAACGCCAGTTCCTGTCCCTGGGTCGGCGCCCAGATCTCGCACCGGTCGCTCGTGACGGAGGCGGTGCAGTTCATCGGCTCCATCGTGGCGTGCGCGAGGAAGGGGCTCTCGTAGTCCGCCGTGACTTTCTTCACCGCCCTTCCCAGCCCCGCGCTGACGTCTCCTTCGTTGACGGGCGTCGCCCACGGACCGTTCTCCAGTGCCCTGCGGTATTCGGCCAGCACGCTCGAGCTCGAGAGATCGAGATTCGGGCCCGGATCGAACTCGAGAGGGAGTTTCTTGAGAGCCATCCTCGCCTGCCAGTACGTGTCCGCGACCACCGCGGCGCCGTTCTCGAGGGCCACGACCGCCCGAACGCCGGGCATCCCCGCGACAGCCTCCCGGTTCATGCTGCGGAGCTTGCCCGTCAGGGTCGGAGCGGTTCGGATCGCGGCGAGAAGCATCCCGGGCACCTGCATGTCGATCCCGAATTGCGCCGTGCCGTTCACCTTGGCCGGGATGTCAACGCGCGGGATCGGCTTCCCGACGAGGTCCGGCACACCCGCGGCCCGGAGCCGCGGCTTCGCGGGAACGGGAAGCTTTGCCGCCTCCGCCGCGACCTCTCCGAACGAAACGCGCTTTCCGGAGCCTTCGTGCAAGACGAATCCCTTCTCCGTCCTGCAGGCGTCGGGGGAGACGCCCCAGCGTGAGGCCGCCGCGTCCGTGAGCATCTCGCGGGCGGCGGCGCCCATCTGCCGCATCAGGTCGTAGAAAGCCTGGCAGCTCTCGCTGTTGCCCGTGAACATCCACTGGCGTTCCGGATTTCGATAAGCCAGGGCATAGGGGGCCGTCTCCAGCCGCACCGCGTCCCAGTCCGCGCCCAGCTCGCCCGCCAGGATCGCCGGCAGCGTCGTGCTGATCCCCTGGCCGATCTCGCTCTGGGAGACAACGATGGTCACGGCGTTGTCCGGAGTGATCCGGACCCAGGGCGTCAGGGGAAACTCTCCCGGTTGGGGAGACACCGCCCCCGCGCCGGCGATGGTCGCCCCGGAAGACCGGGAAGCGGCGCCGAGGAGGAACCCGCCGCCGGCGATCGCCGTGCTGAAGAGGAAGACCCGCCGCGACATCCCTTCCGCGGCGGAGTCCGGCGAGAGAAGACGCGCCAGTGCACTCATGAGCGGCCCTCCTTTGGAATCGTTCCGATCCCCTCGGGCGCCAGCTGGATCGCCAGCGCCACGATCATCGTCCGGCAGTGCGACTTCAGGGAACGCTCCGCTCCCTTCAGCCGGGTGGACCACTTCGGCAGAAGCTCGGAGTAGCAGCGCTCGATGAGCTCGTTCTCGTAGTCGTCATGGGCGAACCAGGAGGAGCGCGCGGCCTCCGCCCGATGCGCCGCGAGGTACGCGGGGAACGGCGTCCGCGCGAGAGCCGCCTCGCTCGTCCCCTTCAGATCGAGCACGAACTCGAGCGACCGCTCGACATCGGCGCGCGACCCGATTCGATCCACGTGGCCCCCGACGAATTCCGTGAAGTCGTAGGACAGGGCCTGCCGGTGGGCCTCGATGTAGCCCGGCACGTCGGCCGCGACTCCGAGGCCAGGGTAGGGCAGGTAACCCGGGTAGACGACGTCCACGAGCATCAGGACTCGCTGCCTCGGCGCGAAGAGGAAGAGGTTGCCGGGCGAGTGATTGGCTCCCCGGTACTCGAGCTCCAGGACCTGGTCTCCGACCTTGAGCGAGAGGCGGTTGCTCACGGTCATCGTCGGGAGCGGGCGCCGCGGGTCCCTGCGCCGCGCCAGGATCGCGGCCGTCTCGGCCTGCGCCACGATCGCCGCGGACTTCGGAAACAGCTCGACCGCCGCGATGTGGTCGGAGTGCTCGTGACTGTAGACCACGTGAGTGATCGGTTGATCCGTCGCCTTGGACACCGCCTCGAGGTACCGGCGGCCGAGGGTCGGCAGGGGGTCCACCGCGATGACACCGCGCGAGGAAACCAGGAAGATCGTGTTGTAGGCGCCGTCGGAGAGCCAGAAGAGCCCGTCCCGGATCTCCCGCAGAACGGGCTCCGGCGCGGGCCGGTTCTCCGAGATCTCACCACCTGGCAGGGGCGGGCGGAAGAAGGCGGATGTCACTCCCGCCGCCGCGAGAGCCCGCAGAGCCGTTCTCCGCGAGATCTCAGACATGGGACTCGTGCTCCGGCCCGACCTGGTAGCGAATGATCTCGTAGACCATTCTGGCGGCCCTCCCGCTCGCCGTAATCGAATGTACGGAGAATCGGGACCGCCGGCTTCTGGATTGTTTCGATGAGACCTATCGATGGAGTGAATGAGGGCCGGAGTCCCGCCGCCGCGGTTCGCCGGCCCGGATGAGACCTATCGATCGGTTCGATGGCTCGAGGTCACGCCTCCGCGGCGGCCGACCGGCGGACGACTTCCCGGAACCAGCGCAGGGCGGCATCGTTCTCCATGCGCTCGGCCCAGACCTGGCTGAAGGAATAGTGCGCCCTCGGCAGCGCCACCTCCACGACCCGAAGGCGCAGCTGCCGGCGAAAGGCTTCGGCGACGCGCTCCGGAGCGGTCAGGATCAGGTCGGAGGTGCCGACGATGAACGGCGCCACGAGAAAATGCGGAACGGTCACGACCACGCGCCGGCTGAGTCCCCGTTCCTCGAGCTGCGCGTCGATCAAGTCGGCGACGGTGTCGAGGGCCCTCGGCACGGGGCAGATGCGCAGGTGATGGAGCTTCGCGTAGCGCTCGAGGGAGATCCGCCGGGCCTTCAAGGGATGGCCCTCGCGGACCACCCCGACAAAGCGCTCCCGGAGCAGGTCCTGGCTCCGGAAGCCGGGGCCGGGGTCGTACGACCTCCCCAGCTTCAGATCGAGTTCGCCCTCGCGGAGCGCCGACCGCCAGCTCTCCTCGAGCGGATGGATCCGGAGGTCCACTCCGGGAGCTTCCGCCTGGAGGATCCGCGACAGGCGGGGCATCAGGGCGAGCTCGATGTTGTCCGTCGCGGCGACGTGAAATAGTCGCCTGCTGGTGGCGGGGTCGAAGGCCTCGGGGCCGCCGAAGACCGTCTCGAGCTGGTTGACCGCGAGCCGGACGGGGCCCAGGAGGGACCTCGCCGTGCGGGTCGCGACCATCCTTCGTCCTTCCGGGACGAGGAGCGGGTCGCCGAAGTGCGCGCGCAGCCGCGCGAGCGCATGGCTCATCGACGACTGTCCCAGGCCGACGACCCGTGCGGCCCGCGACACGTTCTGCTCCTCGAGCAAGGCGTGCAGTGCGACCACCAGGTTCGTGTTGATGCCGCTCAGGCTGGGACGGGGCTGAGCCATTTTCGATGGCCTCCGCCGGCTCGAAGCCTATCATCGCCGGAAGAGCGTCAGCGTTTCCTGACGAAGAGGTACGCCTCCCGCGCTAGCTCGGCCCAGGGCGCCCCTTCGTCTTCGACGACGACCCATTCCTTCATGAGCCTGCCGTCGCCGCGGGGATCGAAGCGCACGCCGGCGCCGGAGAGGACAAGCTCGTCGACCCTGGACTTCGGAAGCTTCGCGACGAGCCTGCCCCGGACCGACATCGCGAAGATCTTTCCTTTGCACTTGAGGACCTCGCTGCCGGATCCCCACCCCTTGTCCCGGGTGACGCCCCGTTCGCCCGAAAAGGCAGCCGCGACCTGCGCGAAGGCCGCGCCGGCCTCGACCGGACTTGGATTCTTCGTTGTTTTCCGTGCTCTTTTCTTCATCGTGCCCTCCTGATCTCGAAGGAGTTAGGCGGGGATTCCTTCATCCCGGCCGGCCCTCCCCGAACCCCGCCCCGAAACCCGTCCATGAGATGATACGTATAATCCTAGGAGGAAGCGATGCGATACCCGGCCGAGCACAAGCAGGAAACGCGGAAACGCATTGTCCGCGCGGCCGCCCGGCGGTTTCGAAGCCGCGGGAGCGAGGGCACGGGGATCGCGGACCTCATGCGGGATCTTCGTCTGACTCACGGCGGCTTCTACCGGCATTTCGGCAGCAAGGAGGACCTGCTCATCGAGGCCTTCGAGCAGGACGAGATGCATAACCGGTTGCGTACGGCGATCAAGAATGCCCGGCCGGGGGGCGAATTGAAGGCGCTCATCGACACCTACCTGAGCGCCGAGCACTGCGACGATATCGGGGGAGGTTGCCCGGTGGCGGCCCTCTCGACGGAGCTGGCTCGCCGCCCGCCGAACTCCCGGGCCAGGCTCGCCTTCGAGCGAATCCTGAAGGAGCGCACGTCGAAGATCGCGACCTTCATCCCCGGAGCCACGAAGGAAGAGCGGGAGGCCAAGGCGAGGATGCTCATGTCGGGGATGTCCGGCACCCTGACCGTCGCGCGGGTGATCACGGATGAGCAGAAGAAGCGCCGATTCCTGGACGGAGCGAGGAAGTTCTACTTCGACTCCGTCAGCCGGTGAGTCTTTTTTTTTGGTCGAGTGAGATGACGAACATCATCTTAAAAAGCGGAGGCTGCCGATGAACTTCGTGGCGTTGCGCATGCTGACCGGCGACCGGGCCAAGTACTTCGGCCTGGTCTTCGCGATCGCGTTTTGCACCTTCCTGCTCGAGAACCAGACGTCGATCTTCGCCAACATCATGAAACGCACGGCGAGCCAGATCCTCGACGTGACCGACGCCGAGGTCTGGGTCATGGACCCCCGGACGGAATACTGGGACCAGACCAAGGCGCTCAAGGACACGGACCTGACCCGCGTTCGGGGGGTTCCCGGCGTCGGCTGGGCCGTCCGGCTCTTCAAGGGGAATCCCGTGGCGCGGACGAGCACCGGGAAGTTCGCCGCATCCTTCCTGATCGGCCTGGACGACGCCACGCTGGCGGGGGCGCCGCGAAGGATGCTGCTCGGTTCCTGGGAGCGCCTGCGGGAGCCCGACTCCGTGGTCATCGACCAGGCCGGCTACGTTCTGCTCTTTCCGAAGGAACCGCTCCGGCTCGACCGGACCCTCGAGATGAACGACCACTCGGTCCGGATCGTCGGCATCTCCGACGCCTCCGCGCCTTTCGCGAGCCTGCCGGTCATGCACACACGCTACAGCGAGGCCGTCAACTTCGTGGGGCGCGAGCGAACCCAGCTCTCCTTCATCATCGCCCGGGCCGCGCCGGGGGTCACCGCCCAGGAGCTGACGGCCCGCATCCAGAAGCAGACGAGCCTACGCGCCCGGACGACGCGGGAGTTCGCGTGGGACTGCGTCCGCTATTACCTGGCGAACACCGGCATCCCCGTCAACTTCGGCATCACGATCACCGTGGCGCTCATCGTCGGAGCCGTCGTCGCCGGCCAGACCTTCTACCTCTTCACCGTGGACAACCTGAAGCAGTTCGGAGCCTTGAAGGCGATCGGCGTCTCCAACCTGCGGCTGACCGGGATGATCCTCCTGCAGGCCTTCAGCGTCGGGGCACTGGGGTTCGCGATCGGCACCGGCATGGGGGCCGCGTTTTTCGAAATCTTCCTGCACAAGCTCGCGACCCGCCACATCGTGCTGCTTTGGCAGTGCGTCGGCATCACCGGAGCCTGCATCTTCTTCGTGGTCATCGTGGCGAGCTTGCTGAGCATCCGGCGCGTGCTCGTCCTCGAGCCCGCTGCGGTCTTCCAAGGGTGAGCGCAATGGAAACGAACGGACAAGCGATCGTGTGCCGCGGCGTCGAAAAGCATTACGGAGAAGGAGAAATGCGGATCGACGCGCTGCGGGGCGTGGACTTCGAGGCGCGGTTCGGCGAGCTCTCCTTCCTGGTCGGGCCGAGCGGCTGCGGCAAGACGACTCTCCTCTGCGTGATCGCCGGCCTGCTCGACCGCAACGGCGGAGACTTGAACGTCCTCGGACAGAAGCCGGACGACCTCTCCGCCGCGGACCGCGTCGTCTTCCGCCGCCGGAACCTCGGTTTCGTGTTCCAGCAATACAACCTGCTGCCGGCGCTGACCGCCGCGGAGAACGTCGCGGTCCCGCTCCTCGCCGCCGAGGTCCCGCGCAGGGAGGCGCTGGATCGATCGAAGGCGCTCCTCTCCCGGCTCGGGCTCGAGAAGCGGTCCGACGCGCTTCCCTCCAAGCTCTCCGGCGGCCAGCAGCAGCGGGTCGCCCTGGCCCGAGCGCTGGTGCACGAGCCGCGCATCGTGGTCTGCGACGAGCCGACCGCGGCCCTCGACCACGCGACGGGCGAGTCCGTGATGGACCTCCTGGCCTCGAGCGCCGTCAAACCCGACCGCGCGGTCGTCGTCGTGACCCATGACGCGCGTGTCTTTCATCACGCCCAGTCGATCGCCCAGATGGACGACGGAAGGATCGTGAAGGTCTCTCGCAACTCGTCTCTCAAGGAGGCTGCCTTATGAAGCGTTTTCTCCTGCCGGTCATCGGCGTTCTCGCCGCTCTCTGGGCGGCGTACTCCGTGGCGCGGACGGCTCCCCACCGGCGGAGCACGAATCCGCCCGCGCCGGCGCCGGTCTCGGATTTCCCGAGGACGGTCGCGGCCGTGGGCCTGATCGAGGCCAGCAGCGAGAACATCGCCGTCGGCACGCCGCTGGCCGGCGTCGTCAGCCGGATCTTCGTCAAGGCCGGCCAGTCCGTGAAGGCGGGCGAGGCGCTCTTCGCTCTGGACACGAGGCAGCTGAATGCCGACCTGGCGGTCCGGCGGAGCAGCCTGGCAGTCGCGAGAAGCGGGATCCGGGTCGCGCGGGCAAGGCTGGACGAGCTGCAGCGCAACCTCGACTTCGCCGAGGGCCTTTCGGACAAGCGAGCGATCAGCGCCGAGGAGACCGTGCGCCGCCGGACGGCCGTGACGACAGGGAGAGCGCAGCTCGACGAGGCGCAAACCCAGGCTTCGGCGGCCGAGGCCCAGATCCGCTCGGTCGAGACCGAGATCGAGAGGAGCACAATCCGCGCGCCCCTGGACGCGCAGGTGCTCCAGGTGAAGATCCACGCCGGCGAGTACGCCCCGGCCGCGGTGACGGCGACCCCGCTGGTTCTCCTGGGCGGTTCTCTTCCTTTCAACGTGCGGGTGGACGTCGACGAGCACGAGGCCTGGCGGGTCCAGCCGGGCGCCCCAGCGACCGCGCACGTCCGGGGGGACGCCCGCTTGAAGACGCCGCTCCAGTTCGTCCGGTTCGAGCCGTTCGTCGTTCCGAAGAAGTCGCTGACCGGCGACAGCACGGAGCGCGTGGACACCCGCGTCCTGCAGGTCATCTACCGGATCGACCGGCAGGACCTCCCGCTCTTCGTCGGCCAGCAGATGGACGTCTTCATCGACGCGTCGCGGCGCGCCGGGGGATGAAGGTGCTCTCATGAAAACTCGTTGGCTTCTCGCTCTCGGTTTGTTCCTGACAGGCTGCGCCGTGGGCCCGGACTACAAGCGGCCAGCCGTCGCGGTTCCGGACCGCTTTCGCGCCGAGGAATCGGCCGGGCGGGCCGACGGCGCCGCCTCGCTGGCCGACCGGCCCTGGTGGGAGATCTTCGGCGACGAGGCGCTGGAGTCCTTGATCGACGAGGCGCTCCACAACAATTACGACGTTCGCGTGGCCGCATGGCGCGTCGAAGAGTTCCGCTCGAGAGCCGGGATCGCCCGCTCCGAGTTCTATCCGCAGATCGGATACGGGGCGGCCTGGTCGCGGGGCCGCCGGTCGGAATTCGTCGATCGGGGCTCGACTCCCGACAACCTCCACGCTGTGCAGCTCGGGCTTTCCTGGGAGCTCGACCTCTGGGGGCGCATCCGGCGCCTCAACGAGTCCGCGCTTGCCCGGTACCTCTCGACGGAAGAAGCGCGGCGGGGCGTCCTCCTCTCGGTTCTCTCCGACACGGCCCAGGC
>DATFQY010000017.1:0-2534 GCA_035263845.1 Thermoanaerobaculia bacterium | reverse complement strand
GCCTCGTGGAGCCGGAAGAGATCTTCCACGGCGCCGGGGGCGAAGTAGCCGCGCTCGAGAGAGCGGCGCGAGAGCAGGGTGTCTCGCCCCAGCTCTCGGAAGCCCGGATGCTGCTTGAGCCAGTCGCTGGTGGGCAAACCGAAGCCGTGCTTGACCTTTGCCAGCGTCGCCTCAGGAAGGAGATCGCGGAAGGCCCGCTTGAAGATGTGGCGCTTCTCCGTGCCCCGCACCTTGTAGTGGGCGGGGATGGTGGCCATGAACTCCACGAGGGGATGGTGCAGGAAGGGGAAGCGCACTCCGACTCCCGCCGCCTCGGCCGTCCTCGTCACCTTGAAAAGGTCGCTGTCGGCAAGGGTGATCTTCAGATCCACATGGAGAAGCCGATTGAGCTCGGCGGTGCGTCCGGCCGAGGCGAAGTGGCCGCGCGCGACGCGAAGAGGCCAGTCCCCGGTGATGCGCCCGAGGAAGCCCGGATCGAGGAGCCACTTCCGGCTCTGGCTGACGAAGAACTCGCTCGAATAGAAGCGGTCGGGATTCGGAGCCGAGGCCCGCTCGACGTAGCGGCGCGCTTTGCCGGCGAGGCCCGGGGCCTCCACCGAGAACCGACGGACGGTGGGCTCGATGAGGCCACGTCGGAGGAGGCCGGGAATGCGGTGATAACGGGCGAGAATTCCCTCGCGCCGGTAGCGCTCGTTGCCGCCGTAGATCTCGTCGCCGCCGTCGCCCGCCAGGAGGACGCGCACGCCGGCCTCGCGCGCGTAGCGGGCGCAGAGATAGGCGGGCAGGGCCGAGTTGTTTCCGAACGGCTCGTCGTAGGCGCTCACGATGTCGGGAAGGCACTGCAGCGACTCATCGGCGGTGACGATCCTCGAGTAGTGAGCGGCATCGAAATGCCGGGCGGCCAGCTCCGCATACTCAAGCTCGTTGTAACGCTCTTCCTGAAAACCGATGGAGAAGGCCTGAACCCGCTCGCCGGTGAGCCGGCTCATGAGACCCACGACCGCGCTGCTGTCTGTGCCGCCGCTCAGGAACGCGCCGGTGTCCTTGACTTCGAGCCCGGTCAGCGTCTGGCGCACCGCTTCCGCCGTCTGCCCGTAGATGGCGCGGGCCGCCTCGGCCTTGTCCAGACGCCGCTCGCTGTACACCACGTCCCAGTATTGGTGGAGGCTGACGCGGCCGTTCTCCCACACGAGAATCTGGCCAGGGGCGAGACGGCGAACGGCGCGGTAGATCGACTGCGGGGCGGTGACGGTTCCAAAGTTCAGGTAGGCATAGACCGCGTCGGCGTCGAGCTCCTGGGAGAGCCCGGGAAGCGCCAGGGGAGCCTTGACGCGGGAGCCGAAGGCGACGCCCTGGTCGCTCACGGCGTAGTAGAGGCGACGGAAGCCGAGGCGATCGGCGGCGAGAACGAGCCGGCGACGCGAGGGGATCCACAGGGCGATGCCGAAAGCCCCCCGGAGCTGGCCGACGAAGTTGACGCTGTCCTGCGCGTGGAAACGCTCCAGGCATTGCGCGAGACTTGTACCGTCCGGGGCGCCAGGGAGCTCGTCGAGGTTGGTCAGGTCCACGTCGGCCATCAAGACCGCGTCGCCCGATCGGCCGCTCACGACTCCGCTCCCGATACCGGCGAGGACGCCCCCCTGGATGTCGACCCGGACGGGAGGCTCGGGCCCCGTGGCGCCGCGGAGAAGTGACTCGAGGACCGCGCGCTCCATCGTTCGCGCCGGATCCCGGTAGACGAGGCCGCCGATGATGTTCACGCGGCAGCTCCCTGGCCGCGGAGTCGGCGGACCGTTTCGAGAACCCGAGCCTCCACCGTGTGGAGCAAGGTGCCGTACATGCCGGGCCGGAAGATGCGCAGCCGTCCAAGCTCGTGAGCGCCCCGGGCCCAACGAGACTTGTAGTCGTTGTCCCCCGGGCCCATGTCGTACTCGTAGACCGTCTCGCGAGCGAAGAGGGTGCGGATGATTTCCGCCGACAGATGGGTGCCCGGTGAGAGATCGGTGGGTACCGCCGCGTCGAAGTCTGCCCGCAGCGCGTGAACCCGCCCATCGGCCTCCAGTTGATACTCGGTGGCCACGGGCAGACCGTCGATTCGCATGATCCAGAGACGCAGCCAGCCCTTGGCGCTCGCATGCGCGGTCAGCTCCCGGAAGAACTGAGCCATGCCGGGCATGTTGGCAATGGCGACCGATTGGGAGGCCTTCCAGCTCCGGGCGGAGACCGCGACGAGATCCGCGAAGACTGCCGAGTCGGGGGTCACGGACCGGTGCTCCTCGACCGAGATCGCGCCGGTTTTGGCGAGCCGGTTTCGCACGTTCCGCACCGTCTTCTTGAAGCGCTGACTGGTGCTAGTCCAGAACTGCTCCCAGGTGCCCGTGGTGTTGAGGTATGGCGAGTGGAGCGGTGAGAGCGGCTGCCAGCGATAACGCCCGGCCAGCCATCCCGGAAGAGCCTTGGCCGTGGCCGAGGCAGCGGGCAGGCTGCTGAGCGACATCACGTCCCAGTCGCTGCGGGAGCAGAAGTCCGCCATC
>DATFQY010000016.1:0-29703 GCA_035263845.1 Thermoanaerobaculia bacterium | reverse complement strand
CAAGACCTTCGAGACGGACATCTACTCGAGCGCGGAAGTCACCGGCGGCGTGATCTGGCGTTTCGGCGGCCCCGCGCCGGACGGCTCCTGGGGCCAGGCCGGCGACGAGCATTTCTGGAGGGCGGCAGGAGAGCTCGGCCTCCTGATCGTCGGGCCGTGGGCCTTCAACCGCTACGTCTCCAACTCCGAGTTTGCGCACATCTCGATTGCCACCGTCTCGAACAACTACGCGACCGGATACACCTACGACCGCGACCACTTCGACACGAACCAGTCGTCCCACCCCTACCACGGCAGCCTCTTTTTCAACGCCGGCCGCACCAACGGATTCAGCTTCTGGGAGTCGGGCGCGTTCGCCTTCACCGGAAGCTTCCTGTGGGAAATGAACATGGAGAGGGAGCCGCCGTCGATCAACGACCTCGTCAACACGACGATGGGCGGCATGACCCGGGGCGAGATCCAGTACCGGCTGGCCAACGTGATCCTGGACAACACGGCAAGCGGCAGCAACCGGTTCTGGCGGGAGCTGGGCGGCGCGATCTTCAATCCCGTCGGCGCGCTCAACCGCCTCCTGGACGGGGAGATGACGAAGGACTTTCCCAACCCCAGCGACCGCATGCCGAGCGCCCTGTCCTCGAGCGCCGACGTCGGCTACCGGCACAACAGCGGGGACGCCGTGCACCCCGATCAGGGGATCCTGACGTTCTGGGTCATCTACGGAGATCCGTTCGCGGGAGAGATCCAGAAGCCGTTCGACACCTTCCGCGCCACCGTGGACCTGAACATGCCGGGCGGGAGGCTGGTGTCGCGCATCGAAGAGCGCGGGATTCTCAAGGGCTGGGAGCTGACCGAGAAAGACGACCGCGCCCGGCACATCCTCTCCGTGAACCAGGAGTACATCTACCTGAGCAACGAGGCCCAGGAAGTCGGGGCCCAGATGTTCACCGGAAGCCTTCTCTCCGGTTACAGCATCAACGACCGTTTCAAGTTCGTCACGCAGGTGTCGCTCCTGGCGCTGCCGATGGCGGCCGTCCGGACGACCGACGCGCTCAATCCCCTTTCCGGCCGCAACTTCGACTACGGCCCGGGAGGCGGCGCGCGAATCGAGCTGCGCCTTCTCTCGGCCGGGCGGGAGGCCGCCAGCGTGGGCTACGCAGCAGCCTGGACGCACACGACCGACGGCTCGACGAACAACAACACCCTGCAGTTCCTCCGCGTCGTCGGGCGGGTCCCGATCTGGGGAAAGCTCGGCGCCGGAGCCGCCTACAACTGGTACTCGCGCAAGTCCACGTACACGAACTTCTTCGAGGACACCCACACGCAGTCGGAGTGGCGCGTCTTCGGGTCCTGGGTGTTCTTCTAGAGAAGCGGCGCCCGGGGCGCTCGATCCTGACTACAATGAACCAGCTCCATGAGCTGGACAACCATCGTCTGGTCGATGGGGGCGTCCGCCTGCCTGACGCTCTCGGCCGTCCACCTGGTGATCGGGCTGCGTCGCCCGGCCGCCGCCAACTTCCTCGTCTTCGCGACGGGCCTCGCCGTGGCGGCGCTCGCCGCTTTCGAGCTCATCCTGATGAAATCGCCGGTCCCGGAGGAGCATGCCTGGCTCCTGCGGTGGGCGCACATTCCCATCGCCGCCATCGTGGTCAGCCTCGTGCTCTTCGTCTGGAGCCACGTGTGGTCGGGACGTCGGTGGCTCGGGTGGCTGGCCATAGGCTTCCGGCTGGCTTGCCTCGCGCTCAATTTCCTCGTCGAGCCCAATTTCACCTACTCACAGATAACGGGCGTGCGCCCGATCCGTTTCTTGGGTGAAACGGTGTATCTGCCAGTCGGCGTGGTCTCCGTCCGCGGTTTGATGGGGCTGGCGGCCTCGCTGCTTCTCGTGGCGTTCCTGGCTGACGCGACCCGCGCCGCGTGGCGCCGGCGCGAGCGCCGCCCCACCGCGATCGTCGGAGCCTCGATCACGCTCTTCGTCGTCCTTCTCACTGTCATGAACGTGCTGACGATTCGGGGCCTTCTCGACCTCCCGTTCATGATCAGCCTGAGCTTCCTCGGCGTCGTCGCGGCGATGGAGTACGAGCTGGGAATCGAAGTCATCCGCGCTTCGCAGCTGGAGCTCGAAGTCCAGGCGAGCGCGGCCGGCCTCGTCAACAGCCGCCGCCACGCCATCCGGGCCACGCGCGCTGCGGAGCAGGCGGAGGAACGCTTCCGGCTGGTCGTTGAAGCCTCTCCCAGCGCTATGGTCATGGTGGACGGCGAGGGGCGGATCGCGCTCGTCAACACGCAGACCGAGGCCGTCTTCGGCTACCGGCGCGAAGAGCTGCTCGGCCGCTCGGTCGAGACGCTCATCCCGGAACGCTTCCACTCGCGTCACCTCTTCGACCGGAAGGCGTACCTGGGCGCCCCAACCTCCCGCGCCATGGGGGCGGGCCGCGAGCTCTTCGGGCGACGCAAGGACGGGCGCGAGGTGCCGGTCGAGGTCGGGCTCAATCCGATCCACAGCCAGGAGGGAGTCTTCGCGCTCGCGTCGATCATCGACATCAGCGAGCGCCAGCGCGCCGAGCAGGAGCTCAACCGCCAGAGGAGCGAGCTCGCCCACCTGTCTCGGGTCACGATGCTGGGGGAGCTCTCGGGATCGCTCGCCCACGAGCTGAACCAACCGCTGAGCGCCATCCTCACCAATGCCCAGGCCGCCCGGCGCTTTCTCGCCCGCTCGCCCGCGAACCTCGACGAGGTCTCGCAGATCCTCGGGGACATCGTCGAGCAGGACAAGCGGGCGGGAGAGGTAATCCGAAGGCTCCGGCTTCTCCTGACGAAGGGGCAAGTCCATCCGCAGCCGCTCGACCTCGACGACGCCATCCTGGAAGCCCTTCGCCTCGTCCGGAGCGATCTCCTCGACCAGGGAGTCGTGGTGAACACGGATTTCACGCCGGCCGCTTCGTCGGTCCGCGGCGACCGGATCCAGATCCAGCAGGTCGTCCTGAACCTCGTCCGCAACGGCTGCGATGCCATGGCCGGCCTCGAGCGCTCGCGCCGCCTCCTGACGATTTCGACGGCGGGCGACGGCGCGGGCTTCGTTCAGGTCTCGGTCTCCGACCACGGCACCGGGATCCCGGCCGATCACCTGCCGCGGCTCTTCGAGCCTTTTTTCACTTCGAAGCCGGAGGGCATGGGACTCGGACTGGCCGTCTGCCGCTCCATCGTCGAGGCCCACTCCGGACGCCTCTGGGCCGAGAACCTTCCGGCGGGAGGCGCTCGTTTCCACTTCACGCTGCCCGCCGCCGAATCATGACGGAGACTTCGAAGGAGACGGTGTACGTCGTGGACGACGACCCCGCGGTCGTGCGGAGCGTCGGGCGGCTACTGCGCTCGGAGAGCTTCGAGGTCCGGTCCTTCGGCTCTCCGGCCGAGTTCCTGAAGAGTCTCGCGGCGGAAGCCTGCGGGTGTGTCGTCCTGGATGTCGCCATGCCTGGGCTCGACGGTCTTCAGCTGCAGAGGGCCCTTTTCGAGCGCGGATGCGACCTGCCGGTCCTCTTCCTCACGGGACGCGGCGACATTCCCGGCAGTGTCCAGGCGATGAAGCGGGGCGCCGTGGACTTTCTTTTGAAGCCGGTGGAGGACGAGAAGCTTCTCGAGGCCGTCCGCCTGGCGCTGGAGAAGGATCGGGCGCGCCGCAGCGAGCGCGCCCAGAGAGCCGAGATCCTGCGGCGGCTCTCGACGCTGACGGCGCGCGAGCGGCAGGTCTTCGAGGGCGTGGCCGCCGGGCTCCTCAACAAGCAGATCGCCTCGGAGCTGGGGACCGCGCTCAAGACCGTCAAGATCCACCGCGGCCGGATGATGAAGAAGATGGGAGCAGAGTCCGTCGCCGAGCTCGTCCGCCAGGCGGACCGCGCGGGAATCCGCCGCTTCTAGCGGGCCCCGCCCCTTCGGATGGGACCAAGGTCTTATCCGATCTCCGCCGCCGGGCTGGTAGGTTGGCGCCGTGGAACCGGCTCCTCTCCGGATCGCCGTCGTGGACGACGAAGAAGCCATCCGGCGGGCCTTCTTCCGGCTCTTCCGTTCCGCGGGGCTCGAGGTCGAGACCTACCCGTCCGGGGAGGAGTTCCTGGACTCTCTCGGCTCGCGCGCGCCCGACTGCGTGGTCCTCGACCTCCACATGCCGCGCGTCAACGGGTTCGACGTGCAGGCGCGGCTGGCGAAGTCGGGCTCCCGGATCCCGGTCATCGCGATCACCGGCCACGACACCGAGGAGACGCACGACCGGGCGATGAAGGGCGGGGCCGCCGCCTACCTGAGAAAACCGATCGACGAAGAGACGCTGCTGAACACGATCGCCGACGTCGTCGGGGGCAAGGCCGGCGGCGCTTAAGACCCCGGCCGGGTGTCGAGCGTGATCCGCCAAACGGCCTTTTCTGGCCGGACTGCGTCATCCCGTCAGCGGACTCGACCACGTCCTGGCGATGGTTGCCGTAGGGATCTGGGGGGCGTCGCGGTGAAAAAGTCGTGGATGCGCGTGGCCGTGCGGGTCGCGGGAAGTTGGATCGCCGCGGTCGGGCTCCTGCTGCTCGGCTGGAGCCTGAGGCTGTCGCGCTGACGGGGGCGGGAGGGAGATCCTTCGCTCGCTTTGCTTTGCTCAGGATGACAGCGGGGACGCCGTTGGCGCTCCCGCTGTCACTTCGCCGGGGCGGGTGTCGCGGCGGCCGGTGGCACCTCGGGCCTCTTCTGCGGCGTGTTCTCCGGCTGCGCTTCCTCGGAGATCAGCTTCAGGCTCTTCTCGTGGATAGCCCAGCCGCGGGCCTGCAGCTCCTGAGCGGCGCGGGGCGACGGGCGCCCCGACAGCCACAGCTCGCGCTTGGCCTGCGGGTACTCGGTCTGCGCCTTCTTGGACATTCGGTCAATGGCCGCGGCGACGTTCTCGGTGTAGGCGATGTAGTCGAGCGGGTAGAGGCAGGCGAACCGGTCGCCCTTCGCGATCACGCAACTGCCCGGCAGGCCCGAGACGATCTCGGAAACGGGCGCCTCGCTCTTGTTGAAGAGGTCCGTGAGCATCGCGCTCTCGACGTAGAACTGCGCGTCCGCGTCCGCCTTGGCGCCGGCCGCCCGCGCGATGAAATCCGGCCGGCCCTTGACGTCTTTCAACGTGTCGATGGACGCGATCAGCCGGACCTGGCGGGTCAGGTTGTACCGCGGGTTCAGGCGGAAGGCGCGGGAAACCTCCGGCTTCACTCCCATGTCCTTCAGCCGCTTCTCGTTCAGCGTGACGAGCTTGTCGGGCTCCTCCATCCAGATCAGGTCGTTGACGGTCGCGGTCGTCGAGAGCGCGGTCAGGATCGCGCCGCCGGGAACGAGATGCACCGTGAGCCGCCCGCCGGCGTCGTACTGGGCGACGTCGCGCAGCTCGTTGTGGAGGACTTCGTTGCGCGTGTACGGGTCCACGGTCAGCTTCTTGGCCCACATCCGCATCGAGCTGTTGACGCCGATCAGATCCGCGGCGAGCGCACCGCTCGCGTCCACGGCCTTGCCGGCGGTGGACTGCTGCGAGGCCTTCTCCGCGTCCTTCGGATTGCTCAGGTTCTCCTCGATCGCCGCGTTCTTGTCGTCGCTGCCCATCTGCTCGCCGGCCCGGCCGGCCCCGCGCCCGACACGGCCGAAGAGCCGGACGACTCCGTCTCCCACGTTCGACGCGGTGTCCACGGGATGGATCACGACGTTGCCGACGCCCTTTCCGACGTCGATCGCACCCTGGGCGACCCCGCCGGCGGCGACCGCGATCTTGTCCACGTTCTTCAACTGCGCGATCGCCGCGACTTCGTGGACGCGGATGGCGGTCATCGACGTGCTCTGCACCTTCCAGGTTCCGAAGTTCGAGGTGATCGTGTAGGTGTTGAAGATACCGTCGCTCGTGACCGTGGGCTCGACGATGTAGTCGGGGCCCTGCAGCAGCTTGGCGTCGAGGAAGTCGGAGGCTTTCAGCTCGGGCGGCTTCTCGTACGGTCCGTCTGCGCCGGCGCCCAGGACGAACAAAGCGGCGAGGCCAAGAACGTAACGGCGGGATTTCATCGCAGATCCTCCTCGGTTTTCGCGATGGCCGCAGCTTATCAGAGCGGGAGCCGGGCGTACCATTGTCCGGCGGTCCGACAGGAAAGGCCCGATCCAGGAGGAGGAGCCATGCGGCGATTCCCGGCGATCCTGATCCTCTCCGCCATCGCGGCGGCGGGATGCGCGCACGTCAACGAGGCGAGCCAGGCCCATGACCTCGCCGCGACCCAGGGGAAGTACCACGTGACGCTCACCGGCGACGTCGAGGCGGTGGCCGGCCGCTGCCAGTTCGTCCGCAACCTCGTCCCCGACGACGAGCCGACCTTCCGGCCGACCGACGCCGAGCTGCCCGACTACTTCCGGACCGAGGCCGTCTACAACGGCGCCGATACCGTGGTCGTCCGCGGAAGGGTCGGGGAGGCGTACATCTGCGGGCCGGGACCGCTCAACCCGGACGGCACGCGCAAGAAGGCCGACGCGGGTCCTCACTGAAACCGATTCCAGATTGCAGATCCCAGATTCCAGAGCGCCGAATTGTGAGCCTTCCCGATTCCGGTCTGAAGATTCCCGGGCGCCGGTAGGACCAAGGTCTTACTGGTCTGCCGCGACGGCATCGATAGCATCGCCGGTTGAACCCCGAAGGAGACTGCATGACCGGATTCTTCGTGAGACGTCCCGGAAGCTTCGTCCGAAAGTCCACTGCCCTGGCGCTGGCCGTCCTCGGCTGGACCGCGGCGGTCCCCGGCCCTGTCCTGATGGCGCTCCAGGCCGCGCCCGCCGCGGCACCCGCGGAAAACCCGGGGGAGAAGGCCGCTGCGGGATTCACCGCCGCGCAGCTCGAACAGATGGTCGCGCCGATCGCGCTCTATCCGGACTCCCTGCTGACCCAGATCCTCATGGCCTCGACCTATCCGCTTGAGATCGTCGAGGCGAGCCGCTGGTCGCAGAAGAATTCCGCCTTGAAGGGGACCCAGCTCGAAGAGGCCCTGAAGAAGCAGGACTGGGATGTCAGCGTAAAGTCGCTCTGCGGCTTCCCCGACGTCCTGAAGCGCCTGAACGAGAACCTGGACTGGACCCAGGATCTGGGCGACGCCTTCCTTTCGCAGAAGTCGGAGGTCATGGACGCCGTCCAGAGGATGCGCAACAAGGCTTACGACGCCGGCAACCTGAAGACGACCGAGCAGCAGAAGGTCGAGAAGCAGCCGGACAAGATCATCGTGATCCAGTCGGCGAGTCCCGAGGTCGTCTACGTGCCGACCTACTCCTGCACGGTCGTCTATGGCCCGTACTGGACATATCCGTACTACTACTATCCGGCGTACTACTACGCGCCTCCCGGCTACGGGGCGATGATGTTCACGGCGGGCGTCGTCTGGGGAGCGGCCATGTGGGGCGGATGCCACTGGGGCTGGGGCCACACCACGGTCAACGTGAACGTCAACCGGTACAACAGCTTCAACAAGACCACGAACATCAACTACAACCGGACCAACATCTCCAACACCTCAGTCAAGACTTCGAACTGGAACCACAGCCCCGAACACCGCAAAGGCGTCAACTACAACAACTCGAAGACTGCCCAGCAGTACGGGGCCAAGGGGGGCTCCGCGCGAGCGACCCAGAACCAGGCGCGAGGCTACAGCGGCGCCTCGACAGCACCGGCGCGAAGCCAGGCTTCCTTCAGCCGCGCCTCTACCGCGTCCCGTCCCGCGGCCTCCTCGTCTTCCGGCACGCGCTCTAGCGGCGGAGGGAGCAGCACCTGGAGCGGAGCAGGAAGCAGCGGTCTCGAACGAAGCGCGAGCTCACGGGGCGCTTCCAGCCGGGGGACGTCCACGCCCTCAAGCGGCGGCGGCCGCAAAGGCCGGTAGGAGAGACGATCATGATCAACAAGAAAGCGTTTCGATTCCTGCCGGCGCCGGCCGCCTTGGCGTTCCTGGCCGCGGCGGTGGCCAGCGCGGCTGCGTTCAAGAGCCCCGAGGACGCGATGAAGGCGGTCGGAGAGCTCGCCGCGGCGCCGGACGACAAAAAGGCCGAGCAGGTGTTCGGCGCGGGTTGCGCCGACCTCCTTTACTCGGGAGACGATGTCGCCGACCGGGAGGAGGCGAGTCGAGTCCGGCAGGCTGTCCTCGAGGGCATCGCTTTCGAGGACCACGGCGCCGACCGGAAGATCGCCCTCCTCGGCCAGAGCCGCTGGCCTTTTCCGATCGCGCTCGTCCGCACGGACGGAAGCTGGCAATTCGACGTCGAGGCCGGCCGGGAGGAGATCGTCAACCGCCGCGTCGGGCGCAACGAGCTCCTGACTCTGAAGACCATCCATGCCTACGTGGACGCCCAGCGGGAATACTTCGCGGGGAAGAATTCCGGCGCGACTCCGGCCTACGCGCAGAAGATCGTCAGCAGCGAAGGAAAGCACGACGGCCTCTACTGGTCCGCCGCCTCCGCCGGCCACCAGAGTCCCCTGGGTCCTCTCGTCGCCGGCGCGGCCGCGGAAGGCTACCGGGGCGTCCCGGCCGAGTCGCCGTTTCACGGTTATTACTTCCGGGTCGTGACGAGCCAGGGGAAGAACGCGCCGGGAGGCGTCGAGAGTTATGTCGACGAGAAGGGCGCGATGACGAAAGGATTCGCCCTCGTCGCGTGGCCCGCGAAGTACGGCAGCTCCGGCGTCATGACCTTTCAGGTGGACCGGCAGGGCATCGTCTTCCAGAAGGACCTGGGCTCAGACACCGCCACGGCGGCGGCCGCGATCCAGGCCTACGACCCCGACGAGACCTGGAACCCGACGAAGGACTGAACGTCGAGACGCGGGTCGGAAAGGCGGCCGACGGGGTCTTCGGTTCGTCGTCACCCTGCTCTTCCCGAAGTGAGCCCGCGGCCCCGGATGATAGGACCAAGGTCCTATCGGTCAACGGTTTCGCGCCTGTTAGCCTCGCCCATACTAAGAAGGGGACACCAAAATCATGCAGCCAGGAAGGCGATTCGGTCTGGCGTTTGCGGCGGCAGCGGTCCTGTTCACGTGGACGGCTGCGCAACCGGCAACGATGGTGGCAGCCCCGCCGAAGGATTCCTCTAAGTAGGAATAAGGAGTGACCCGATGGTCATCGCATCCATCCGAAGAGCAGCTCTTCCGGCGCTTGTAGCTGTCGCGATCGCCGTGCCGCTGTGCGCGCAAGAAGGCGTGCACGCGAGCAAGGAGGGCGAGATCGACCGGACGATGCTGCCGGTCACCGAGCCTAAGCGTGCCGCGTCGACGGAGCTCGACGTACGCAAGGCGACGCCGCCTCCCCGCTTTGAGGTTACGGCACCGAAGGGCGCCCCCAATGTCGTCATCGTCCTGATCGACGACATGGGCTTTGGCCAGCCCAGCACATTCGGCGGCGGGATCAACATGCCGACGCTCGATCGACTCGCGGCGGGCGGACTGCTTTACAACAACTTTCACGTGACGGCCATGTGCTCGCCCACCCGGGCGGCGCTCCTGACCGGGCGCAACCACCACACGAACAACACCGGGGCGGTTCAGGACATCGCCACCGCCTTTCCCGGCAACACCGGCGTCCGGCCGAACACCGTCGCTCCGCTCGCCGAGATGCTCCGCTTGAACGGCTACAACACGGCGGCGTTCGGAAAGTGGCACCTGACGCCGCTCTGGCAGACGAGTGTCTCGGGCCCATACGACAACTGGCCGACGCGCTCCGGCTTCGACAAGTTCTATGGCTTCCTCGGAGGCGAAACGAACCAGTGGGCGCCGCTCCTCTACGACGGAACATCCATCGTGGAGCTGCCGGGCGATCCGAATTACCACTTCATGACCGACATGACGAACCAGACGATCGCCTGGGCGCAGTTCCAGCACGCCATGACTCCCGACAGGCCGTTTTTCATCTACTTCGCCCCGGGCGCGACCCACGCGCCGCACCACGTGTCGAAAGAGTGGGCCGACAAGTACAAAGGAAAATTCGACGGAGGCTGGGACAAATACCGGGAAGAGACGCTGGCGCGACAGATTAAGCTCGGAGTCGTTCCTCCCGGCACGAAGCTCGCGCCGAAGCCGCCGTTCATCAAAGACTGGGACAAGCTGACGGCGGACGAGCGGAAGCTCTTCGCGCGGCAGATGGAGGTCTATGCCGGCTTCGCCGAACAGGCGGATTACGAGATCGGCCGGCTCGTCAAGGCGCTCGAAGAGATGGGCGAAATGGGCAACACGCTCTTCCTGTACATCCCCGGCGACAACGGCGCGAGCGCGGAGGGTGGCGCCTTCGGAGTGTTCAACGAGAACACGTACTTCAACCGCGTCCCCGAAACCGTCGCCGACCAGCTGAAGAGCCTCGACAAGTGGGGCGGGCCGGAGACCTACCCCCATTACGCCGCCGGATGGGCGATTGCCGGCGACACGCCGTTCGCCTGGGGCAAGCAGGTCGCATCCGACTTCGGAGGTATCCGAAACGGGCTGGTCGTCCACTGGCCCAAGGGAATCGCCGCGAAGGGAGAGATCCGCAGTCAGTTCGGCCACGTCGTCGATGTCGCCCCGACGGTGCTCGAGGCTGCGGGTTTGCCGTTCCCGAAGTCGGTCAACGGCACGGTCCAAAAACCGTTCGAAGGCACGAGTCTGGCCTTCACCTTCGCCGACGCGAAGGCGAAGGATCGACACGTCACGCAATATTTCGAAATCCTCGGAAATCGCTCGATCTACAGCGAGGGCTGGTTCGCTCGGACGATTCACCGGGCGCCCTGGGAGGCGACGCCGCGGACGTCGCTCGACAAAGACACCTGGGATCTTTTCGACACGCGAAGCGATTTCAGCCTCGTCAACAATCTTGCCGCCAGGTCTCCAGAGAAATTGAAGGAGATGCAGGAGCTCTTCCAAAAAGAAGGGACAAAGTACAACGTGCTCCCGATCGACGACCGCGGGTACGAGCGCTTCGACCCGAAGCAGGCGGGCCGCCCCGAGCTGATGGGATCGCGCACCTCGATAACGCTGCACGAAGGCATGGCGGGGATGATGGAGAACGCGTTCATCGCGGTGAAGAACCGCTCGTTCTCGGTCACCGCCGACGTCGACATTCCCAAGGGCGGTGCGAACGGAGTCGTCCTCGCTCAGGGAGGCCGCTTCGGAGGATGGAGCATCTACTTCAAGGACGGCAAGCCCGCGTATGTTCACAACTGGGTCGGCCACGAGCGCTACACGGTCTCGGCCACGGAGGCCGTTCCGGCAGGCAAAGCGACGCTCGCGATGCACTTTGCCTACGACGGCGGAGGGCCGGGGAAAGGGGGAACGGCGACCCTCTCGGTCAACGGAAAGAAGGTCGCCGAAGGCCGGATCGAACATACGAACGGGTTCCTCTATTCGATGGATGAAGGGGCCGACGTCGGCATGGACGAGGACACACCCGTCACGGAGGCTTACAAGGCCGGCCCCGGAAGCCGATTCACGGGAAAGATCTGGAAGGTGACGATCGAGACCGATCCGTCAAAGCTCAGCGCCAAGGAAACCGAAGAGATCGAGAAGCAGGGGGCCGCGATCGCCGAGGCGAAAGATTAGAAAGCGCCGGCGACTATCACCTGGAAAGCGGCGAGGTCGAATGGTTGCAAAAGCCGTGCTCAGGAGGTTCAGGATGAAGCGGGTTCTCGCGCCGGTGGCAATCGTCTTCTCGATGGCCGCGGCGAGCGTCGATGCGGGCGAGATCGGACATTACAATGGCGGAGCGACGAACATCCGCGACCTCATAATGCCGGACCCGGGCCTCTACGTGCCGCTCTACAATTATTTTTATTCGACGTCGCGCCTCAACGACGCGAACGGTAACGAGATCGATTCGATCCTCATCAAGCCGGGCCCCGGGCCGGGCCTGAATGCCAACGTGGACGTGAACGTGCATCTCTACGTTCTCGTCCCCGCGGTGCTGTGGGTTTCCCCCTGGAAAATTCTCGGCGCCAAGTACGCCGCGCTCGTGACGCCCGTCTTCGCCAACGGAAGTCTCGAAGCCGCGCTCACGAGGGAATCGGGTACGGGCCGGGGGATCAGCTCTTCGCACTTCGACGTCGGCGACCTCTACGTCCAGCCGGTCTGGCTCGGCTGGAGCCAGCCGCACTGGGACATCGGTCTGAGCTACGGTTTCTATGCGCCCGTCGGCCACTACGAGACAGAGACCGTGGTCCTGCCGATCGTGGGGCCCGTCAAGACCGAGTCGGCCGAGAACATCGGCTATGGCTTCTGGACTCACCAGGTGCAGGGGACTCTCGCCTGGTATCCGTGGACGCACAAGGGCACGGCGGTCGTGACGGCCCTGACATGGGAAATCAACGGCAACAAGAAGGATTTCGACCTGAAGCCCGGGCAGAACCTGAGCCTGAACTGGGCGATCAGCCAGTTCCTGCCTCTCAACCAGGACAAGACCTGGTTGCTCGAGGTCGGGCCGGCCGGCTACAGCACATGGCAGATCACCGATGACACCGGCCGCGATGCCGCCAACCCGTCCGTTCACGACCACGTCCATACAGTGGGCGGCCAGATCGGCGTGACGTGCGTGCCGTGGACCGCGTCTCTGAATTTTCGCTACACGCACGACGTTTCCTCGGTGGATCGATTTAAGGGCAACGCGTTTTCGGTAAATCTCGCCAAGAGATTTTGATGGTGGTGCAGAAGCCTTGATGCGTCATTCCCTCCGATCTGCAAGGGTTGGAACGTGCTGCTGCGCCTCTACGCGCCGCTGCAGCCCTGGTTCGACAAGGCCTGGAAACCCGGCGACTTCGAAGAGGTGAGGTCAAGCGAGCCCTCGGCTACGCGCTCGGCTGGGAAGAACTGAAGCTCCTCGAATCGTGAGGCTGGACGGGTCTGGTAGATTGAAGGGCCTCATGGAGAAGAGGAAGAGGCACTCGACCGTGGGGGTCCGTGTCGGGCCGGTCCTGGTCGGCGGGGGAGCGCCGGTCGTGGTCCAGTCCATGGCCAACACCGACACCGCCGACGTGGCCTCGACGGCGAAGCAGTGCATCGAGCTGGCCCAGGCGGGGTCGGAGATGGTCCGCGTCACGGTCAACGTCCCCGAGGCGGCCCAGGCCGTGCCCGAGATCAAGAGGCGGATGCTCGACGCCGGAGTCGAGGCGCCCCTCATCGGGGACTTCCACTACAACGGCCACGTCCTCCTGACGAAGTTCCCGGAATGCGCCGCCGCGCTCGACAAGTACCGGATCAACCCGGGCAACGTCGGCAAGGGCGCGCGGCGCGATGAGCAGTTCGCGACGATTTGCCGGGTCGCTCAGGACAACGCGAAGCCGGTCCGCATCGGTGTCAACGGCGGGTCGCTCAACCAGGAGCTGGTCATGTCCAAGATGCAGGAGAACACCGACTCCGACCTTGGGCGCACCTCCGAAGAAATCATCAACGAGTGCATGGTGCTCTCGGCCCTGCAATCCACCGACCTCGCTCTGCAGTTGGGCCTGCGGAAGGACCAGATCATCATCTCCTGCAAGGTCTCGCGGCCGCTGGATTTGATCGCCGTCTACCGCGACCTCGCCTCGAAAACGGATCAGCCGCTCCACCTCGGCCTGACCGAGGCGGGGATGGGCATGAAGGGATTGGTCTGGTCGTCCTCGGCCATGGGCGTACTCTTGAACGAGGGCATCGGCGACACGATCCGCATCTCGCTGACGCCGCGGCCGGGCGGCGATCGGCGGGAGGAGGTGTACGCCGCCTGCGAACTTCTCCAGTCGCTCGGCATCCGCTCCTTCGCTCCGTCGGTCACCGCGTGCCCCGGCTGCGGCCGGACGACCTCGACGACTTTTCAGGAGCTGGCGGAGCGGATCCAGGGTTACGTGCGCGACAAGATGCCGGAGTGGAAGAAGGAGTACGAGGGCGTCGAGACGATGACCCTCGCCGTCATGGGCTGCGTCGTCAACGGCCCGGGCGAGTCGAAGGCCGCCTCGATCGGCATCTCACTCCCCGGTACCGGCGAGGAACCTCACTGCCCCGTCTACATCGACGGCCAGCACTTCGCCACCCTCAAGGGAACCTACGAAGAGCTGGCCCATTCCTTCCGAGCCCTCGTGGATGACTACGTGTCCAACAAGTACCCGAAACGTCAGCCGGGTCCCGCAGTCACGGTCTGACCTCGTACCCGCAGTCTCGAAAATCCCGGTCGAAGGTGAATGCTCCATCGAGACCAAGTTGCTCGATAGTCTGGAAGCTCGCGCAGTCGGTGAAGGAGAGACGTTTATCGGCGAACCGGGTCATCTGATCCATCGCCCCGAGAAGCAGCTTCGTATCTGAGAAGACGAGGTCGTAGCGCCGGCTGCGCAGGATGTCACCTGCGAACGCGACAGCGCGTGCGGCGTCGGCCCGCGCCCGCAGGCGCGTCACGACCTCGCTCAGGATCAGCTCGGTCACGACGAACCGCGCCCGGAGATTCTTCCGGGCGAACAGAGTCGCCGCTTCGTGGTGTTCGTCGTTGGTCAGGACCAGCGCGAGCAGCGCGCTTGTGTCGGCGAGAAGCTTCACGATCGCTCTCCTTCGGCCATCCGTAGAGATAGTGGTCGTGATTCGTGGATTCGTCTCCTGCCGGAGACGCGATGGCGCCGATCCAGGCGTCCATGGGGTCCGTGCCGAATTCCGGAGTCTCGGACTCCTCGGCGCGTCCGAGGTATCGATCGACGGATTCCCGAACCACGGACGCCAGGCTCGTGCCTCGACGCGCCGCCTGGTACTGGAGTTCCCTGTACGTTTCCTCGGGAAAACGGAGGTTCGTCGTGATATACCGAGCCATCGCGATATCACGATATCGCAAGAGCCGGAAGAAGTCGATACAACAGGCGCTATTTGGTGGCGGGGAGGTCGGCGGTCCAGTTCAGGACGACGGAGGTGGGCACCACGGAGTCTCGGCCGAGCCGCTCGTCCCGCGCCCGCCAGACTTCCCCCATCCCGCCCGAGCCCAGTGGGGCCAAGACTTCGTACGGACCAAGCCGTTGATTCGCGGAAAGCGGCATCGGCAGGAACTGCCGGCGGCAATCTTAGACGACTACGTCGCCACGAAATACCCCAGGATCCTTATCCATCGGCCTTGCCGCCTGCGCCGGTCGGGCTTCTTGGCTGTAACCGACCGTTCCGAGGGCGACGCCTGGGCTCGTTTCCGTCTCCGTGGGAAGAGACGTGGGGTCGTTCCCCGCGATGGGATCTCCTGCAGCGGCCGCTTGCTCTCTTCCGGTCGCGTCGAGCGGCTGCTCAAAACGTTTCGCCAGGCCGAAGTCGAGGATCTTGACGAGCCCCTCCTTCGCAGCGTGACGTTCTCCGTCTAACGGGGCAGATCCGCGGGCCAGTTCAGCACGATGGTGGTGGGCTTCGTGGGTTCGGGCATCGCGGTTTCCAGGAGAAAGCGCTGGCCGTCGGCGGAAGGAACGTACTTGTTGCGGGTTTTTCCGTCCGAGACGCGCGCCGCGAAGAGCGGCTTCGGCGTCCCCGATAGGAACCCCTCGCGGATCGAGATCTCGACGGCCATGAGCTTCTCCTCTCCGGGCCCGAGATAGAAGAGCTCCTTTCCGTCGGCGCGCCATTGAGGAGTACCCCCGCCCTCCGAGGAGACCCGCCACTTGCCCTCCTGGCCGGGAAAGGTCCGGACATAGATCTCCGACCGGCCGGATTCGTTGGACTCATAGGCGACGTAATGCCCGTCCGGTGAGAAGACCGGCTTGAATTCTTTGAAACTGGTCCTGAGGAATGGGATCGGCTTTCGGTCTCCGAACGTCGGCAGAATCCAGATGTCCTGGTCGGTTTCGGCGGATCGCTGCGAGTAAACGATGTAGCGGCCGTCGCGGGACCAGTCGCCGGCGAAGGTGATATCCGCGCCTTCGGCCGCCTTCAAGAGCAGCCTGGGCTCCTCGTCGCCTGCGGCGGATTTCTCGTAGAAATCCTGACGGCCAATGATGTGGTAGACAACACGGCTTCCGTCCGGCGACCAGACCGGACATGACTCGCCGGGCGTTCCGGAGGTAAGGCGGGAGTTGACGCCCCGCGCCAGGTCCCGGATCCAAATGCTGGCCGCGTTGAAGCCCAGTTCACCTGAGAACGCGAGCCTGTCGCCGCGGGGGGAAAGGGCGGGATTGGAAACGTCGACCGAGTCAGGTATCGCTTCGATCTCTTTGCCTGAGCGGTCCCTCCAGACGAGCCGGGATCCGGCGACCTCGCCCGTCCGGTAGGCCAGCGTCCCTTCCCGGGAGACCGAGAACCGGGTGTATGCGAAGGACATCTTGACCCCGCCCGAGACGGAGGTCACGATCTGGTCGGCCAGGGGCGCCGGCTCTCCAATCGTCTTGAGAGCCTTCGGGTCGAAGCGCTGGGCGACGAGTGTTTTCTCGCGCACGAAGAGGAGGTACCCCGGCGGCGCGTACGCGACGAGCGACCCCGCCGGCATGAGCGGCCGGGTTTCGTTCGAATCGAGAGATCCGATGCGGTAGGTGTTCTCCCCGCGGTTCCCGGCAAAGGCGTAGTACAGGAAGTGTCTCCCGTCCGGTAGGAATTCCGGCCACCCGACCTGGCGCTCGTTGCGCGAAGCGTCGGCTTTCACCGCGGCGACCGGGGTTCCTCCCTCCGCCGACACGCGCTGGATCGGACTCTGTGAGGCGTCGAACAGGATCACGCCTTCCGGGCTCCACGACCCATCCGCTCCCAGCCGAAAGTCGCAGATCTTCCGGGGCGGTCCGCCGGAGATCGAGACCTTCTTGAGCGTGTCTCCGGCGAAGAACGCGAGGAAGCGGCTGTCCGGCGACCAGAAGGGCCGTCCCGCTCCCTCGGTTCCGGCGAGAGGTTGCGCGGACAGGGCGTTCAACGACCTCAGCCAGATCTGGCTCTTGCCCGAGGAGTCGCTCGCGTTGAGGGCGAGGTACTTGCCGTCGGGAGAAATTCGCGGCATGTCGTCGGAGACGAGGTCCGGCGGCGTGGCGATCTCGAATCGGACGCTGCGCGGAGCGACCGGAGTGCGCCCAAAGTAACCGGCGGCGAAGAGGGCTGCGAGGCCGAGCACGAGCGCTGCGGCGGCGACCCAGCCGAGTTTCCTGCGGCGTTTCCTGCGCGCCAGCGAGGCGGTCTGAAGAGGCGCCTCGGAGAGTCGATCGCGGAGGGTCGCGAGCTCGCGCGCCAGGTCTTTGGTCGAGGCGTACCGGCTCTCCGGATCCTTGGCGAGGCATCGCTCCACGATCCAGCGCAGCGGTCCGGGCGCCTCGGGATTGATCTCGCCGACCGGCCTGGGCTCTTCGTGAAGGATGGCGGAAAGCGTGTCCACCGCGGTTGCCTTCTGGAACGCGCGCTTCCCGGTCGCCATCTCGTAGAGGATCGACCCGAATGAAAACTGGTCGGAGGGAAAATCCATGGCCTCTCCCGCCGCCTGCTCCGGCGACATGTACCCGACCGTTCCCAGGACGACGCCGGGCGATGTCCCCGCCTCCGTCGGAAGCCGGGAGCTTGGCTCGCTCTCAGCGTCTCTCTTCGTCAACTTGGCCAGGCCGAAGTCGAGGATCTTGACCCGGCCTTCCTTCGTCACCATCACGTTCTCGGGCTTCAGATCGCGGTGGACGATCCCGGCCTGGTGAGCGGTCGCGAGGCCGTCCGCGATCTGCGCGGCGATTGAAAGAAGGCGCTTGGTCGGCATCGGGCCGGCAAAAAGGAGCTCCCGAAGCGTTCTTCCTTCCACCCGCTCCATCGCAATCCACGAGACGGAATTCACCGACCCGATGTCGTAGATCGTGACGACATTCGGGTGGTTCAGAGCCGAGGCCGCCCGCGCCTCCTTCTCGAAACGCTTCAGGCGCGAGGCATCGGAGGAAACCTCGTCGGGGAGTACCTTGACGGCGACCTCGCGGCCCAGCCGCTCGTCCCGCGCCCGCCACACTTCTCCCATCCCGCCCGCGCCCAGCGGGGCCAGGACCCGGTACGGACCGAGCCGTTGACTCGCGGAAATCGCCATCGGCAGGAGATGCTCGCCGCGATTGTAGACCCCGGTTCGCCAGCTCATCGGCCTGCGATAGAGTTTTCGGAAATGAAACGGCTCTTCGACCTGACCGTCGAGGACCTGAACGCGTCGCCGGTCTGGCGGTACGAGGGGGGAAACGGTGTCGACGCGGTGGTCGTGGAGGAGGAGCGCGACTCGCTGACCTCGACGGACGAGGAGGTCTACCTCGCCGCGACGGAGTTCCTGCTTCCCGACTCGAGCGCGCGGCTGGGATTCTGCTTCCCGGTGGACGACGAGGGAATCGACTACCTCCAGCCGGTCATCATCACGCCGGCCGGGCACGTCCGGTTCTGGTTCGACGGCGCGGTCACGGCCGAGGTCCTGGCTAGCCAGTGGAACGCGCTCGGCAAGCGCGAGGACGAGGTCTTTCCCCTGACCTACCGCTGCCGGATCCCGGTGGACGGGCGAATGGTCGCCGGCACCCTCCGCAACGTCGAGACGTCGGAAGGGTCTCCTCCGGTCTCCACGCCCCCTCGCGAGGGCAACGGATCGAAGGCCGCGGACTCTCCGCCGACGGCGGGGCGGCCGGACCGCGTCCGCAAGCTCTTCTCCGCAGGGTCGAGCGGGATCGAGAAGCGGATCGCGCCGCGGCGCCGCGCGGAGATGCTCGTCGAGTTCCGGGAGGGAGAGTCGTTCGGGGCGGGCGTCACCTCCGAGCTCTCCCGCCGCGGCATGTTCATCAAATCGACGGAGCCGCCAAAGCTCGGCCCGGCGCTGTCGCTCACGATGCACCTTCCCGGCGGCCGGACCGTCCTTCTCAAGGGCCGCGTCGTCCGGCAGTCGGGCGAGGCCATCGCCCGCCCCGACGGCTTCGCCCTGGAGTTGACCGAGAAGACCGACGAGTACGACGCCTTCCTGACCCGCCTCCTGGATCCCCGAAAATAAGCCCGGCCGCCTACGGCGCCGCCCCGGCGAGAAGCCTCCCGGAGTTCAGAACCAGGTGGAGGCGCGGCGTCTGATTCTGCTGCTTCTGGCGAGAGAGGAAGATGAACCGCTTGCCGTCGCGCGAGACGTCGTAGATGTCCTGCCAGTCTCGGGGAATGGGTCTCTCGATCTTGAAGACCGGTCTCGGCTCTCCCGGCGTGAAGGCCGGCTCGCGCCGGATCGGAACCTCGAAGATCTCGTCGTTCCAGATGTAGAAGATCTCCGTCCCGTCGCGCGACCAGCGCGGCGCGGCCCCTCCGGCGCGCGAGACCTGGAAGCGGCCGGTCAACTCGGGATACCTCTGGACGTAGATCTGAGCGCCGTTCTCGTACTCGCCGCAGTAGGCGATCCACTGGCCGTCGGGCGAGATCATTCCGCGGTGCTCCGCGTTCGGGGTCGCGATGAACGGGCGGGCGGGGCGCTCGCCCGAGAGCGGGACCAGGAAAATGTCGGCTCGGCTCTTGAGGCCGCTCAGGGTCACGAGCAATCCCGACCCGTCGGGCGCAAACGAGTCGAGAAGGATCGGAACGCGGTACGGCGACTTCCAGGCGGTCCGCGCCTGCCCCCCGTCAACGGGTTGAACCAGGAGGTTGTCTCCGACCGGCGTCGAATAGACCACGCTCCTGCCGTCGGTGGTCCACAGCGGAGACCCGGCCTCCCCGGTCGAAGTCAGCTGAAACTGTCCGCCGTGGGCGAGATCGGCGATCCAGATGTCGCTGCGGGCGCCGCCTCCCGGCCCGACGGAGTACGCGAGCCTGGTTCCATCCGGAGAGAGCGCGATCTCGTTGTAAGGGCCCGGGGGAATGCCGGTCGACTCGCGGCGGCCGGTCCTGTCGATCCAGACGATCTCATGCGGACCCTCGGAGGTCAGGCCCGTGGCGTAGACGAGCGTGCCGTTGCGGGCGACGCCGAAGTACGAAGTGCCGCTCCTCGGCTCGCCGCTGACTCCCTGGAGGACGGGGACCGCTGTGCCGCGCGTCTCGGCCGTCTTCGGGTCGAAGGGGACGGCGAGGAGGTCCCCGCGGTGCGCGAGTAAAAGGCGATCGGGAGCCGCATACCGCGCCTGGCTCGCGCCGCGGTAGACCGTGTGCCTCTTGCCGGTTGTGAGCGATACCGCGTCGATGCGGGATTCGTCGTAGTCACCGGGCTTGTCTTCGGTCCCGACCGTGAAGAGCACCCAGTTCCCCTCCGGAACGACCTCGGGCCAACGATGCGTGCGCTCCCGCGATGAGGCGTCGAGCGTGGTCAACGGGCGCGGCTCTCCGCCGGCGGCCGGGATCCGGAAGAGCGGCGAATTGACGGAAGCCGTGAAGGCGATCGTGCCGTCGGGACTCCACGCCGCGCCGCGGGTTCGGGCGACCGCCGTGAGGCTCACCGGCGTGCCGCCGCGGACCGCGGCCTTCTTGAGCTTCTCGCCGGCAATGAAGCCGAGCCATTCGCCGTCGGGTGAGAAGAACGGATCCGCTCCGAACTCGCTGCCGGCGACGGGTTCGGCGCTGTCCCGCGAGAGGTCTCGCAGGAAGATCCGGTGCTCGTTGGGCCCTTCGGAACGGAACGCGATTCGGCGGCCGTCGGGAGAGATGGCCAGGATCCCGACCTGGTCCCCGAATTCCGATTCGAGCCGGAGGTTTTCCGGCAGTTCCACGCTCAACCGTACGGGCTCGGCGGAGGGTGCCGGCGCCCGGCGCGGGAGAACGAGCGCCGCGGCGAGAGACGCTGCGGCGACGAGCCAGGGAATCCACGAGAGCGCCCGGCGGCGGGGTGGCGGCACCGCAGCCGGCCCCGGCGCTTCCGGTGCCGGCGCTCGCAGGGACTCGTCGATCTCCAGGCGGGCGTCGGCGATGTCGTGGAGCCGGTTCCTTGGATCCCTCTCGAGGCACCGCCGGATCAACCGCGAAGCGGCGGCCGGCGTCTCTTTGGGGATCGCGGCGAAGTCCACGTCCTGGCGCAGGACCGCCGCAAGCACGTCGGAGACCGTTTCGCCCTCGAAGAGGCGCCGGCCCGCGACCATCTCGTAGAAGATGGCGCCGAAGGCCCAGATGTCGCTCCGGCGGTCCACGGCCCGGCCGCGAGCCTGCTCCGGGCTCATATAGGCTGCGGTCCCGAGGATCACGCCCGCGGCGGTCGCCCGGCCGGTCATCGTCGGCGACTGTGTCAACTGGGGCGAGCTGCCGCCGGCCGCATCTGTCTCCAAGGCTTTGGCCAAACCGAAATCCAGGAGCTTGACGCGACCGTCGGAGGCGACCATCACGTTGGCGGGCTTCAGGTCGCGGTGGATGATCCCGCGCTCGTGCGCGGCCTCGAGCGCCTCGGCGATCTGCCGGGCGATTGGAAGCGCCTCGTCCGCCGGGATCGCGCCGCGAGCGATCCGGAGGTCGAGGCCTTCTCCCTCGACGAGCTCCATGACGAGGATGTGGCGCCCCTCGACCGCCTCGAAGGAGTGAACGGCGGCAATGCCGGGGTGGTTCAGCGCGGCGAGCGCCTTCGCTTCTCGCTCGAACCGCGCCACGCGGTCCCGGTCCTCGAAGAACTCCTCCGGCAGCACCTTGATCGCGACGCTTCGGTCGAGCCGCGAATCGCGCGCGCGATAGACCTCACCCATTCCGCCCGCGCCGAGCGGAAGGAGGATCTCGTAGGGACCCAGCCGCGTGCCCGTTGGAATCGTCACCGCGCATCCTCCTGCGAGAGCAGTGCGCGCCAGTCGAGCAGGAGCGTCAAGGGGGCGTCGGGGATCTCGCGGGACTCGAGCCTCAGGAACCGCGCTCCCCCGGCCATCACGGCTGACGACGGGCCGGCTCCCACCCGGCTGTAGTCCGTTACCTCGAAGAGCGCCCGCGGCTGGCCCCACTCGAACGTGGCTTCGCGCGCCCGCACCTCGACCGCCGCCAGGTGCCGTTCGCCATCCAGGTAGTAGAGCTCCTTGCCGTCCGGCCGCCAGAACGGAGCGAACGAGCCGGGACCGGAGACCTGCCACCGTTTCCGGGGGTCCGCGAAGGAAAGGACGACGATCACGGCGGAACCGGGACCACCCTCCTGTGAGCAGTAAGCGACCCAGCGTCCGTCGGGGGAGATGACGGGCGCCGGCTCTCGGCGGCTGCTCTTCGCCAGGCTCCGGGGCGGTTCTTTGCCTGTCAGGTCGAGAGCGAAGATTTCCGTCAGTCCCGTCGTCGTCGTCTCCTCGCTGTAAAGAAGATAACGGCCGTCGGATGACCAGCTGTCGGGCATCCGCGTCAGAGAGTTCGTGGCGACCGGAGTGCCCGACGTCGCGCCCGGCGGAGGCAGCGCGGTCTTCTCTTCTCCGCCGCCGGCGATGTCCTTGATGAAGATGTCGTAACGGCCGGCACGGATGGCGGAGTAAGCCAGGCGCCGGCCGTCGGGTGACCAGACCGGTCTCAACTCGTTGCCCGGGTCGAAGGTCAGTCGCATCCGGTTGCCGCTCTCGGAGTCCAGCGTCCAGATGTCGTACGACCCAAGAGCAGGGTCGAGAATCTCGACGGCGACTCGCTTGCCGTCCGGCGACAGGGCCGGGTTGTCGAAGACGGCCGGCTCGCCGACGGTCCCGATTCGCTTGCCCTGCTGGTCCACCCAGACGAGACGGGAATCGCCGGTTACCTCTCCGGTCTGGTACACGATCGCGCCGGTCTGCGAGGCCGAGAGAACGGCGCATGCCGCTCCCGGGATGACCCGGATCCCCTGGGCGAGCGGGAGAGGCTGGCCGGACAGCCTCCTCCCGTCGAAGGGCTGCGCCATGAGCGTGCGGTCCCGGACGAAGAGAAGAAAGCCGGAACTGTAGACGCCCTGCTGCCCGGTTTCGAGGATCGTCTCGGAGGCTCCGCCGTCGAGCGATCCGGCGCGCAGGAGGTTCTTCTCGCCGTCCCGGCGCGCGAGATAGAGGAAACGGCGACCGCCCGGCAGGAACTGGGGAAAGCGATGGCTCGCGTCCTTCGCCGCGGTGTCGAGTTTCGTCACGGGGACCGGAGAGCCGCCCCCGGCGGGAACTCGGAAGATCGGGGACGAGAAAGACGGGCAGAAGAGGATGACGTCCTCGGGACTCCAGGCGCCCCCCTTGGCGTTCGGCGCGTCGCAGAGAGAGAGCACCGGGCCTCCCGTAGCGGGAACCCTCTTCAATTTGTGCTCGGAGAAGAATCCGATGTGGCGGCTGTCGGGAGACCAGAAGGGATAGGACGCGTCGTCGGTCCCGTCGATCGGGCGGGCATCCTGCCAGTCGATCCGCCGCAGCCAGATCCGCCTCGCGCCGGTCGCCTCCTTCAGCACGAAGACGATGGACTTCCCGTCCGGCGAGATCGCTGGCGGCCCGGGCTGAATGGTGTCGAGCCCGAGCTGCGTTTTCGGCGGGAAGAGGATCGAGGCCCGCACCGCCTGCCGCTGGCTTCCTCGGCGCGAGAGGAGCATCGCGGCGAGCAACGCCGCCAGGACGAAGAAGACGCCGGCGGCCACCCACGCCGCGATTGGCCGCTTCCCGCGAGATTCGATTGCGCCCGCCTGCGAGATCGCCAACGGATCGTCCGAGGTCGCCTCCAGCTCGATGCGGGCGTCGGCGATGTCGTGGAAACGCCGATCGCGATCTCGTTCGAGGCACCGCTGGAGGACCTTGCGGACGTTGGGAGGCGTTGCCGCGGGGAGGGCCCTCCAGTCCGGATCGGTCTTGAGGACCGCCGCGAGCATGTCGGAGACGGTGTCGCCCTCGAAAGCGCGCCGCCCGGTCAGCATTTCGTAGAGAACCGCGCCGAATGCCCAGATGTCCGCGCGCTTGTCGACGGGTTTGCCGCGGGCCTGCTCCGGGCTCATGTAGGCCGCCGTGCCGAGGATCACTCCCGCTTGTGTCATTCCTCCGGTCGCCGTGCGAATCGACGTGGGGCTGTTCATCACCATGGGATGGCCTGTCGCGGCCGCTTGCTCTCTTCCGGCCGAGTCGAGCGGCCGCTCAAATGCCTTCGCGAGGCCGAAATCGAGGAGCTTGACGCGTCCGTTGGAGGCGACCATGACGTTGGCCGGTTTCAGGTCGCGGTGGACGATTCCGCGATTGTGCGCGGCCTCCAGCGCCTCAGCGATCTGCTTCGCGATCGGCATGGCTTCTTCCACGGGGAGGGGCCCGCGCGCAATCCGAACATCCAGGCCCTCGCCTTCAACGAGTTCCATGACGAGGAGGTGCCGCGCTTCGACCGCCTCGAAGGAGTGAACAGCGGCGATGCCGGGATGGTTCAACGCCGCCAGCGCCTTCGCCTCCCGCTCGAAGCGGGCGACGCGGTCGTGGTCGTCGAAGAATTCCTCGGGCAGCAGCTTGATCGCGACGCTCCGGTCGAGCCTCGCGTCGCGCGCCCTCCAGACCTCTCCCATGCCGCCCGCGCCAAGCGGAGCGATCAACTCGTACGGTCCCAGGCGGCTACCGGGCGTCATGCAAACCTTCCGTCCAGTTGACCACGACCCCCATGGGCGCCGAGGCGTAGGAAACACGCTGGACCGCCGCGAGGAAGCGGCCATCGGCCGCCACGTCGAATGCCCTCCACCCTTCTGCCGGCAGGGCGAAGAGCGCGGCGGCATCGCCGGCCTGGAGCGACGGCGACCTTCGGATCGGGACTGCGAAGAGCTTGCGGTCCGGCGACGTAAAGAAGACCTCGCTTCCGTCCCGGCTCCACCGCAGCAGCGTCGCCCCGGCCGTCGAGATGCGCGCTTTTTCCGCGCTGCCCTCGAGCGCCTGCACGTACGCCTCCGGCCGGCCCGACTCGTTGGAGATGTAAGCGACGAGCTTCGCGTCGGGAGACAGGTGCCCCCACTCCTGCTGGTATCTCGAGGCGACGACGGGAGAGGGCTGCTCCTTGGCCGCGAGCGAGAGCGTAAAGAGGCCCCAGCCCCCCTGTCCGCTCTGGGAGAAGAGGAGACGCTGGCCGTCAGGAGTCACGTCCAGCGCCTCCTGGAATGTGCCGGGCGGCAGGAGCTCTTCTTCCTGCCCGCCGGCGAGGCCGCGGCGCACGAGCTGGGGCAATGCGGACCGCACGACGGAATAGATGATCGTCTTTCCGTCGGGACACCACACGGGATCAAATTCCGTGTTGGGATCGGAGGTCAGGCGCGTCTCGATTCCGCGCGCCAGGTCGACCGTCCAGACGTCGTAGGTCCCGAGGTCCCGGCGTGTCCGGTCGAAGAGCGCGTTGCGTCCGTCCGGCGAGATGGAGACCCCGATCGTTTCGCCGGCGCCCTCCGTTCCGATCTCGCCGAGAACCCGGCCGGAGCGGTCGAACCAGGTCAGCCGGGTGATATTGCCCTGCGGCTCGTAGGAGAGCGTTCCATTGCGCGAGGTCGTGAATCCGGCCCACTTGCTCGTGTAGAAGTAGTACACGGCCGGCGCGAGAGAGAGCAGCGGCCCGATCAGCTTCGCGGCCTTCGGGTCGAAGCGCTGAGCGTAGAGCGCCCCTTCGCGGGCAAAGACGATGAAGCCCGGGTCCGCATATTCGACCCTCGAGGAGATGGGCCCGACCTCGCGCCGCGCGCCCCCGTCCACGGAGGCGAGCATCAGGCGACCTTCGGAGCTCTTTCGCACCACGACGTAGAGAAAGGACTTTCCGTCCGGCAGGAAGTGCGGCCAGGAGATGCGGGCCTCTCCCTTGCCGGCGTCCGGCTGGATGATCGGCTCGGGCGGCCGGCTTCCATCCACCGGGACGCGGTAGATCCTCCCTTCCAGCGTCGAGGCGAAGAGGATGTCCGCCGCGCCCCACGTCCCGGCCATGGTCTTGCCCAGGGGAGCGTCGCAGATCGGAGCGGCGGATCCTGCGGCGAGGTCGATCCTCTTCAAGCGCCCCTCTGAGAAGAACCCGATCGAACGGCCGTCCGGAGACCAGAAGAGGGATGTGGCGCCTTCCGTTCCCGCAACGGGCCGCGCCTCGAGCTCCGACATCGCGCGGACCCAGACCTTCACGGTCGGCGCCACGCCCGATACGATTTCGCGGGCGCTTCCCCCCGAGTCTCCGAGGAACGCCAGGCGCGAGCCGTCGGGCGAGAGGGCGAAGCTAAAGGTGTCGAACCTCGAGAAGAAGCGGGAGCCTTCCGGCGGCGGGATCGAGAACCGGAAGACCGGGCGGGGAGGCGTCGGCTGGCGCCGGCCCCAGAACGCCGCTCCGACGATCGCGAGACCGAGAATGGCCGCCCCGGCAACGATCCATGGGAGCACTGCTCGTCGGCGAGTGGACGGGGCGGCGCCGGCAGCGACGCGGCTCGCCGGGTCCGAGAGTCGGTCGGCCGCGAGCGAGAGCTCGATGGCGAGGTCGCGGGTCGAGGCATAACGGTCGGCCGGCTCCTTGGCGAGGCAACGCTCCGCGATCCACGCGACATTGGCCGGGATGCCGGGCTCGGTGGATCGCAGGGGCTCGGGCTCGTCGCGCATGATCGCGGAGAGAGTCTCGACCGGCGACGGGCGGCGAAAGGCCGGCTTTCCGCACAGCATCTCGTAGAGGACGGACCCGAACGCGAACTGGTCCGACCGGAAATCCACCTCCGCGCCGCAGGCCTGCTCGGGCGACATGTAGGCGACGGTCCCGAGGACGATCCCGGCGGACGTCTTCAGCCCGTCGGAGGTCGGAAGCTGCGAGCCGGACTCCGGGTCGGTCTCGGTCAGCTTGGCCAGCCCGAAGTCCGCGATCTTCGCGTCACCCGATCTCGTGATCAGGACGTTCTCGGGCTTCAAATCGCGGTGGACGATGCCCTGCTCGTGAGCGGCCGCGAGCCCCGAGGCGATCTGGGCGCCGAGGTCGAGGGCGCGGCGCAGGGGGAGAGCGCCCCGGGCCAGCAGCTCGCGCAAGCTGCCGCCCTCCACGATCTCGGTGACGAGGAAGAGGCTCTCGCCCGAGTGCCCGACGTCGAAGACCGAGACGACGTGAGCGTGCGAGAGCGCCGAGGCCGACCGCGCCTCGCGCTCGAACCGGGCCAGCCGCTCGGGATGCCCGGCGAGGTTCTGGGGAAGGACCTTGATCGCGACGGTCCGTCCCAGCCTCGTGTCGCGAGCCCGGTACACCTCGCCCATCCCGCCCGCTCCGAGCGGCGCGAGGACTTCGTAAGGACCGAGTCGCGTGCCCGCAGAGAGGCTCACGTCAATCCAAAATCCAAAATCGAAAATCCAAAATCACTTGGCGGCAGGCGCCCAATTCTGAACCAGGGTGGCGGGCGTGGAAGCCTTCTCGAGGATGACCGTGTTGACGAGGACGCGCTGGCCGTCGGGAAACACGTCGTACTGGGGAATGTTGGTACGGCGAACGGTCGTGCGGAAGAGGGGCTGCGGTGTGCCGATCTCCAGGCCGCCTTCCGTCTTGATCGGAACCGCCATCAGCTGTCCCCCGAGGTCGAGATAGAAGAGCTCCTTGCCGTCCGCGCGCCACCGCGGTTGGCGTCCGCCGACGGTGGAGATCTGACGCTTACCTCCCGGGCCTGGGAATGCCGCAGCGTAGATCTCTGGCCTGCCGGTCTCGGTCGAGTAGTACGTGATCCAGTGCCCGTCGGGCGAGAAGGCGGTGTCCCGCTCGCTTGCCGGTGTCGCGAGGAGCACCTTTGCCGTCTGCCCGGCAACATCGAGCAGCCACATGTCGTCCGAGGTCTTCTGGGTGGCCCCGTTGAAGGCGAGCCACCGTCCGTCCGGCGACCAGTCCGTGAGAAACTTGGAGCCCGCCTCGACGAACCCGCGCGCCGGCTCGGCGGCAGCCGCGCCACGCACGCCCACTCGATCGCCGGCGAGGCCCGACTGGGCGGCGGGCTGCGCGATGACGATCTGCTGTTCCTCCTCGGCCGTTCCCAGCGTCTTCTGCGAGATGGACCACGTGCCTTTCCGCAGGGAGGAGTACGCGATCCGCTTGCCGTCGCGGGAGAAGACCGGGGTGTAGTCGTCGCCCGGGTCGAAGGTGATGCGCGCCGGCGCCTCGCGGCCGGTCACGTCGTACGTCCAGATGTCGCGATTGCTGCTGACCGGGTCGATCACCTCGGCGGCGACATGGCGGCCGTCCGGAGCGAGCCTCGGCGTCCAGTAGTTTCCCGTCGGCCCCGCGAAGCTGATCGGCTTGCCGGCGCGGTCGAACACGGTCAACTGAGAGAGCCCGATCGTTCCGCCTTCCGCGTAAGCCAGCAGGCTGCCCGCGATCGAGAAGATCCCCGCCGAGCTGTCCTCGAGGAACTGGACGCGTTTGGCCACGGGGAGCGGGTCCCCCTTCAGCTCCAGCCGGTCCGCGTCGAAAGGCTGCGCGACGAGGTCGCCGTTCCAGGCGTAGAAGAGGTATCCCGGCGCCGCGTACACCGTCCTCGACGCCGCCCGCAACAGGAGCTTGCGCTCCTTCTTTCCGAGCTCCTGCGCGTAGAGCTCGCTTTCCGTCCGGCGCGAAGCCGGATCCACCCGCTGGACGAGGAAGAGAAAGTGCTTCCCATCCGGGAGGAACTCGGGCCACTGGTGGGAAGTCTCCCCGCGGGCTTCGTCGAGCGTGGTGACCGGCACCCGCTGGCGATCCTGCTCGGTGATGCGGAAGATCGTGGACAGGAGCGCCGGCGAGTACAGGATCGTCCCGTCGCGGCTCCAGGTCGCGCCCCGCCCCGGCCCGGAATTCGCGATCGAGTCCACGGCTCCTCCCGCCGCGGGAATCCTCGAGAGGCCGGTCAGCTGCGACGTGTAACCGACCCATCGCCCGTCCGGAGACCAGAACGGGTTTCGCGCTCCGTCCGTCCCCGCCAGCAGCCGCGCCGCGGGTTCGTCGAGCGCGCGGGCCGCCAGCAGCACCCGGCCCTGGTTGTCCTGCACCGGGAAAACGATGCGTGTCCCGTCGGGCGAAAGCGCGAGCGGCCCGGACAACGGATCGAGGCTCCACCCGTCGGGCGCGACGAGGGACGTGACGATCCTCTGCGACGCGGGGCCCACCGGCGCGCGCTTCCCGAAGTGGATGAGCTGGCCGGCGGCGAAGGCCGCCAGCACGGCCGCAACGACCCAGAGAAAGGGGACCCTTCCGCGCCGGGAAGCCGCGGCGGATCCGTGCTCGGCCGCGCCGGCCGGCTCCGTCAGCTCGAGGCGCGCGTCGGCGATGTCGTGAAAGCGCCGGTCGCGGTCCCGCTCGAGGCATCGACGCAGGACCTTTCGGACGTTGGCCGGCGTTCCCGCCGGCAGCGCGCTCCAATCCGGGTCGGACTTCAGGACCGCGGCGAGCATGTCGGAGACGGTGTCTCCCTCGAACGCGCGCCGGCCGGTGAGCATCTCGTAGAGCACCGCGCCGAACGCCCAGATGTCCACTCGCTTGTCCACCGCCTTGCCGCGCGCCTGCTCCGGGCTCATGTAGGCGGCGGTTCCCAGGATCGTTCCCGCCATCGTCGCGCGTCCGGTCATCGTGGGGGACTGCGTCAGCTGCGGGCTGCTCCGCGAATCCGATTCCGCCTCGAAGATTTTTGCCAGCCCGAAGTCGAGGAGCTTGACCATGCCGTCGGGCGTGACCATGACGTTGGCGGGCTTCAGGTCGCGGTGGATGATCCCCTTCTCGTGCGCGCTCTCGAGCGCCGCGGTGACCTGGAGCGCGATCGGCAGGGCTTCGTCGAGAGGGATCGCGCCGCGGGCGATCCGGGCGTCCAGCCCTTCGCCCTCGACGAGCTCCATGACGAGGAAGTGCCGGCCCTCCAGCTCCTCGAAGGAGTGAACCGCCGCGATCCCGTGGTGGTTGAGCGCCGCCAGCGCCTTCGCCTCCCGCTCGAACCGCGCGACGCGGTCCCGGTCCTCGAA
>DATFQY010000015.1:0-37272 GCA_035263845.1 Thermoanaerobaculia bacterium | reverse complement strand
TCTGCCCGTCCATCACCGAGACCCTTGTCGCCATCGGCGGGCTCTCCCGCCTGGCCGCCGCGACCCGCTATTGCGTGCGCCCGAAGGGGCTCCTCTGGGGGCTGCCCCGGATCGGCGGCACGAAGGACCCGGACGTCGGGCGCATCGTCGACCTGAAGCCGGACCTCGTTTTCGCCAACCAGGAGGAGAACCGCATCGAGGACGTACGGGCGTTGGAGCGGGCGGGTGTCGAAGTGGACGTGACCTTCTCGAAGACGGTGGCCGACGTTCCGGGCGCGGTTCGCCAGTGGGGAAGCCGGCTGGGCGGGGCCTCCGAGGCACAGGCCGAGGATCTCGCGCGGTCGATCGAGGAGGCCCACGAGTCGCTCGCCCGGGAAAAACCCGCAAGACCCTTCCAGTATGCCTACTGGATCTGGAAGGACCCGTGGATGACGGTCTCCGACGACACGTACGTCGCGGACCTGCTCCGCCTGGCGGGGGGCCTCAACGTCTTCGGGGCCGAGCCGGACCGCTATCCCGCCGCGGAACCGTCAGAATCGGCGGCCCGCGGCGCCTCGGTCCAGATCTTCCCGAGCGAGCCGTTTCCGTTCCGCCGCGCCCGGCACGACCAGCTGACCCGGGAGCTCTTCGGTTCCGACGCGATCCGTCTCTTCGTCGATGGCGACGACTACTGCTGGCACGGAGTCAGGACGCTCGACGGATTGAAGGCGATGCGCGAGCTGAGAGGGGAGCTCAGAGAGAAGCTGGCTTAGCCTGCCGGTTCAAAAGGTCCAGGAACTCCTCCCGGACGGGGCGGTTGAAGAAGATCCCCCGGATCGCGGAGGTCACCGTCAGCGCTCCCGGCTTCTTGACGCCGCGCATCTCGACACAGAGGTGACGGGCCTCGACGACGACCATGACGCCCTGCGGGCAGAGCTTGTCGGCGAGGAAGCCGGCGACCTGCTCGGTCAGCCGCTCCTGGAGCTGCGGACGCCGCGCGTAGAACTCCAGGATCCTCGGCATCTTGGAAAGACCGACGATCTTGTCGCGGGGGATGTAGGCGATGTGCGCGTGGCCGTAGAAGGGGACGAAGTGGTGAGAGCACATCGAGTAGAACGGGATGTCCTTCTCCATGACCATTGCCGTGTAGTGCTCGTCGTTGGGGAAGAAGATGATGTCGGGCTCCGCCCCCTCGGCGAGCCCGCCGAACATCTCCAGGTACATCTTGGCGACGCGCTCGGGCGTCTCGATGAGGTTGGGATCCGTCATGTCGAGGCCGAGCAGCTCGATGACGGCGCGGATGTGCTCGGCGACGGCGCGGGTCTTCTCTCCGTCGGCCAGGACGGGGGGAAGCGTCGGGACGAGGCTCTCGCTCATGAGGCCCGCCGCGTCCGTTCGACGAGGCCCGGGATGTCGCGCATGACGGGGACGTCGCTCGTCACGACCTCCTTGATCTTCCCGTCCTTGCCGATGATGAATGCCGTTCGCGCCGAGTATCCCCGCTCCTCGTTCCAGGCGCCGTATCTCTTCGAGACCTCTCCCTTCGGGTGGAAGTCGGCGAGCAGGGGATAGGTGATCCCGTTCTGGGGAGCGAACGCCTTGTGCGCCCAGAGCGAGTCCACCGAGATGCCGAAGACCTGGACGTCGTCGGCGCCGATCTCCGGCAGGATCTCGGCGCACTGCCGGGTCTCCTTCGTGCAGGTCGGCGAGAAGTCCAGCGGGTAGAAGAGAAGCAGGACGTTCTTCTTGCCCCGGTAATCCGACAGCGTCGCCTTCTCCCCGATCGTCGAGGGCAGAGTGAAATCCGGGGCGGTGTCGCCGGGCTTCAAGTGGCTCATATCGGCTCTTCAGAGCAATACTAACGCCAGCTAACTGATCGTTTTGTGGAAGGCCCGGGTGCTTCCGGCCACGAGGACGAGAGCGATCGCGATCAGGGCGGCCACGCTCCGCCAGAGGTCTCCGAAGACGGCGCCGCGGATGATGATCCCGCGCGAGATCGCGATGAAGTGGGTCGCCGGGAGGACCTGGGCGAAGACCCGCAGGGGGCCTGGCAGGGACGACAGCGGAAAGATGTAACCCGAGAGCATGATCGAGGGGAGCAGCAGCATCTGCGAGAGCTGGATCGCCTCCATCTGCGAGCGGGCCCGCGAGGAGACGAGCAGGCCCATCGAGAGCAGCGCGAAGAGGTAGATGATCGCGAGCCCGAGCAGCAGGAAGAGGTTTCCGTGGATCGGCACGCGGAAGACCACGGTCATCAGGAACAGGATGAAGAGGAGCTGCAGGAAGGCGAGGAAGAGGTAGGGGAGGAGCTTGCCCAGCACGACCGCGACCGGTGAGGCCGGCGTGACCATGAGCTGCTCGAGCGTCCCGCGTTCGCGCTCGCGCACGATCGCGAAGGCGGCGAGCAGCGTCCCCGAGAACGTCAGCAGGATCGCGACGAGCCCGGGGATCAGGAGGTTCGCGCTGCGGGAGTCCGGGTTGAAGAGGAAGAGCGGATGCGTCCGGATCGGCAGGTCCTTCGCCCCGGCCCGCTCGGCGAGCTCCGTCACGGACCTCGCGAAGGCGACACCATTGGCCGCGGCGAGGCTCGCGCTGGAGATCGTCGAGTCCGATCCGTCGATCAGGACCAGCACGTCGGCCGGCTCGTGGTTGACGCGGCGGCGGGCGTAGTCCGGCGGGATCTCCACTGCGACGGAGGCGCGCCCGGCCACGATGAACTCCTTCATCTCGGCTCGCGACCCGGCGTAGGAGACGACGTCGAAGTAGCTCGTGTTGACGAAGTCGTTGACGAGCTGTCGGCTCTCCTGCGTGCGGCTCTGGTCGAAGACGACGGTCCGGACGTGCTTGACGTTCGTGTCGATGAGGCCGAAGAGGACGAGCTGGAACGCGGGAACGAGGAGCGCGAACTGGAGCGTTCCCCGGTCGCGGATCATCTGGACCGCTTCCTTCTTCAGGACCGGGAAGAAGCCCCTCACTTCGGCGCCTCCGCGGGGATCTCGCCCCGCTGCTCGATCTGGAGCCGGGTGAGACGGACGAAGACGTCCTCGAGGGACGCCTCGATCGGCCGGATCGTGACCTGCGCGCGCGCGGCTTCCCCGAGGTCGCGGGCGATCTGGTCGTCGGGGACCTTCGCCTGGACGAGCAGGTGGAGCGCGTTGCCGAAGATCGTGACGTCCTCGACGTAGGGGAGCCGCCGCGCCTGGTTCATGACGGCCGCGGCGCCTTCCTCGCAGTCCGCCTCGACCCGCCGCGTCCCTTCGGGCGTGATCTCGGGCAGCTTCGTCAGGTCAGCCGGGTCCCCCTCGACCAGCATCTTGGAGAGGTAGAGGTACGCGACGCGGCCGCAGCGCTCCGCCTCGTCCATGTAGTGCGTCGAGACGAGCAGGGTCACCTTCTCGCCGGCGAGCGTGAAGAGGAGGTTCCACAGTTCCCGGCGCGCCACGGGGTCGATGCCCGCGGTCGGCTCGTCGAGGAAGAGGACGCGCGGACGATGCATCAGCGAGGCCGCGAGCGCGAGCCTCTGCTTCCAGCCGCCCGAAAGCTGCCCGGCGAGGCGCTGGCGGTACGGGCCGATCGAGGTCAGGTCGATGGCCCACTCCCGCCGCTTCTTCAGCTCCTCCTTCTTCAACCCGTAGACAGAGGCGAAGAAGTCGAGGTTCTCAAGCACCGTCAGGTCCTCGTAGAGCGAGAACTTCTGAGGCACGTAGCCGATCCGGCGTCGGATCTCCTCGCCGTCCTTCACGACGTCGAGCCCGTCCACGGTCGCGCGCCCTTCCGTCGGCGCGAGCAACCCGCAGAGAATCCGGATCAGCGTGGACTTGCCCGACCCGTTGGGCCCGAGCAGGCCGTAGATCTCTCCCCGAGGAACGGTCAAGGAGACTTTGTCCAGCGCCCGGACCGGCCCGAAGTCCCTGCTGACGCCGTCCACGAGGATTCCGAAATCGCGGCCCACGCCGACGGTCGGCCGCGGCGCCGAGGCGCTCATTCGACGAGCCTCACAGCCGCCGCCATCCCGGGCTTCAATTCCGGAGCGGGATCGATGGCGACCTTGACCCCGAAGACCTGGTCCATCCTCTGGTCGAGGGTCTGGACGTTGCGGGGCGTGTACTCGGACTGTGTGCGGATCTCGACGACCTTCCCCGGAAACTCGCGATTGGGCCACGTGTCCACCCTGATCGCCGCCTGCTGGCCCACGCGGACGCGCCCAAGCTGCGGCTCGGGCACGTAGACGCGCACCCAGATCTGCGAGGGCTCGAGCATCCGCGCGACCGGCTGGTTGGGGCCGACGAGGTCTCCGGGCCGCAGGTCCATGGATTCGATGACGCCCGCCGCCGGCGCCTTGACGACGGACTCGGCGCGCTGCCGCTCGAGGTACCCGAGCTGCTTCTGCTCGGCCTCGAGAGTCGCCTTCGCCGCGGCGATGTCCTCGGGGCGGTTCCCGCGCTCGAGCTGCAGGAGCGCCTCCCTCGTCGTCTTCGCCTGCGTCGCCGCCGAGTCGTACTGCTGCTGCGGCGTGACACCCTTCTGGAGGAGGTCTCTCTGCCGCAGCCTTTCGCGCTCGGCGTTCTCCGCCTGCGCCCGCGCGCTGGCGATGTCCTCCACCCGCGGGCCCCGGAGCGCCTTGGTCAGGTTGGCCTCCGCCTGGGCGATCTTCGCCTTCTGCTGGGAGACCTGGAGGTCGATCAGGTCGGTTTCGAACTCGAGGATCGGCTGGCTCGCGGCGACGGTCGCGCCTTCCTCGACCAGGACCTTCGAGATCCGCCCGCCGGTGAGCGACCCGACCTCGACGTCCCTCGCCTCGATCGTCCCCGAGAGGACCAGCGGCTTCTCCTTCCGCCGTGTCCCCAGCCACCAGCCGAGCGCCGCGGCGGCGGCCAGGACGATGACGACGAACAGGATGACTCTCTTCCGCTTCATCTCTCTCCTCGCTTGCGATCCCGGATCGCGCCGTTCTTCCAGATCTCCAGGATCGTGTCGAGATACCCCTCCAGCGGGACGCGCGGCTCGATGTGCAGCACCCGGTGGAGAAAGACGTAGGACTGGAGCGATCCGAGAAACGCCAGCGCCGCGGCGCGCGGGCTCCGGACCGAGAGCGACCCGGACTCCCGCGCGCGCCGGAAGTAGCCCTCCAGCGCCCGGATCGCGCGGAGGGGAGGAGCGCTCTTCTTCCGGGGATCGAAGGGGAGGCGGATCGTGCGCGCCTCCTCCTCGCTTCGGGCCCGGAGGAAGCGGGCGATGTTCTCGCCCATTTTCTGCTCGATGAACGGGATGAACTCCCGGGCGAGCCTCCGGAGCACCTTCGCCGGGTCCTCGCCGGTCGGGACCGAGGCCAGGAAGTCCGTCGGAAGAACTTCTCCGGACTCCGGCTCCATCGCGAGGTGGAAGAGGGCCTCCTTGGAGGGCGCGTGGCGGAGCAGCGCCGCCGGCGACACGCCCAGCCGCGCGCCGATGTCGGCCAGCGTCGTCCCCTCGAAGCCGCGCTCCGAGAACGCGCGCCGCGCCTCCGCCAGGACCTGCTCCCTCGTGACCCTCTGCGGCCGTCCCATGACAGAGTAAATAAATATACACTTATTTACTAAAAGTCAAGGGGAGGATTTGGGATTTGTGATCAGGGCTGTAGGGCGGTTCCTGTCCTGATCACAAATCGGGCAGTGACCCGCCTCGTCGCTTGATGAGCCAGGCTTCCAGTTCGTCGGCGGTCTTGGCGTTCAGCGTGGATTGGGGCGTCACCCATCCCTTCCGCGCGATCCCCACCCCGAGGGAGACGTAGGAGTACTCGCGGGTGGCATGGGCGTCGGGATCGATGGAGAAGAGGACTCCTTTTTCGACGGCGCGGCGGCAGTGCCGCCAGTCCAGGTCGAGGCGCTCGGGGGAGCCGTTGATCTCCAGGGCGCAGCCGGACTCGGCGGCGGCGTCGATGACGGCCTCGACGTCCGCGTCCAGCCCCTCGCGAGAGAGAAGGAGCCGGCCCGTCGGGTGACCAAGGACGGCGACCCGGGGATTGCGGATCGCCTTGACGAGCCGCGCGGTCTGCTCCGCGCGGGGGAGGCCGAAGCGGGAATGCACGGAGGCGACGACGAGGTCGAAATTCGCGAGGAACTCGTCGCCGTAGTCGATCGAGCCGTCCGCGAGGATGTCCGCCTCCGTGCCGTGGAAGATCCGGAAGCCGGGTGTCCTCTGCCGGAGCGCGCGGATCGCCTCGCGTTGAGCGAGGACCCTCTCCTCGTTCAGGCCCCCGGCGTAGCCCGCCGTCTTGCTGTGGTCGGTGATGGCGGCATAGGAGTAGCCGACCTCCCGCGCGGCTTCCACCATGACCTCGAGGCTGTCGCGGCCGTCGGACTCCGTCGTGTGGACGTGGATCACTCCCTCGAGGTCCTCCTCGGAGACGAGGCGGGGGAGCTCGCCGTGCTCGGCGGCCTCGATCTCGCCCAGCCCTTCTCGAAGCTCCGGCTCGATGTAGTCCAGGCCGAGCGCCCGGTAGAGGTCCGCCTCGCTCGCCGCGGGGACCCGCTCTTCCGGCGAGTCGGCGCGAAAGAGGCCGTACTCGTTCAACTTCATCCGCATCTTCTTCGCGCGGGCGCGAAGCTGCGTGTTGTGCTCCTGCGAGCCGGTGAAGTACTGGAGCGCCGCGGGGAAGTCCTCGTCGGAGACGACGCGAAGGTCCGCCGCCATCCCGTCGGCGAAGCGGACCGAGGTCTTCGTCGGCCCGTCGGCCGTGACCTCGTCCACCCAGGGGAGGTCTCGAAAGGCCCGGCCCAGTTCTTCCGGCCGCCCCGAGGCGGCGACGAAATCGAGGTCGCGGACGATCTCTTTTCGCCGGCGAAGGCTCCCCGCGACCTGGAGCCGCGCGGCCAGTCCCGTTCGTTGGAGAAGGTCGAGCACCTCGTCGGCCCTCCGGCGCGCCCGCGTGTAGTAGTGCAGGCCCGCCGTCGCCCGCAGCATCGCGATGCCGCGCAGGATCTTCTCGGCGCTCCTGGCGCCGAAGCCCTTCACGCCGGCGAGCTTCCCCTCGAGGCAGATCCTCTCGAGCGCCTCGATGGAATCGATGCCGAGCGCGTCGTGGAGCTGCTTGACCTTCCGGGCGCCGACGCCGGGGATGCGCAGGCACTCCCGGAGCCCGGGAGGGAACTGCGCCCGCAGCTCCTCGTGGTAGGGGAGCGACCCGGTCGTGACGAGGCTCTCGATGTTGGAGAAGAGGCTCGGCCCGATCCCGGGGACCTTCTTCAGCTCTCCGCTGGCGACCGCCGCGTGAAGGTCCCCCGGAAACGCGAGGATCGCCCTCGCGCCGTTCTCGTAGGCCTTTACCTTGAAAGCATTCGAGCCCTTCAGCTCCAGCATCGCCGCGATGTCCTCCAGGACGGCGGCGACGGCCTTGCGGTCCACGCTCGCCATTCTAGGTGCCGGGTTGGCCTAAGATCCGCTCCGTGCGAATCGACCTGCACAGCCACTCCTCGGTCTCCGACGGGCTCGACAGCCCGGCCGAACTCGTCGGCAAGATGAAGACGGCCGGGATCGACTGCTTCGCCCTGACCGATCACGACACCCTGCAGGGGCTGCCCGAGGCTCGCGAGGCGGCGGCCCGGATCGGAGTCGAGCTCGTGCCCGGGGCGGAGATCTCCGCGGACTTCCGGGGGCAGGATGACGTCCACATCCTCGCGCTCTTCGTAGACGAGGCCGACGAGCGCTTCAATGCCCGGCTCCTCGAGCGGCAGGAAAACCGCCGGTTGCGGGGTGAGCGCATGGCCCGCAAGCTGATCGAAGCGGGCTATCCGCTAGACCTCGACGCGATCCGGCAGGACGTGGGCGATGGCGTGTGGGGGCGGCCGCACCTGGCGCGAGCGCTGGTGCGGGCCGGGCACGCGAAGTCCAACGACGACGCCTTCGACCGATTCCTGGGCCGCGAGCATCCCTGGTACGTGCCGTCCACCAAGTGGCAGGCGACCGAAGTCCTCGAGGCCGTCCACGAAGCCGGCGGGGTTTCCTCGCTCGCCCACGCGGTCTGGTACCGAAACGCGGAGGACCTGGTCATCGCCCTGGCGTCGGCCGGCCTCGACGCGATCGAGGTCTTCCATCCCGATCACGACACGGCGCAGGAGGCGCGTTTCGGCTCGCTCGCGCGAGAACTCGGGCTTCTCGCGACGGCGGGAAGCGACTTCCACGGCACGCCGGAGGGCCGCAAGCACCCGGGCGGCGTCGCCGGCACCGCGGAGATGCTGGGCCTCCTGCGGGCCCGCGCCCGGCCTCGATGAGCGGCGAGGCGGGGACGGCGCGCCCGCTCTGGGTCCTCCTTCTCCAGCGCGACTCCCCGGACACTCTCTACGAGGCCGCCGCGATGACGGCCGGCGCCGTCTCCCTGGGGCTCGACGTCACGCTCATCTGGTTCGACGCGGCCCTCGAGTCGCTCGTCTCGGGCCGTCTCTCCGAGGACGACCCCGACCTGGGGTCCGCGGCCCGGCTCCTGCGCGAGTCGCGCGAGACCGGCAACGTGCGCGTCCTCGCGTGCTCGGCTTCGCTCGTCAACCGCCGGCTCGACCGCGCCGCCGTGTCGAGCCGAGTGGATGGCCTGGTCGGCTGGCCCACGGCGATCTCCCTGATCCGCTCGGCCGAGCGCTCCTTCGTCTGGTAACCGCGCCGGGACACGATCACCCGGACATCTGTTGTCCGTCCACGGGACGGATAGTCGTAGTCCTGTGGACGCACGGCAAAAAAAATTTTTTTCGCCAATGCCGACATGACGCGCCGGGTGTGGATAAGTTGCGGATTCCTCCGGAGCCGGTTGACTAACGGTTTCGCCGCGCTAAGCATCCGCAAAAACCGGTAATTGATGCTCGAAGAAGCTGTCAGCGAGAAAGGGCTTCCGCAGAACGCGGAAGCGGAGCGCGCCGTGCTCGGATCGATTCTGCTCGATCCCTCGACGATCTCCGTCGTCGTCCCGATCCTCTCCCAGGAGGACTTCTTCACCGAGAAGCACCAGCGCATCTACCGCGGAATGCTGGATCTCTTCGACCGCGCGGCCGAGATCGACCTGCTGACGCTGAAGGAGCAGCTCAACACCGGCGACACCGAGACCGTGGACGCCGCCTACCTGTCGTGGCTGCTCGACGGCGTCCCGGACATCGGCAACGTCGAGCACTACTCCCGGATCGTCAAGGAAAAGGCGACGCTGCGGCGGTTGATTCGCGCGGGCCAGAGGATCGTCCGCGACGGGCTGACCCAGGAAAAAACGGCCGAGGAGCTGCTCGGCGAGGTCACCGGCGAGATCTTCGACATCGCCGACGACTCGGTCCGCGAGGCCTTCACGCCCATCGGGAAGATCGTCAAGCACAACCTGGAGGTCATCGAGGATGCGCGCGCCCGGCAGGGGATGCTCTCGGGCCTCCCGACCGGGTTCACGGAGCTGAACCGGATGACCTCGGGGCTGCAGGCTTCGGATCTCATCATCCTGGCGGCGCGCCCCTCGGTCGGAAAGACCTCCTTCGCCCTGAACATCGCCCAGCACGTGGCCCTGCGGGACGGCAGGTCGGTCGGGTTCTTCTCGCTGGAAATGTCCATGGAGCAGCTGGGGTTCCGGGTGCTCTGCTCGGAGGCGGACGTGGACGCCAAGAAGGTCCGCGACGGCTACGCCTCGCAGGAGGCGATCACGCGGCTGGTGATGGCGCAGACGAAGATCGCCGGGGCCAACTTTTTCATCGACGACAGCGCGGGCCTCACCGTCCCGATGATGCGCGCCAAGGCCCAGCGCTTGAAGCGCGAAAAGGGCCTCGACCTGATCGTCGTGGACTACCTCCAGCTGATGGCGGGTCACGGCCGGTTCGACAACCGCACGCAGGAGGTTTCGCAGATTTCCCGGGGACTGAAGCTTCTCGCCAAGGAGCTGAAGCTTCCCTTGATCGCGCTCTCCCAGCTCTCCCGCCAGCCGGAGCAGCGAAAGGGAGACCTGCGCAAGCCGCAGCTTGCCGACCTGCGGGACTCCGGGTCGCTCGAGCAGGATGCCGACGTCGTCATCATGCTCTACCGCGAGGAGCTCTACGACCGCGACACCGAGCGCAAGGGGATCGCCGACGTCATCATCGCCAAGCAGCGCAACGGACCGACGGGGGAGTTCGAGACCGTCTTCCTCCCGGACCACATGACGTTCCGCAACTACACACCCGAGATCTCTCCCTCCTCGGACCAGCCCTTCTGAGGCGGGCGGCGGGAACTTGGGGGGCGCGCCTGGTTTCTATACTCTCGACGCTTGACTCTCGACCCTCGACCGCGTTCCCGTCCGACCGAGGCCCTCGTCGATCTCGGCGCCATCGCACGGAACTACGCGCGGCTGAAGGAGCGAGCCGGCGCCGCCGAGCTCTTTCCGGTCGTCAAGGCCGATGCTTACGGCCACGGGGCGGTGGCCGTCTCGCGTCGGCTCTGGCGTGAAGGCGCCCGGACGTTCGCGGTCGCGATCGCGGAAGAAGCGGTCGAGCTGCGCCGGGCCGGGATCGGCGGCGGCATCCTCCTCCTCAACCACTCCGATCCGGCCGGGGCCTCGCTCTTCCGGGACTACTCGATCACGCCGGCGCTCTACGACCTGCGGCACGCCTCCGAGATGGCGCGCGCCGTCTCCGGCTTCACGAGGCCTCTTCCGGTCCACGTCAAGTTCGACACCGGGATGGGCCGGCTGGGGATCCTTCCCTCGGAAGCCGGGACGCTGGCGGAGATCCTCCGCGGGTCGAGGCTCACGCTGGCCGGCGTCTTCGCCCAGCTCTCCAGCGCCGAGGACCCCGCATCTCCCGCGACGGCCCCGCAGATCGCGGGCCTCGTCGAGGCGGCTCGCGCGCTCCGGGCCGCGGGGATCGAGCCGGGCATCCTCCACGCCGCAAACTCCGCGGGAATCCTGGCGCACCCCGGCTCGATCTTCGACGCTGCTCGCCCCGGCCTCGCGCTCTACGGGGTCCTTCCGTCTCCCTCGATGGAGGATCCCGGGCTCGAGCCCGCGCTTTCGCTCGAGACGCGCGTTCTGTCCGTCCGCCGCTTCGCGGCAGGCACGCCTCTTGGATACGGAGGACTCTTCGTGACGCCTCGGCCTTCGACGATCGCGGTGCTTCCGATCGGCTATGATGACGGCCTTCGCCGGGCTTTCTCCGGTCGGGTGTCCGTTCTGGTGGAGGGCAAGGAGGCGCCGATCGTCGCCGCGGTGAGCATGGATCTGACCCTCGTGGACGCGACGGATTGCGGCGCTCGGCCGGGGGACCGGGTCGTCTGCCTCGGGGCGGCGGACGGGGGCGGGGGTTTGCGGATCACCGCCTGGGACCTCGCTCGCGCGGCGGGGACGATTCCTTACGAAATCCTCTGCGGGATCTCCAACCGGGTGCCGAGAAGGTATCGCGATTGATTCGGGCTCTCGACGCGATCGGCCGCGTCGTCCTCCGGGTCTTCGAGGAGATCGGCCGCTTCTTCACGATGCTCGGCAGCGTCGCGGCGTGGGCGGTCCGGCCACCCTACGACTTCGGCGAGCTGCTGCGGCAGATGGTCCGCGTCGGATACGACTCGATCCCGGTCGTCTTCGTGACGACCCTCTTCACCGGGATGGTCCTGGCCTTGCAGACGTTCAACGGCTTTGCGAGGTTCCACGCTCAAAACCTCGTCGGAAGCGTCGTGGCGCTGTCGCTGACCCGCGAGCTCTCACCGGTCCTGACCGCCCTGATGGTCACGGGCCGCGTCGGCAGCGCGATGGCCGCGGAGCTGGGGACGATGAGGGTGACCGAGCAGATCGACGCGCTGACCTCGCTGGCGACCGAGCCGGTGCAGTACCTGATGGTTCCCCGGGTCGCGGCGTCGATCTTGATGCTGCCGCTTCTCGTCATCCTGGGAGACGCCGTCGGCATCTACGGCGGCTACCTCGTGGCCGTCCAGCTGCTCGGCGCAAACCCGGTCGCCTACATCGACAACTCCTTCCAGTACCTTCACGTCGGCGACGACGTCATCTCCGGGATCATCAAGGCCGCGGTGTTCGGGCTGATCTTTTCGCTGATCGCGTGCGTTCGCGGCTACTACACGACGGGCGGGGCGGAGGGCGTGGGCCGCGCGACGACGCGGGCCGTCGTCTCGGGGAGCCTCTCGGTCCTGGTCGCCGACTTCTTCCTGACGAAGCTTCTCTTCTGAGCCCGCCCGTGGAAGCCTCGCCGAAACCGCGCCCCCGCGACGATGTCCCGATGCTGGAGGCGCAGGACCTGCACAAGTCCTTCGGCCCGAAAGTGGTCCTGGACGGGATCTCCTTCTCGCTGGCGAAAGGAGAGTCCCTCGTCATCGTCGGTCCCTCCGGGATCGGCAAGAGCGTGCTCTTGAAGCACCTGATCGGCCTCGTCCGCCCCGACTCGGGCAAGGTCTTCGTCGCCGGCGAGGACCTGTGGGCGCTGTCGAACATCGAGCGCAACCGCGCCCGCAAGCGGTTCGGGATGTCCTTCCAGGAAGGAGCGCTCTTCGACTCGATGTCGGTCTTCGACAACATCGCGTTTCCGCTCCGGCGATCGGGCCGGCCCGCGGGAGAGGTCCGGGACCGGGTGCGGGAGTGCCTGGAGATCGTCCACCTGCCCAACGTCGAGGACAAGCGGCCGTCGGAGCTCTCCGGCGGCATGCGGCGGCGCGTCGGATTCGCCCGCGCGATCGCCCACAAGCCCGAGATCCTGCTCTTCGACGAGCCCAACACGGGGCTGGACCCGATCATGACCGACATCATCGACGAGGTCATCCTGGAGATGCGCGAGAGGATGAAGCCGACGATCGTGACGATCACGCATCACATCGAGAGCGCCAAGAAGATCGGGGACCGCGTCGCGCTGCTTTTCGGAGGCAAGCTTCTCTACGACGCGCCGCCGGAGCAGTTCCTGGAGGCGAAGGACCCCGCGGTCCGCCAGTTCGTCGAGGGGAAGGCCCAGGGGCCGCTGACGAAGGATCTGGAGATGTCGGTTCGATAATCGGAGGGGATCATGAGCACTGCGGCGAAGGTCGGAGGGTTTTTCCTGGTGGTCCTGGTCCTGGCGGGGCTGCTGATCTGGAGGATCGAGGACCTGCGGATCGGACGGACGCCGGCCAAGAAGGTGTCCGTCGAATTCAAGGACGTCGCGGGGCTCGACGCGAAGTCCACGGTTCGGCTGGCCGGGGTGCGCGTCGGGAAGGTCGCGCGGATCCGCCTGACCCCGGACGGGAAGGCGATCATCGACATGGACCTCGACCACGACGTGGAGCTGCGCCAGGGCGCCTCGGCGTCGATCGCCAACCTCGGGCTGCTGGGCGAGAAGTATGTCGAGCTCGTGCCCGGGCCCGTCGGGGCTCCCGAGCTTCCGGAGGGAACGGTGCTGAAGGGAGACATCCCCGTCAGCTTCGACCAGATCACGAAGCTCGCCCGCGACATCGAGGTGGACGTCAAGGACATCACGAGGAATCTCAACTCGTCTCTCGGCGGGCCGCAGGGGGAGGAGAGGCTCCGGACGATCATCGACAACATCAAGGTCCTGAGCGAGGATCTGCGGGTCATGGTCGCCTCCAACCGCGGCAACGTGGACGCCACGGTCGCCAACCTCCGCGACTTTTCGGAAGGAATGACCAAGCTCGTCGATCGCATCGACAAGCTCGTCGCCGCGAACTCGGCCAACGTGACTCAGGGGATCGCCAACGTCAAGGACGTCTCCGGCAAGCTCGATACGACCGCCGACAACCTGAACCAGATCACCGGGAAGGTCCGTTCCGGCGAGGGGACCATCGGCAAGCTGATCGAGAGCGATGAGACCCACAAGAACTTGAACGACACGCTCGTTTCCGTCAAGGAAGGAGTCGCCGAGCTGACCAAGGCGCTCGGGGCCGTCAACAAGACGCGTTTCGACCTGGGCGTCCGCTCCGCGTACCTGAGCCGCTTCTCGAAGGCCAAGGGCTCCTTCTCCCTCGACGTGTTTCCCCCCGACTCTCCGCGCTTCTACCGGGTCGAGCTGACCACGCAGCCGTTTGGCCGGCGCGTGGACTCGACGACGATCGACAAGACGACCTTTCCAGACGGCCACGTCGAGGTGAAGACCACTGAGGAGACGGAGCTGAAGGATGAGCTCGCGATCACGGCCCTCCTCGGGTACAAGTACAACGCCTGGGCGCTCCGAGCGGGCTTGATCGAGGGGCGCGGGGGCCTCGGCCTCGATTACAACACGCTGAGGAACCGGCTCCAGTTCTCCGCGGACATCTGGGACTTCAACCGGCCCAACTTCTCCGCGCACGCGGCTGTGACCGGACGCTACTACTTCTCGCCGTCGGTGTACGTGCAGGGAGGGTGGGACGACATCCTGAACCACTCCCGCGAAGCCGACTCCATCTTCTTCGGCGCGGGCCTTCGCTGGAACGACGACGACATCAAGTACCTGCTCGGGACGGCCGGAAGCGCGGCGGTCAGCCGCCGCTGACGATGCCCCGCGCCGCTCCCGTCTTCGCGTGCCAGTCCTGCGGCGCGACCTCGCCCAAGTGGCTGGGCCGGTGCCCGACCTGCGGGGAGTGGAACACGTACGTCGAGGAGCTCGCCGCCGAGAGCGCGGCCTCCCCGGCGGAGGCCGCCGTCCCCGCGCCGATGGCGGGCGAGCCGCAGGAAGTCTTCGCGCGCGTCTCCACGGGGATGCCGGGCTTCGACCGGGTCCTCGGCGGCGGGCTCGTCTCGGGCTCGGTCGTGCTCCTGGGAGGAGAGCCGGGCATCGGCAAGTCCACGTTTCTCCTCCAGGCGGCGCGGGCACTCGCGGCGGGAGGGTCGGGCGAGGTCCTCTACGCGACGGCCGAGGAGTCCGCGGCCCAGGTCCGGATGCGGGGCGAGCGCCTCGGAGTCCGCGAGGAATCGCTCTTGCTGGCGGCGGAGACCGACGTTCGCCACGTCGTCGCGGCGGCGGAGCGCCGGCCGCCGGCGCTCCTGATCGTGGACTCGGTCCAGGCGGTGCGGGAGTCGGCGCTGACTTCCGGTGCCGGAACGGTGACGCAGGTCCGCGAGTGCGCGGCGGTCCTCCAGCGGTTCGCCAAGACGCGGGGCGTGCCGGTCGTCCTGATCGGCCACGTGACGAAGGACGGAAGCCTCGCCGGACCGAAGTCGCTCGAGCACCTCGTGGACACCGTCCTGACGTTGGAGGGGGAGCGCACGTCGCTCCGCCGCGTCCTGCGCGCGACGAAAAACCGGTTCGGCCCCGTGGACGAGCTGGCGCTCTACGACATGACCGGCGAGGGGCTGGCCGAGATCGCCAATCCTTCGGCGGCGCTGCTCGCGGAGCGCCGGACCGGTCTTCCGGGGAGCGCGGTCACCGCGACGCGGGAGGGATCCCGCTGCCTGCTCGTCGAGATCCAGGCCCTGGTGGGGCCGGCATCGGCAGGTTCACCCCGGCGCGTCGCCATCGGTTTCGATCCCGGCCGGCTTGCGCTGCTGCTGGCCGTCCTGGAGGGCGCCGGGCTGCCGCTCTCCTCGCGAGAGGTCTTCATCTCCTGCGCGGGAGGCCTGTCGGCCGCGGAGCCGGCCGCCGACCTCGCGGCGGTCGCCGCTCTGACGTCCTCGGCGCGGGCGCGCCCGATCGCCGCCGACGCCGTCTGCTTCGGCGAGATCGGTCTGCTCGGAGAGGTCCGCCGCGTTCCGGCGGCGAGCGCGCGGATCAAGGAAGCCGCCGCGATGGGATTCTCGACGATCTACCTCCCGGCGGGAGATGCCGCCGAAGCCGCGAGGTTCTCAGACTTGAGAATCCGGCCGGTGGACAGGGTGACCGACTTCCTTCAGTCCATCGGCTCCAGGGAGACTGCCAGCCGCATCGGCGCGGGCCCGGCCGCGTCCGCCGGGTAGGCCGTCACCAGCGTCAGGCGCGTGATGCCGGCGGAAACGGCCTGGAACCGGGTCGCCTCGACGATCCGCCTCGCGACCACGCGGTAGCCGAGCAGGCCGCGGGTCGTCCGGAGGGCAACTCGGTCGTTGAGCTTCAGCCGTGAGACGGCCTCGCCGGAGCGACCGCGGGGCACGGCGATCATGGACGCGCCATCCTCCTCGCCGGGCAGGGCAGTCCCCGGGACGTGGCCGGCTCCCCGCGCCAGGGTCGCTGCGGCGACGCCCTCGAAGACGAGCGAGTCCATCGAGAGCCTGGGAACGCTCATCTTCCCGAGGAGCTCGCCTTCCGTCGGGGCCGATCCGCGGCGTGCGGCCGAGGCGAAGGATTCGACCTCCCTGCGAGCCGGCCGCGAGATGCCGGTGTAAACGTCGCGGGCGAACGCCGCGGAAAAGAGAAGGCCCCCCGCGAGTCCGAGGGAGGCCAGGGCCGGACCGAACCTGCGAGAGTGCATGTTTTCCCCCCATACAGCCTGACGCCCGGCCCCGCCCAAGGGCGAGGACCGGGCGCAGGAGGCCTGTTGTTCGGATCTACCGGGTCTTCCGGCCGACGAAAAGTCCGGCCGCGACCAGCGCGAGACCGAAGAGCGCGAGGCGCGGCGAGGAGGATGCGGTGTGCGGAAGCGCCGACTCGACCGGAGCGGCCGGGGCGGGCGCCGGAGGCGGAACGTACGCGGGAGCCGGGGCCGGAGGGGGCTCCGGAGCCGGAGCGGCGGGCGCGGGCGCCGTGGCCATGGTGGAGGTCGTGGTGGTCTTCTCGGCGATCGTGGTCGTGGCCGTCGTCGTGACGTTCACTTCCTTGCGGTCAATGACCTCTCCGCTCACGTTCAAGGCGACGATGGCGATCTTGTGGGTCCCCATCGGGACGTTCTCGAGCACGGTGGTGTTGCTCTCCGTCCCCTTCAACGTGGCGACGCGGGTGTTGTCCAGGAAGATGTCGAAGCGGGGCTGGGGAAAGTTCGATTCCCCGAACTTCGTTCCCGAGCCGGTTCCGAAGACGTTGTGGTTGTAGTCCACCGCGACCCGGACCGAGGTCCCCGCGATCGACGCGCCCTCGACCGGCTCCACGAGCTTGAGGCGAAGCGTGTTCTTCGTGGGGCCGCCGGTGTTGGGATCGGCGTTCTGGGCCTGGGCAGCGCCGGCGACGGCGAGGATGGCAATTGCGGCGATGAGTCCCGAGATTCTCCTGCGCATAAGTTCTCCTTCCTTGAAAGGCTTGGCGCTCAAAGAAGCGCCAAATCGACGGAGTAGCAAAGCGCGGGCCAAGGAGATCGGACCAGCGCCCCGATCTCTATGACGAGACACAGGATTCGGCGTACGAAACGGGGGAGGAATTCACCCAACCAACAATCGCCGGTAACGATTCGCTCCTAGTCCACGTACGCGGGCGGGGACTCCGTCAGGGTCTTGTAGGCCTCCAGGTACTTCTCGCGCGTCGTCCTGACGACCCCCTCAGGCAGGCGCGGCGCGGGCGGGCGGTGGTCCCAGCCGGTCGAGTCCAGCCAGTCGCGGACGAACTGCTTGTCCAGCGAGTGCGGGCTGTGCCCCGTCTTGTAGGCGGCCGAATCCCAATAGCGCGAGGAGTCGGGGGTGAACGCCTCGTCGATCCAGACGATCCGGCCGTCCAGCCGCCCGAACTCGAGCTTCGTGTCGGCCAGGATCAGTCCGCGGCTGGCCGCGTAGTCGCGCGCCCGCGAGTAGAGGTCGAGGGTCAGGTCTCGCAATCTCTCCGCCTCTTCCGTGCCGATCGCGTTGGCCATGAAGTCGATGGAGACGTTCTCGTCGTGGCCCCGCTCGCTCTTGGTCGCGGGAGTGAAGATCGGGCGCGAGAGGCGATCGGCCTCGACCAGGCCGGCGGGGAGCTTGACGCCGCAGACGGCCCGCGTCTTCTTGTACTCGGCCCAGCCGGAGCCGGCGAGGTAGCCCCGGGCGACGCACTCGAAGGGAATGACCTCGCACTTGCGCACGATGACGGAGCGGCCGGCGAGCGTCGCGCGGTCGGGCTGGAGGCTCTCCGGGAAGCGCTCGACATCCGTCTCCAGCAGGTGGTTCTCGACGTCGACGAACTTGCGGAACCAGAAGTTCGAGAGCTGGGTCAGGATCTTCCCCTTGTCGGGAACGCCCGGCGAAAGAACGCAGTCGAAGGCCGAGATGCGGTCGCTCGCGACGAGCAGGAGGCTGTCGCCCAGGTCGTAGAGCTCTCGGACCTTGCCGCGGCGCGACAGCCGCGCGCCGGAGAGATGGGTCTCGACGATCGCCGACATCAGCTCGGCGACATTAACAGAAACCCAATCCGAATCTCGAAACTCGAATTTCGAGATTCGAAACGTGTCTCTGGTATCGTTCGCCCCCATGCGTCTGACAGTTCAGGATCAGGCGCCTCCCGGGTCGGGACGGCGTCTCTGCGTCGCGTTTCTTCACGAGGGCCGCGACCCGGCCGCGGGCGCGCCGGTCACGGTCCGGGCGGAGCTGAAAGCAGCCTGCCGTGTTTCCGGGTTCGGAGGCCGCGACCGGGAAGTCGCCGGCGCGCTGACCGAGCGCGGCGGTTGCGTCCTCGTGGGCCTCGGATCCCCGCAGAGCCCGCTCGGCAAGCTCCGCAGGGCCCTCCGCAAGGCGGTCAAGGACGCCCTCCGGCAGCCGGGCCGGGGCCTCCTTCTCGCGTTCGGCGAGGGAATCTCCCCTGCCCGGATGCGCGCCCTGATCCGCGAGGTCGCGCAGGGCGATTACCAATTCCAGAGGTACAAGTCCGCCGAGCCGGCCGGAAAGAAGCGCGCGGAGGCCTCGGCGGTGGTCCTGCCGCCGCCCTCGATCCCGGCCCGAGAGCTCCGGGACGCCGCCGCCGACGCGCTCGCCCTGTCCGGGATCATCGGATGGGCTCGCGACCTGGGCAACACTCCGGGCAACGACCTTGGCCCGGCCGACCTCGCGCGCGAGATCCGGAGCGCCGCGCGGCGAGACCGGCTACGCCTGCGCGCGCTCGGGAAAAAGGAGATCGAGCGCGAGAGGATGGGCGGCCTCCTCGCCGTCAACTCCGGCAGCGTCCGGCCGCCGGTCTTCCTGATCGGCGAATACCGCCCTCGCGGAGCGAAAGGGACCGCCGTGCTCGTCGGGAAGGGGATCACGTTCGACTCCGGCGGCATCTCGATCAAGCCGGCGGCCTCGATGGGCGAGATGAAGTACGACATGATGGGAGCGGCGACCGCCTTTGCCTGCCTGCGCGCGGCGGCGAAGCTGAAGCTTCCGGTCCACGTCGTGGCGCTGGCTCCCGTCACGGAGAATCTGCCCAGCGGGTCGGCCTGCCGGCCCGGCGACATCCTCCGCATGAGGAACGGAAAAACCGTCGAGGTGGACAACACCGACGCCGAGGGGCGCCTGATCCTCGCCGACGCACTGGCATACGCCGAGAAGTTCCGTCCGGACGTCCTGATCGACTATGCGACGCTGACCGGCGCGGTCCTCATCGCCCTGGGTCACGAGTGCGCCGGCCTGATGACGCCGGACGACGATCTCGCGCGCGAGCTCACCGCGGCGGGCGAGGCCACGAGCGAGAGGGTCTGGCGCCTGCCGGTCTGGCCGGACTACCGCGACAATCTGAAGTCCGAGTGGGCGGACATGAAGAACACGGCCGGGCGGACGGCGGGGACGGTCAACGCGGGGGTCTTCCTCCGGGAGTTCGTCCCGAAGGGAGTCCCCTGGGCCCATCTCGACATCGCCGGAGTCGCCCACCTCGAGAAGGAGCACGCCGGCTACGACGCCGGAGCGACGGGCTTCGGAATCGCCCTGACGGTGGAGTTCCTGCGCCGGCGCTTCGCTTAGGAGCTTCTCAAGGGGTCCGCGGCGGAGGCGGCTTCAGGACGGCGGCGACGGGGATCGAGCGGGCGCCGTTTTTCCCGACGGAGCGCACCGCGAAGAAACGGTTGTCCGTCGAGACTCCCTTGAGCGCGTTCTCCCCGGCAGCCGGGGCGAAATCGTAGACGGACCAGCGCGGGTCGGTCGTCTCGCGCCAGAGGATCTCGAAGCCGTCCCGCTCGGGGTCCTCCTCGGCGGACCAGGAAAGCTTCGCGTCGGGCGTGACGCCGCCGGAGATCGTCACGTCCTTCGGGGCCGCGGGAGCCAGGGCCAGCCGCCGAAGCGTCTCCGCGTTGACGCGGGCCACGTTCCCGAGGAACTCGAAGTTCAGGAACTTGACGAGGTCGCCGTACTCCCGCCCGTTCTCGACCCGCGGCGTCTGGTGCTCGTGGTCGTAGTTCTCCAGCGGCTCGGTGAACCGCACCGCCGGAAGCGAGGCCTCGACGAAGGGGCGGTGATCGCCGCCGCGCCCGAGCCGGTCGAGCCGGAAGACCATCCGGACCGCGGCGCGCCCCGCGATCTCCTCCACCGTGCGGGCGAGGTCGCGGGAAGGCGACTCGACCCCGTCCGGGCCGCCGCCCGAGAAGACCCTCACGCGGTGCGGCGCGCCCGGTGCGAAGTCCGCGCCGGCGATGTCGTTGTTGAGGAAGCCTCCGACCTGGTAACCCTTCTCCTTCAGGTACTCGAGCAGGCGCTTGCCGCCGAGAAGACTCTGCTCCTCGCCCGAGACGGCGGCGAAGAGGAGCGTCGCGCGGTAGGTGCCCCGGGCCAGCAGCCGCGCGCACTCGATGGACACGGCCGTTCCGGACGCGTCGTCGTCGGCGCCGGGCGCGTCGGCGTCCGGGTCCATCACCGACGACGGCATCGAATCGAAGTGCCCGGACACGAGAAAGACGGTCCTGGCGAGCCGCGGGTCACTTCCCGGGAGAAACGCCAGGACGTTCTCCATCCGCGCGGGCTTGTCATGCGTGCGCGGCGCGGTCGCCTCGAAACGGTCCACCGAGACCGCGAGCCTGCCGCCCGACTCCTTCGCGATCGCCTGGAACCGGGCGAGGACCTTGTCCCGGCCGCAGCCGATCCCGCGCTTCGGGTCCTCCCACGAGGAGAGTGAATGGCGCGTGCCGCAGGACACGAGCTCCTCGATCGTCGCCTTCATCGCCGTCTCGTCCACGGACTTGCGCGAGACGGCGCCGACAGGCTCCCGCACTGCCTTGGACGCGGGCTTTCCCTGAGGGGGCTCCGCCGGATCCTGCTGCGCGGGAAGCGCCGCGGAGATGGTCATCGCGAGGCCGAGGAGCGCCGCCCGCGCGCCGCGGCCGAGTTTGACTGTCGGGAACCGCTTTGCTACGTTGCCCGCCACATGCCGCTCCGTCAGTTTTCGATCGGTCCGATCGGGGAGGAAGTCTATCCCCGCTTCGTGTCGGAGCTGGCCGAGCGCTTCGACGATCCCGGGCTGGACCGCAACCTGATCGTCCGCGACACGGTCTCCCAGCTCTACCTCGGCCGCCCCTTCGACGAGGCCTCCCTCACGGACCGGCGCCTCCCGATCCAGACGAAGGCCCTGCTCGCCAGCTTCGACCCGCGCAACGCGACGATGGAGGCCGAGTACTACCGCGAGCTCGATCCGGAGAAGTGGGCGGCGGTCAAGCCGCTCCTCTGGTTCTGGCAGATGTTCGACCACTCTCCCGTAGGGCGAAACGTGCGACTCGGCACCCAGCTGCGGGCCATGCTCGCCCAGCGGGTCTTCCGCCGCTGCGGCCGGGACGTCCGCATCTTCCACGGCGTCGAGTTTTCCTTCGGGTACAACCTGACGGTGGGCAACGGGGTGACGATCCACCGCAACGTCCTGATCGACGATCGAGGCGAGGTCGTCCTGGGCGACGACGTCTCGATCTCCGACTACGCCAACATCTACTCGCACTCCCACGCCGTGGAAGACATCCACGACGTGTCCCTCGGGAGGACGGTCATCGGGGACCGCGCGCGCATCACGTACCACGCCGTCGTTCTTTCCGGCGTGACGGTGGAGGCGGACGCGATGGTCGGATCCATGGGAGTCGCCTCCAGGCCGATCCCCGCCGGCGTCATCGCCGCGGGAATCCCCGCCAAGCCCATCGGCCAGAAAAAGGCTCGATAACTCACTTCGCAAATTCCGGGCGAGCGGGTCCTGCTATAATCGCCGCCGGTAACATTCTCGTTGGCGGAGCGAGGGACGCCGCCGTCGCCCCGGGGGATTTGGAATCGGACAGGGTCTTGCCTGTCCCGTTCTTGACCTCCTGACCAGTTGTGGGGGGAACTGCCACCCCCTACAGTGAATCTGTTCGGACATTCCCTCAAGAAGACGATTCGTTCTCGCGGAGCGTGAAATCGGAACAATGGCGGAGCCGAGAAAGCGCGGCGGGTTTTCGGCCCCAGGGAGACCTCTGGGAACTCCTGCGGAGCAGGGGTTCCTCGTGCAGGAACTGATGATTCCGCAGGCAATTCGAGACGCCGCACGGAGGTTTTCCGCCGCGGCGGCGGTGGCTTTTCTCCTCGCCGTTTCCGCTTCCGCGACCACGGTTGTTCCGATCTCAGACAGGGAACTGCGCTCGCGCGCCGACGTCGTCGTGCGCGGCGTCGTCGTCTCGACCGAAGCCTCCGAGGACGCCGCCGGGCGGCCGGAGACGGTCTCCGTCATCCAGCCTTTCGAGGTCCTGAAGGGCGAGCTTTCCGGAAACCTCGTCATTCACCAGGTCGGAGGCCGCCTTCCGGACGGCCGGTTCTTTCAGATCTGGGGCCGGCCCGAGTACCAGCCCGGGCACGAGATCGTGGTCTTCGGCATCGCCCGGCCCGAGGGGGATTTCCAGACCGCCGAGATGATCCTCGGGAAGTTCGAGGTGCAGAGGGACGAAGACGGCCAGCTCTTCGCGGTGCCCGGGCTCGCGGTGGACGCTCCCGCCGGAGTCACGGTTCGGCTCCGAGCCAAGGACGAACCGGACGCGGGCGAGGAGTCCCTCGGGCCGACTTCGCGGCCGAGGCAGCTCGAACAGTTCCTGAGGTCGATCCGGCAGCCGGGACGCGAGACCGTCGCCTCCGCCGCGCCGCGCGGGGCCCTCAAGTCCGTCGTCCACGCGCAGTACTCGGGACGCGGAGCGCTGCCGCAGTGGGGCAACTACAGCGGCCTGTGGCGCTGGACCAACGGCGCGACCGCGGTCTGGAGCACCGACGGCACGGCCAACATCACGAGCGGCGGCTCGTCCGAGGCCAGGGGAGCGCTCGCCAGCTGGACCAACGAGCCCAACTCGACGATCAACTACACGTACGGGGCCGGCGGTCCCAACATCATCCACCTGGACGCGCTCTCATCGCCCTGCGGCTGGACCTCGTGCCTGGCGGGAGGCGGCGTGATCGGCTGCGGCGGCCCGACCGGCGGCGCGGCCTCCACCTGGCGCGGCGAGTCCTACATGACGATCACGGGAGGCGAGGTCTGGGTCCGCTCCTTCTGCTCGCTGAACCTCTACCCGTCCGCCGTCTACCAGGCGGTCGTGACGCACGAGCTCGGACACACGCTCGGCCTCGCCCACTCCGACCAGGTCGCTTCTCCGCACGACGTCTGCCGCGGGGACGAGGACGCGGCGCAGATGCGCTCCGTGGTCCAGAGCTACACCTTTCTGGGCACCGACGACTCCGACGGGGTCCGGTGGCTCTACGGCGACGGCGGGAACTCCTGCACCGTCGGCGGGTCGGTCCCGCCCACCGCGACGACCGGAGCGGCGAGCGGCATCAGCACCACCGGCGCGACCTTGAACGGCTCGGTTAATCCCAACGGCTCGGACACCACGGTGTACTTCGAGTACGGCGCGACCACGGGCTACGGAAGCACGACCGGTTCCCAGGGCATCGGCTCGGGAACGGCGGCGGTTTCCGTCAGCGCGGCCGCCACCTCCCTGGCCTGCAACACCCTCTACCACTTCCGGGTCGTCGGCTCGAGCTCCGGCGGGAGCTCGGCCGGCGCGGACCAGACCTTCGCGACGAGCGCCTGTCCCTTCTCAGCCTGGCCGGTGTCGCTGAGGATCGACGCGCACAGCACCACGGGGACGAACTCGAACCTGAACGGCATCTTCGAGCCCGGCGAGTCGATCCTCGTCGAGCCCTCCTGGCACAACGACAGCAACGGCCCGGTCGCCTTGAGCGGCTCCGCCTCCCTCTTCACGGGTCCGACTGGGGCGACCTACACGCTGTCGGACTCCTCGGCGAGTTACGGGACGCTCTCGGCCTTCGCCAACGGGAACTGCTACGACATGACGACCAACTGTTACCGGCTCACGCTGTCCAGCCCGGCCACCCGTCCCGCGACGCACTGGGACGTAACGTTCAGGGAGACCGTCAACTCGATCGCCGTGCGGACGTGGACCCTGCACGTCGGCGCGAGCTTCACGGACGTTCCGACGACTTCCCCGTACTACAACCTGGTCGAGCGGCTCCTTCACAACAACGTCACGACCGGCTGCACGCCGACGACCTACTGCCCGGATGTCCACGTCTACCGGCTGCAGATGGCGGTTTTCCTCGCGCGGGCCCAGGCCGGCGGCGACAACCGCGTGCCCGCGAGCGGCTACGCCGGGACCCAGTTCTACAACTGCGTCGCCGGCGGCATCTCTCTCTTCAACGACATCGATCCCTCCAACCCGTTCTGCCGGCACGTCCACTACATCCTCTCGACGAACGTGACGACCGGCTGCGTGCCGGGGTCGCAGTACTGCGCCAGCGACGAGGTCACTCGCGGCCAGATGGCGATGTTCGTCGCGCGCGCGGTCACGGGATCCGACGCGGCGGTCCCGCTGACATACGGCCCGGACCCGGGAACGGGACGGAGCTACAGCTGCGACCCGGCGCGCCCGAATAATCACTTCACCGACGTCTCCCTGAGCGACCAGTTCTGCCGGCACGTGAATTACCTCTGGGCGCGCAACATCGAAGACGGATATCCGAACAACACCGACCTGCCCGGCAACCCCGTCAACCGCGCCGAGATGTCGATCTTCCTGATCAACGGCTTCAACCTCCAGTTCACCCCCTAGGCCGTCGCTCCGGCTGCGCGAGTGATCTGCGCCTGCGGCGCACCGGCGGACGGCTCGGCCAAAGGGCCTCGACCGTCCGCCTGATCCGTCGCTCCGCCTCCGCTCCCGCGGCGGGAGGCTCCTCCCTCGCTGGCGCATCGGGAGACTCCTCCCGCCGCCAGCTAGACGCGAAACGGCTTGGCTCCTTAGGGGAGGGGCTTGCCCCGCCCCGCCCCCGTAGTGCCCTGCTTGAGATAATCGAAGCGTGCTGCGCCGGCTGAGTGTCAAGAACCTGGCGATCGTCGAGGACCTCGAGATGGACCTCGAGGCGGGTCTGACGGTCATCACGGGAGAGACCGGGGCCGGCAAATCCATCCTGGTGGATGCGCTTTCGCTACTGGCGGGCGGGCGGGGATCCGTCGATCTCGTGCGCGACGGGGCGCCGCGCCTGACGGTCTCCGGGGAGTTCGACGCGGACGGCCCGATCCGGCGGATCCTTTCGGAGGCCGGCCTCCCGGACTCGGCGACCCTCCTGCTGCGCCGGGAGCTCTCTCCCGACGGGAAGGGCCGGGTCTTCATCGAGGACGAGCCGGCGTCGGTGAGGACGCTTGCGAAGATCGGCGACCGCCTCGTCGCGATTCACGGGCAGAGCTCCGAGCGGGACCTGGCGGATCCGGAGACCCCGCTGGAGCTTCTCGACGCCTTCGCCTCCGCGGAGGCGGAGAGCGTCGCGACCTCGGCGGCTGCGGAGGCGTGGGCGGCGGCCCGCCGCGCACTCGAGGACCTGGAGGCTTCGCGTCGCGACCGCGGTGCGAGGCTCGAGATGCTGGACTACCAGATTCGGGAGATCCGGGAGGCCGCGCCCGACGAGAAGGAGGAAGGGGAGCTCCTCGTCGAAAGAGACCGTCTCCTGCACGCGGACCGGATCCGCTCGGCCGCCGAGACCGCCCTCCTGGCCCTGTCCGAGGACGAGGGCTCCGCGGCGGATCGCCTGGGCGAAGCGGCGAAGGCTTTCGCGCAGCTTGCCGCGATCGACCCGGCCGAACAGGCCCGGGTGGAGGAGGTCGAAGAGTTGAAGCGCCGAGTCGCGGATCTGGCCGCCTCTGCCCGGGACACCGCAGGCTCCGTCGAAGGGGACCCCGAGCGCCTGACCGGCATCGAGTCGCGCCTGGAGAAGCTCGCGCGGATCAAGCGGAAGTACGGAGGGACCCTGGCCGACGTTCTCGCTCTCGCCGCGAAGCTCGCCCGGGAGCGCGACGAGCTTTCCGACATCGAGGACGCCCTGGACCGGCGGCAGAAGGAAGAACAGGGAGCGCGTTTGGCCTACCGGAAGGCGGCCGGTGCGCTGGCCGCCAGGCGGGGCGCGGCGGCTCCGAGGTTCTCCTCCGCGGTGGAAAAAGAGCTTCACGCACTCGCCATGGACAAGGCGAGGTTCCAGGTCGAGATCCAGCCCCATTCCGAAGAGGCGCCGCGGGCCTCCGGGAGCGAAACCGCTTCCTTCCTCTTCGCGCCGAATCCCGGAGAAGCCGCCAAGCCCGTCGAGAAGATCGCGTCGGGAGGCGAGCTGTCCCGCCTTCACCTCGCGATCCAGTCCGTCGCCGCAGCCCGGCGCGGCGCCCGGAGGACGCTCGTCTTCGACGAGGTGGATTCCGGGATCGGCGGCCGGGCCGCGGAAGTCGTGGGAAGGAAGCTCAAGGCGCTCGCCGCCCGCAGCCAGGTCCTCTGCGTCACGCACGTGCCGCAGATCGCGGCCCTGGCCGACCGCCACTACCTCGCCGAGAAACACGAGGCGAAGGGCCGCACGATCGCCGCCGTCCGCCGGGTCGAGGGGAAGGATCGCGTCGCCGAGATCGCCCGCATGCTCGCCGGGGAGAAGGTCCCGGAGACGGCGGTCCGGCACGCTCGCACCCTCCTGGAGGCCGGAGAGGCATGAGCGGCCGCTACTCGCGCTCGGTCCTGTTCCCCGGCATCGGCGAGGAAGGACAGAAGCGCATCGAGGCGTTCTCGATCGTCTTCGTCGGCGTTGGAGCGATCGGCGCGGCGGCGGCCGAGGCTGCGGCGCGGGCCGGCGTGGGCCGCGTGACGATCGTGGACCGCGACGTCGTCGAGGAGTCCAACCTCGCGCGTCAGTTCCTCTTCGACGCCCGGGACGCCGCGCGCGTCGCGCCCAAGGCCGAGGCCGCGGCCGAGCGCCTGCGGGCGATCCGCCCGGGCCTCGCCGTCCGCTCCGCCGTGGCCGACCTCGACCACGCCAACGCGGCGGATCTCCTGCGCGGCCACGACCTCGCCTTCGACGGATCGGACAACTTCGAGACCCGGCTCCTCGTTTCCGACGCCGCGCGCCTGCTTCGCCTTCCCTCGATCTACGCCGCGTGCGTCGGGGAAGAGGGGCTCGTCGCCGCGAGCATCCCCGGGAAGACCCCCTGCCTGCGCTGCTACGTGGAAAGCCTCCCGCCGGCGGGGTCCGGACCGACCTGCGACACGGCCGGGATCGTGCCGACCCTTCCGCTCCTGGTCGCCGCGGCCGGGATGACCGAGGCGCTGCGAATGGCGGCCGGCCTCGAGCCCTCGCCCGGGGTGCTTTCCCTGCAGGCCTGGGAAGGCGGCGTCCGCTCGAGGCGTCTCTTCGAGCGGGCGGCGCCGTCCCCGGCGTGCCCGGTCTGCAGCGGCGGGCGGTTCCCGGCGCTCGAGGAGGAGAACGCCTCGAGGGTTGTCAAGCTCTGCGGTCGCAACTCCGTCCAGGTCTCGCCGGCCGGCCGGGAGCGTCCCGACTTCGAGGCCCTGGAATCGCGCCTGGCGCGCGTCGGCCGGGTGCGGCGATCGACGCACCTGCTCGCCGCCGACGTGGGCGACGTCAGCCTGACGGTCTTCGCCGACGGACGCTGCGTCGTGCGGGGAACGGACGACCCTCGCAGGGCCCGCGCCCTCTACGAGCAATACGTGGGGCGGTGACCGCCCTGCGCAGGATCCGGCTCGACCGCCTTCTCGAGTCGCCGCAGGAGCTGGCGGACCTCCGGACGCTCCTGGCGGGCGGGGGTGTCGCGGCGATCCCGACGGAGACGTTCTACGGGCTGGCCGCCGACCCATCCAGCATCCTCGGGATCGCTCGGATCTTCGGCGCGAAGGGACGCGCGGAGCAAAAGCCCCTTCCGGTCGTCTTCGCCGCCCGCGACCAGCTCGAGCGCCTCGGCGTGGACGCTCCCGCGGAAGAACTGGACCGCTGGTTCGCGGTCTGGCCGGCGCCCTTGACCGTCGTCCTTCCGATCCGCGCGCCGATCATCGCTTCGCGCGGCCACTTGAGCCTGGGCGTGCGGATCCCGGCGCATCCGGAGCTGGTCCGTTTGCTCGAGGCGACCGGGCCGCTCACGGCCACGAGCGCGAACCGCGCCGGCGATCCCCCGCTCTCCGATCCCGACTCCGTCGCCGCCGCGTTCGACGGCGGAGTGGACCTCGTCATCGACGGCGGAAGGACTCCGGGAGGCCTGCCTTCCACCCTTCTCGACGCCCTCGCGGACCCGCCGAAGGTGCTGCGGCCCGGCGCGTATCCCTGGCCCTGAGCGCCCGCGGCGGCGTGCTAGATTCGGCCCCGAGAATGGGACTGATCAAGGAATACGGCGGCCGCACGCCGCGGATCGGGCAGCGCGTCTACCTCGCCGAGACGGCGGCGATCATCGGGGACGTCATCCTCGGCGACGACGTCTCCGTCTGGTACAACTCGGTGCTGCGCGGCGACTGCCACTCGATCCGCGTCGGCGCCCGGTCCAACATCCAGGACAACTGCGCCATCCACGTTACCCAGGAGAAGTACTCGACCACCCTCGAGGAGGAGGTCACGCTGGGCCACGGGGCGATCGTGCACGGGGCGGTCATCCGGAAGGGCGCCCTGATCGGGATCCGAGCGACGGTGCTCGACGGCTCGGAAATCGGCGAGTCGGCGTTCATCGGGGCGGGAGCCCTGGTCACGCCGAGGACCGTCGTTCCGCCGCGGACGCTCTGGCTCGGCGCTCCGGCCAAGCAGGTCCGCGCCCTTTCCGACGCCGAGGTCCAGGACTTGAAGCACTTCCACCTCCACTACCTCGAGTACAAGAAGGAATACTTCCGCATCGACGGGAAGTGGGCCTAGGGGGCTCGGGGGACCGCAAGGTCCCCCGCTTGGATATGTTCCCGTCCGCGATTCGAGCCCGATGAAGTACCGCGCGGTCAAAGGGACCCGGGACCTGTTTCCTCCCGAGAGCGAGCGATTCGCCCGGGCGGAGGAGGCCGCGCGCCGCGTCTTCGGCGCCCACGGCTACGGCGAGGTCCGCACTCCCAGCCTGGAGGCGACCGAGCTCTTCGCCCGGTCTGTCGGAGAGACGACCGACATCGTCCACAAGGAGATGTACACGTTCCTCGACCGCAAGGGCCGCTCGCTGACCCTGCGGCCGGAGAACACGGCGGGTGTCGTGCGCGCGATCGTCGAGAACAGGCTGGCATCGGGCCCGATGCCGCTGCGGCTCTGGTACGCCGGACCGCAGTTTCGCTACGAGCGGCCGCAGGCCGGGCGCTACCGCGAGTTCCGGCAGATCGGCGCGGAGCTCCTCGGCGTGCCGGGCCCCGCGGCCGAGATCGAGATCCTGACGATGCTCTTCGCCTTTCTCGGAGCGCTCGGGTTCCAAGGGCTCGTGGTCGCGCTCAACTCGGTCGGCACCGCGGCCTCGCGCGAGGACTTCGGCAAGGCCTTGCAGGGATACCTCGCTTCGCGCTCCGAAGGCTTCGGCGAGGACGACCGGCGCAAGCTCGCCGAGAACCCGCTTCGCCTCTTCGACTCGAAGGACCCCGCCGTGCGGGCAGCCCTCGAGGGCTCGCCCCGGACGACCGACTTCCTCGACCCCGATTCGAAGAGGCATCACGAGGAAGTCCGGCGCCTCCTGGGTCACGCCGGGATCCCGTTCCGCGACGAGCCCTCGCTCGTGCGCGGGCTGGACTACTACACGCGGACCGTCTTCGAGGTCGCCTCCTCGGAGCTGGGAGCGCAGGACGCGATCCTGGGAGGCGGGCGGTACGACAAGCTCGTCGAGTCTCTCGGCGGCCCGCCGCTCCCGGCGATCGGTTTCGCGATCGGCGAGGACCGCCTGGTGCGGGTCGCGCCCCGGCCGGCGCCGTCGGGCGGTCTCTTCTACGTCCTGCCGCAGGGCCCCGAGGAGCTCGACGAAGCGCTGCGCGTGGCGGCGGAGCTGCGTTCCCTCGCGGCCGGCGCGGTCGAGGTGGACCTGCTCGCGCGGGGATTCAAGAAGGCAATGGCGAGGGCCAACGCGCTCCTCGAGGAAGCGGCGTCGCGCGGGCTGGAGCGGGAGAAGATCTTCGCCGTCCTGCTGGGAGCAAGAGAGAGGGAGGATTCCACCGTGACGATCAAGAGGCTCTCATCGGGCGAGCAGGAGGCCGTGCCGCGGGCGCAGCTCGCCGCCTGGATCGCGGGGCGGGCATGACCTCACCCCGCCAGCCCGCCGGGACGCTCCGGGGCGCAGACCAGGGCAAGGGCGTCCGGCTCCAGGGGTGGGTCGGAAGAAGGCGCGACCTGGGAGAGCTCGTCTTCCTGACCGTCCGCGACCGCAGCGGCATGGTCCAGGTGGTCTTCGACCGCGCGCGCTGTCCCGCGGAGGCGGTCGAGGCGGCGGGCACGGCCCGCAGCGAAGACGTCGTCGAGATCGAGGGGGAGGTCGTCCTGCGGGGAGAGGGGCAGAGGCGCGACGACATGGCCACCGGCGACATCGAGGTCGTCGCGCGGCGAATGGAGTTCCTGTCGCGCTCGGAGACGCCTCCCTTCGTGGTCGAGGACCGAACCAACGCGACCGAGGAGCTGCGCCTGGAGTACCGCTACCTCGACCTTCGCCGCCCGGCTATGCAGAAGAACATCATCCTGCGCGACGAGATCGCCTTCCGGATCCGGCGCACGCTCCACGCGCGCGGGTTCCTGGAGGTCGAGACGCCGATGCTGACGCGCTCGACCCCCGAGGGCGCGCGCGACTTCCTCGTGCCCTCCCGCGTTCACCGCGGGCAGTTCTACGCGCTTCCCCAGTCCCCGCAGCTCTTCAAGCAGCTCCTGATGATCTCGGGCTTCGAGAAGTACTTCCAGATCGCCCGCTGCTTTCGCGACGAAGACCTGCGCGCCGACCGCCAGTTCGAGTTCACGCAGATCGACCTGGAGATGTCGTTCCCGACCGAGGAGCTGATCTTCGATGCGGTCGAGGCGTTCCTCGCCGACGCCTTCGACGCCGCCGGCATCGAGGCCAAGCGCCCGTTCGTCCGGCTGACCTTCCGGGAGGCGATGGACCGCTACGGGACGGACCGGCCGGACCTGCGCTACGACCTTCCGCTGACGGACCTCTCCGCGCTCTGCGCGGGGAGCGGCTTCGTTCCTTTCGAGAAGGCGCTCTCCTTCGGCGGAACCGTGCGGGCGCTGCGCGTTCCCGGGGCAGCCTCGGTCTCCCGCAAGAAGCTCGACGAGATGGCCGCGCTCGCGAGGGAGCACGGCGCGGGCGGGATCGTTTCCGTCAAGAAGGAGGCGGCGCTCTCCTCGCCGGCCGCCAGGCACCTTCCCGACGGAATGCTCGAACGCCTGGCGGAGGCCGCGGGGATGCAGTCCGGCGACCTTCTCCTGATCGTCGCGGACAGGAGCAAGGCCGTTTTCGGGGCGCTCTCGGCGCTGCGAACGTCGGCGGCGCGCGAGGCCGGTCTCGTGGACGACTCGCGCCACGCCTTCTGCTGGGTCACGGACTTTCCGCTGTTCGGGCGGGACGACGACACGAAAACCCTGTTCCCGATGAACCACCCGTTCACCTCCCCGAGCGAGGAGGACCTGGGCAGGCTCGAGGGCGACCCCGGAGGCGTGCGCGCCCGCGCTTACGACGTCGTCGTCAACGGCTGGGAGCTCGGTTCCGGCTCCATCCGGATCCACCGGGCCGACGTCCAGGAACGAGTCTTCCGTCTGCTGGGGATCTCGCCGGAGGAAGGGCGCCAGCGCTTCGGGTTCCTCTTGGACGCGCTGAAGTTCGGCGCGCCTCCCCACGGCGGGATCGCGCTGGGCCTCGACCGGATCTGCGCGATCGCGGCCGGCGCCACCTCGATCCGCGACGTGATCGCGTTTCCCAAGACGACCTCGGGGCTGGACCTGATGATGAAGGCCCCCTCCGACGTCGGCGCGGACCAGCTTCGCGAGCTGGGGATCGAGACCCCGCGCAAGCCGTGACGGGTAAGCCACGCCGCATCGCGGCGGCCGCCCCGAGAGAGAGCTGGGAGAGCCTTCTTTGGATCGGGACGGGTCTCTTAGGCGATCCGGGCCCTTACCTCGTCTCGCGGTCCGGGCGTTTCCTCCTCGTCTCTTCGGCCGGATCGCGCGGGCCGGCGGACGCGGTCGCCCGCGCGCTCGCCGGGCGCGTCCTCGCCCGCGTCGAGATCGACGACCGGGAAGAGGCCAAGACGCTCGCCACGGTTTCCACGATCGCGGACGCGGCCCTCTCGGCGGGAGTGCGCCGGGACGACGCGGTCGTGGCCGTGGGCGGAGGTGTCGTCTCCGACGTCGCGGGGTTCGCGGCGGCGATCCTGCTGCGCGGCATCGCCTGGAACGCGGTACCGACGACGACCGGGGCCATGGCCGACGCCGCGATCGGCGGGAAGACCGGCGTGGACCACGCAGCCGGCAAGAATCTCCTGGGAGCTTTTCATCCCCCCGCGGCCGTGCTGATCGATCCGGCGGCGGCGGCGACGCTTCCCGAGCGCGACTACCGGGCCGGACTCGTCGAGGCCTTCAAGGCGGCTTGGATCGCCGACGCGGAGCTGGCGCGGCGGGCCGAATCGGGGATCGAGCCTCTCCGCCGGCGCGACGAGGCGGTCCTGTTGGACGTCATCGCCGGCGCTGCGGCGATCAAGGTGCGTATCGTGTCGGAGGACCTGAAGGAGCGAGACCGGCGCCGGTTGCTCAACTTCGGACACACGCTGGGCCACGCGTTCGAGGCGGCGGGCGGTTACCGCGACCTGCGCCACGGAGAGGCGGTCGCCTGGGGAATCGCGGCGGCCCTGGAGATCTCCCGGCGCCGCACCGGCCTGTCCGCGGGAGAGGCCGGGCGCGTCCGCGCCGCCCTCGCCGGCCTCGGGCCCTTTCCCGAGCCCTGCCGCGACAGGAAGGTGCTGGCGTCCTTCCTCGCGCGGGACAAGAAATCCACGGCCCGCGGCACGGCAGCGGTCCTCCTGGAGGCGATCGGGAGGGGCCGGGTCGTCGAGTCGGTGCCCCTCGAGGAGTGGCTCGGCGCGGCGGAGGCGGCCTCCCTCACGGTATAATTCCCGGACCGTGGCCGGGCGTTCCGCGAGGCGTCGGATACGCCTCTTCGTCCTCCTCACGGGTGCCCTCATTCTGGCCTCCCTGGTTCCGCTGGTTCTGTCCGACGCTGTCCTGATCCGGCGCAACCAGCGCACCCTGGAGACGCTGGAAGAGAAGTACCTGACGCGCTCCTCGTCCGCCCTGGCGGACCACGTCGCGGCGTTCTACGCGTCCGCCCGGGAGCGCCTGAAGAGCGCGGCGGCGTCGCTCTGGCTGGCGGGGCAGCTCTCCGGCAAGGACCCCTTCACCTCGGAAGACGGGCCGCGCCTGCTCGGCAACTTCCTCTCGGGGCGCACCCCGCTCGTCGCCCTGCGGGGCTTCAACGCGACCGGCTCGGGCCGGTTCGTCGGGCCCGATGTCCGGTCTCCCGAGATCGACTACGAGTTCCGCAAGGGCTTCGAGTCCGCGCGGGACGGCGCGATCTACCAGGGCAAGCCGTTCTGGCTGCCGGAGCTCGGACCCGTCGCGGTCCTCGCGCTGCCGGTCGTCGAGCAGAGCAAGAACAGCCGGACGGGCGTCGTCGAGGCCCTCGTGTCCTGGCAGCCGATTGCGACCGAATTCCGCGACGAGGCGCACCGGGAAGTCCGGGTGACGCTGGTGGACCGTGAGGGAAACGTCGTCTTCCCGCTCTACGCCCGGTCCCAGGCCCGGCAGGCCTCGCTCCTTGTCTCCGACTTCATGAGGTTCCCCGCGCGGATCACCCGCTCGGAGACGACTCCGCAGGGAGGAGCGGTCCTCGCCTCGATCGCGCCCGTGGGCCTGCCCGACTGGGGGGTCCTGGTGGAGCGCGACCGCGACCTGGCCTTCGCCTCGGTGGACGTCATGAAGCGCGACACGTTGATCTGGAGCGCGGTCTCGCTGGCGTGCGCGCTCCTGCTGGGCATTCTGTTCGCCCGCCGTCTCTCCGACCCGATCGCGAAGCTCGCCAGCTCGACCCACGCCATTAGCGAGGGGGACTACGGCGCGACCGTCGAGGTCGCGGGGACCGCGGAGATCGCCGAGCTGTCGGTGAGCTTCAACCGGATGAGCGCCTCGATCCGCACCGCGTTCGACCAGGTCCAGCGGGCGGCCCGGGAGAACCGGGAGCTCTTCCTCGCCTCGATCAAGGCGCTGGCCGAGGCGATCGACGCGAAGGACCCGTACACGCGGGGCCACTCCGAGCGGGTGGCGGCGTACGCCGCGACGATCGCGTCGGAGCTGGACCTGCCGCCGTCGGAGGTCGAGCGCATCCGCCTCTCCGCGCTCCTCCACGACGTCGGGAAGATCGGCGTGGACGACCGGATCATCCGCAAGCCGACGGCGCTTTCGGAGGAAGAGTTCCAGCTGATGAAGACGCACCCGATCAAGGGCGCGGCGATCATGTCGGCGATCCCGCAGCTGGCCGACGTCATCCCGGGAATGAAGTACCACCACGAGAAGTGGAGCGGCGGGGGATACCCCGAGGGCTTGAAGGGAGAGGAGATCCCGATGCAGGCCCGCATCGTGACCGTCGCCGACACCTTCGACGCGATGACCACGACCCGCCCCTACCAGCAGGCGATGGAGATCGAGTTCGTCGTCGAGCGCATCCGGCAGTTCGCCGGCATCCGATACGACCCGCGTGTCGTGGACGCGTTCGTGCGGGCTTACCGGAAAGGCAACCTCGCGCCGATCCCCGTTCGCCCGGCCCTCGAGGAACCGGAGCTGCCCGAGCTGGCCGAGGCCCTGTGAAACGGTTCGCCGTCGCGCCGGCGCTCGCCGCCGCGCTGCTCGCGGCCACGCCCGGGTGCTCGTCCCACAAGAAGCCCCAGACCTCGACCGAGGAGCTCTTGAACGAGCGCATGGCCGCGGTCTTGCTACGGCAGGGGCGCGCCCACGAGGCCGAGGACGCCTACCGGGAATGCCTGCGCGCGGAGGCGAAGAAGCCGGAGCTCCACGACGGGTTGGGCCTCGCTCTGCTCGCCCAGGGCAAGACGAAGGAGAGCCTCGAGTCCTTCGACAAGGCGGTCAAGTACGATCCCGAGAAGGCGCTCTACCGCATCCACCGCGGGATGGTCCGCACGCAGCTCTCGCGGTTCGGCGAGGCGGAGGAAGACTTCAAGGTCGCCGAAAACTCGCCCTCGCCCGAGGACCAGTACGACCTGGCGCTGAACCGCGGGCGGATGCGGCTGCGGATGGGCGATTTCGTCGGAGCGGAGCAGCAGTTCTCGCAGGCGATCGCCCGGGACCCGCGCTCGATCGAGGCGCTCCTGGGCCGCGGGGCCGCGCACGAGGCGCGCTCGGACTATAGCGCGGCGGCCGAGGACTACCTCGAGGCGGTCAAGCTGCAGCCCAAGAGCCCCGAGGCGAACCTGCACCTGGGCTTGACGCTCGTCACCATGAAGAAGACCGCCCTCGGGCGGCGCTACCTCGAGCGGACCATCGAGCTCGACCCCACCGGGGACTCCGGCGCAAAGGCCCGACTCCTCCTCGAAGCCAAGCCGAGCTCCTAGGCCGCGGGGAGCGGCTCCAGCCGAGCGCGAGTCTTCGCGTTCGGAAATAATGCGGCCCCGATGAGCGACACGACTCCCAAGGCGGAAAAGCCACGGTCCGGGTTCTTCTCGAAGGTCAAGCGTGGGCTCTTCATGACCCACACGGAGATCCTCGAGAAGCTCGGAACCGCGGTCAAGAAAGGACTGGGGTTCGACGAGTCGGTCCTCGAGTCGCTGGAGGAGGCGCTCATCGCAGCCGACGTCGGGGCCGACACGGCCGCGGCGCTGGCCGACGCGGTCCGGTCGCGGACTGCCGCGACGGAGAGGACGGACCTGGAAGGGCTCCGCTCGATGCTGATCGAGGAGATCGAGCGGCTCCTCTCGGAGGCGCCGAGGGCACCCGCGAAGACCGGCGCCCCCCTCGAGGTCGTCTTCCTGGTCGGAGTCAACGGGTCGGGCAAGACCACGACGACGGCCAAGCTCGCCGCCCGCCGGATCGAGCGCGGGCAGTCAGTCGTCCTCGCCGCCGCCGACACGTTCCGCGCGGGGGCGATCGAGCAGCTCGCCGTCTGGGCGGGCCGCGTCGGAGCCCCGATCATCCGGCACCGGGAGGGCGCCGACCCCTCCGCCGTCCTCTTCGACGCGATCGCCGCGGCGAAGGCGCGCAACGCCGGCGTGCTCCTGGTGGACACGGCCGGACGCCTTCACACCAAGAAGAACCTGATGGAGGAGCTCGCCAAGATGCGCCGCATCGCGGCGCGCGAGGTGCCCGGCGCCCCGCACGAGACGCTCCTGGTGCTCGACGCGACGACCGGCGTCAACGGCCTCGCCCAGGCGCGGAAGTTCGTGGAGGCCGCCGGCGCGACCGGGGTCGTCCTGACGAAGCTCGACGGAAGCGCGAAGGGAGGCGTCGTCCTCGCGATCACGCGTGAGCTGAAGCTCCCCGTCGTCTACGTGGGAGTCGGGGAGGCCGTAGACGACCTGGTCCCCTTCGAACCGCGGGACTACGCCAGCGCTCTTCTCGGTGACTAACATGAGACTTTCCCGGGGCCCTCTCGAGCCATGACATCTCCCATCGACCTGCGCTGGATGGACCGCGCTCTCGACCTCGCCGAGCGCGGCCGGTACACGGTCTCTCCAAACCCGATGGTCGGCGCCGTCGTCCTGCGCTCGGGCCGCGTGGCCGGCGAGGGGTTCCACGAACAGGCGGGGCGCTCCCACGCGGAGGTGCGGGCGCTCGACCGGGCCGGCAAGCGGGCCCGTGGCGGCGACCTCTACGTCACGCTGGAGCCCTGCGCCCACTTCGGCCGGACGCCTCCGTGCACGGACGCGATCCTCTCCTCGGGTGTGCGCCGGGTGGTCTTCGCGGCGCGCGACCCGAATCCCCTCGTCGCCGGTAAGGGGGTCGCGGCCCTTCGCCGGGCCGGCGTCGAGGTCGTCGAGAGCGATGCGGCTCGGCGGGTGAGGGCATACCGGCAGAACGAGAAGTTCCGCCTCTGGATCTCGAAGGCGAGGCCCTTCGTGCTGGCGAAGTGGGCTCAGACCCTCGACGGGAAGATCGCGCCGGCCCGCGGCTCGAGCCGCTGGATCACCGGCGAGGCGGCCCGGGAGCGGGCGCTCCTTCTGCGCGAGGAGTACGACGCGGTTCTCGTAGGCGCGGGAACCGTGCTGGCGGACGATCCTCTCCTGACGCGCCGGCTCCGCCGCAACCGCGTGACGCGCCACCGCCGGATCGTCCTCGAC
>DATFQY010000014.1:0-24617 GCA_035263845.1 Thermoanaerobaculia bacterium | reverse complement strand
GCAGGCGATGCGACTCTAGGAGTTTCCAAACCTCATGGTCCGAACCGCGCGAGCTTGTTGGCGGCGCTGAACGTGATCCAGAAGTCGACCCCGTCGCTGCAGGCGTCGAGGGGACCGGTGGACGTGCCGGTTGGGAAAACCCCGAGAGGTGTGAAATCCGCGGCTTTCCAGAGCGAAACGCTGTTGCCGCTCAGGTTCGTCGCCAGCACGCGTTGTCCGTCGAAGGCCACGGACGTCGGGATGCTCAAGCCGTTGCCCGTCAGAGTCGCCAGCACCGCTCCGTCAGAGGCCCGTACGACCGAAACGGAGTCCGAATTAGCGTTGGGCACCCAGATGTTCGTACCGTCGAAAATCGGATAGAACGGAGTGGTGCCGACGGTGACGGTCTGCAGGACGACACCCCCGGCGTCGAGCTTCAGGAGCGTCCCCGGAGTCTGGTTCGTGACCCAGACGTTCGCGCCGTCGTAGAGAACGCCGAACGGCCCGGAAAACCCGGTCGTGACAGTCGTCACGGTCCAGGGGATGGCCACACCTGGAGTCACGATGAGCATGGAACCGCCGCCCTCTTCCGACACCCAGATCCGGGACCCGTCAAACGCGATGCCGCGAGCATTTGTCCCCAGATTGCTCGCGACCGTAGTCACGGCTCCGGCAGGCTGGCCCCGGACGATCTGGTAGAGCTGCCCGGGAGAGGTCCATCCCGTGACGAAGACGCGCCCCATCGCCACGAGCACGCCGCGGGCGTTCGTCGCCCCGGTCCAGGTCTCCAGCAGCTTGCCGTCGCTGCCGCGCACACGTGAGACCGTGCCGCCGAAGTTGGCCACCCAGAGGTCCGCCCCGTCGGAGCGCACGACCTGAGGACCGATGCCGACGGTCGTGAGATCCAGGATCGTTTCGTTCTGCGGCGTCCAGAACTGGTCCAGGGCGGCCCTTCGGCTGCCGCGCTTCAAGACCCCGTCCACGGTGCGGGAGAGAAATGCCGCCATCTGGAGGCGGGAGACGTTTCCCGCCGGATCGTAGGTCGTCGCCGTCGTCCCGGTCGTGATCCCCAGATAGAAGATCTCCAGCACGAACGGGCAGAAAACGTCGCCCGCGGTGTCGGTGAATGCACCGCAGAGACCCAGGGCGCCCGTCCCTCCTCCAACCAGGGCGGCTAGCACGATGGCGACACCCGCGAGGACACTCCGGCCCGAGTGAAAGATCTTCATGCGACTACCCTCCTTTGGGGAAAGGCTACGCCGTCGCCTTCGGATCCTCAACCGGGCGTGACGACCGGTTGATCAGAAGCGCGTGAGGGTGCCTGAAGCCGCGGTGATCCAGAAGTTGATGCCATCGCTGCAGGCGCCGTTGGGGAAGGGATGGACCGGGAAACTGCCGAGGGTCGTCAGATCCGCAGCTTTCCAGAGCGAGACGCTGCTGCCGGCGTTGTTCGTCACGAGCACGCGTTGCCCATCGAATGCAGCCACGATCGGCGTGTTCAGTCCATTGCCGGTCAGGGTCGCCAGGACCGTCCCATTCGAGGCGCGGACGACCGAGATCGAATCGTTGCCGCCGTTGGGCACCCAGATGTTCGTGCCGTCGAAGACCGGGAACCACGGCTGAAATCCGACCGTGACCGTCTGCAGAATGGCGCCCGAGGGGTTGAGTCTCAGAAGAGTCCCGGCGATCTTGTCGGTCACCCAGACGAGCGCCCCGTCGTAGAGGGCGCCATGCGGCTCAGTGAAACCGGTCGTGGCGGTCGTGATCGTCCAGGCTTGTCCGTTCATGGGAGTGACGATCGATACCGAGCCGCTGGCGTTTGCCGTCCAGATCCGTGACCCGTCGTAAGTGATCCCGGAGGGAAGACCCGGCAAGGCGCTGGAGATCAAGTCGACTTGCGACGGCGCCGATCGCGGGTCAACCCCGAAAAGGAAGCCGGGAGATTGGGATCCCGTGACGAAAACGTGTCCCTGCGCGACGAGCACGCCCAAAGCGGAACTCGCTCCCGTCCAGGTCCCCAGCGGGCTACCGTCACTGCCGCGATAGCGCTGAATCCAGCCGTCCGTATTGGACGCCACCCAGATGTCCGCTCCATCGGATTCGACCGCCTGAGGGTTCGCACCGGTCCCCGAGATCCCCAGGAAATCACTGTGCTGCGGTATCCAGTACTGCCTGAGAGCCGCCCGGCGGCTGCTGCGCTTCAACGCCCCGTCCACGGAGCGTGAGAGGAACGCGGCCATCTGGAGACGCGAGACGTTCCCCGTCGGATCGTAAGTCGTCGCCGTCGTTCCGGTCGTGATCCCCATATAGAAGATCTCCAGCACGAACGGGCAGAAAGGGTCGTCGGCGGTGTCGGTGAAGGGGCCGCAGAGGCCTAGGGCGCCCGACCCTCCTCCCACCAGGGCAGCCAGCGCGACGGCGACAACCGCGAGGACACTTCGGCCCGAGAGAAAGAGCTTCATGGAGCCACCCTCCTTTGGGGAAAGGTTACGCCGTCGCCTTCGGCCCCTCAAGGGAGCCTGGTGACCGGCGGGCCTGCATCGACCGGTGGTCGATCAGAATCGCTGGAGGGTGCCTGCTCCGACGCCGTCGCCTCCTAAGGTGACCCAGAAGCTGGTGCCGTCGCTGCAGGCGCCAGTGGGGAGTAAGTCGAACGTCGCGAAGTTGCCGATCGTCGTCAGATCGGCCGCTTTCCAGAGCGAGACGCCGCCGCCGTTGTTCGTCACCAGGATGCGCTGCCCGTCGAACGCAGCCTGAATAGGAATGTCCAGTCCGTTTCCGGTCAGGGTCGCCAGGACCGAACCGCTCGACGCCCGGACAACCGAGATCGAATGGGTGTTGCCGTTGGGCACCCAGATGTTCGTTCCGTCGAAGACCGGGTAGAAGGGCTGCGGACCCACGGTGACCGTCTGCAGGATGCCGCCCGAAGCGTTGAGTTTCAGAAGGGTCCCGGCGCCCGTGTTGGTCACCCAGACGTTCGCCCCGTCGAAGAGAGTACCGTGCGGCGCGCTGAAGCCGGTCGTGACGGTGTTGACGATCCAGGGCGTGGACTCGAGGGGAGTCACGATCGATACCGAACCGCTGGTGTTTGCTGTCCAGATCCGTAACCCGTCGTAAGTAATCCCGGCGGGGAGATCCCCCAGGTCGCTCGCGACCGCGTTGGCAGCCCCACCCCCGCCAAGCATGTAAAGGTGGCCGGGAGACGTGTATCCCGTGACGAGGACACCGTTGCCCACAATGAGCACGCCCACGGCGTTGGTTGCTCCCGTAAAGGTCTCCAGAAGCCTTCCGTCGCTGCCGTGAATGCGTTGGACCAGATTATCCGACAGGGAGGCCACCCAGACGTCCTCTCCATCGGATTCGACGAGCTGAGGTTTCACTCCGGTGGCCGCGATCCCAACCAGATTGGTGCTCTGATTGATCCAGAACTGCCTGAGGGCGGCCCGGCGGCTGACGCGCTTCACGACTCCATCCACTGTGCGGGAGAGAAACGCCGCCATCTGGAGACGCGAGACGTTGCCCGTCGGATCGTAGGTCGTCGCCGTCGTTCCGGTCGTGATCCCCATATAGAAGATCTCCAGCACGAACGGACAGAAAGCATCGGCCGCGGTGTCGGTGAAGTTGCCGCAGAGACCCAGGGCGCTCAACCCGCCCCCCACCAGAGCCGCCAATGCCAGGGAGAAAAGCGCCAGGACGAGCCGTCCGGACTTGTAGGCCTTCATGGAAGGACCCTCCTTCGTGAGAAGAGGCTAGCATTCGTGCCATCGATGAGGGACGAGACCGGCATCGGCGGCTCGCGCGGAAGATTCCCGACGACGAGCCTCTCGGCGATCGGGGCCGTGGGTAGCCGGGATCCGGGAGAGCGCGACCGCGGGTTCGCGGCGGTCGTCCAGGCGTACTGGAAGCCGGTCTACAAGTACGTCCGTCTCAAGTGGGGATTGGACAACGAGGGCGCCAAGGACGCGACCCAGGGGTTCTTCGCCCGCGCCTTCGAGAAGGGCTGGCTCGCGAGTTACGAGCCGGCGAAGGGAAGCTTCCGGACGTTTCTTCGCGTCTGCCTGGAAGGCTTTCTCGCCAACGAACGCAAAGCCGCCGCGCGGCTGAAGAGAACCCCGGGCGAGCCGCTGGTCTCGCTCAACTTCGAGAGCGCCGAGGCGGAGCTGGTCGGGCGTTGCTCCCTGGAAGGGCGGTCGCCCGACGACTTCTTTCGCGAGGAGTTCGCCCGAGCCCTGTTCTCCTCGGCTGTCGAGGAGCTGCACCGGGAGCTCTCGGCCCGGGGCTCGGAGCTGGCTTATCAGGCCTTCGAGCGATACGACCTCGATCCGGACCCGGAGAATCCGCCGTCCTACGCCTCGCTCGCGCGGGCCCTGGGCTCGACGGAGTCACGCGTGACCAACGCGCTGCAGACCGCGCGCCGGGAGTTCCGCCGGATCGTGCTCGAGAACCTGCGGGCCCTGACCCGCGATGACTCCGAGTTCCGGGAAGAGGCGAGACGCCTGCTCGGGAAGCCGTCCCCGTGACTTTCCTTTCGGACTCCGCGCTGGAGCGGCTGAGGCTGGCGGCCGACACGCCGGAGACGGCGGGGACACGCTACTCCATCACGAGGGAAATCGGCCGCGGCGGCATGGGCACCGTTTACGAGGCTCACGACTCGGTGCTCCAGCGCCCCGTCGCCCTGAAAGTCCTGACCCTCGGAGAAGGCGATCCCGCGGCGGCGGATCGGATGTTGAAGGAAGCGCGAACCATGGCCGGCCTCGAGCATCCCGGGCTCGTGCCCGTGCATGATGCCGGGACGCTTCCCGACGGGCGCGTCTACTACGCCATGAAGCTCGTTCGCGGCGAGCCTCTCTCGAGCTGGGCCGCGGGCCAGCCGATGGCCGAGCGCCTTCGCGCTTTCCAGAAGGTCTGCGAAGCGGCGGCGTTCGCCCACTCGTGCGGAGTAGTCCACCGGGACTTGAAGCCCGGCAACGTGATGATCGGCTCCTTCGGCGAAGTGCTGGTGCTCGACTGGGGCATCTCCCGCCGGCGCGAGGACCCTGCCGAGCCGGACGGGGTCGTGGTCGGCACGCGGACTTTCATGGCGCCCGAGCAGGCCGCGGGCCGGACGGACCTGGTCACGGAGCGGACCGATGTCTATTCGCTGGGCGCGATCCTCGATTTCCTCCTCGGCGATGGACAACCTCGTGCGGCGAAAGCCATCGCCTCGGTCGCGGCCAGGGCGATGTCCGCCGAGCCTGCGGACCGCTACCCCGGCGCCGGGGAGCTTGCGGCAGACGTGGGGAGGTTCCTGGACGGCGGCGTGCCGGCCTCCTACCGCGAGACTCTCCTGGAGAGAGCGGGGCGGTTCGCGGGACGCCACCGGACCGCGATTTGGCTCGTCGCCGCCTATCTCGCGGTCCGGGTCCTCCTCCTCCTGTTTTTCCGGCCATAGGATTTTCGGCTTCCGTTTAAGAGAACGGCAGGAGGATCTCGAAATGAACAAGCCACTCTTCGGTCTCGTCCTGGGCGGCCTGCTCGGAATCCTGGACGGCATGACGGCCTGGTTCACACCGGAAGCCCGTCCCCAGATCGTCGGCATCGTCATCGGCTCGATGATCAAGGGGCTCATCGCGGGCGTTCTGATCGGCTGGTTCGCGAAGAAGGTGAACTCCCTGTCGGCGGGCATCGCCTTCGGCCTGGGGATCGGTCTGCTGCTCGCTTTCGCGGTCGCGGCGATGCCCCAACCGTCGGGCAAGCACTACTACTTCGAGATCATGCTGCCCGGAGCGATCGTCGGCGCCATCGTGGGATACGCGACGCAGAAACACCGGGGGCCCGTCCCCGCGAAGGCGGGGATCTGAATCGGGTCGGGTGGCGGTGTTTCAGAATCGCGTGAGGGTGCCTGAGCCAGCCGTGATCCAGAAGTTGATGCCGTCACTGCAGGCGCCGACGGGGCCTGGATGGACCGGGAAGGTTCCGATGGTCGTCAGGTCCGCCGCCTTCCAGAGCGAAACGCTGCCGCCGCCGTTGTTCGTCACCAGGACGCGTTCTCCATCGAATGCGGCCACCACGGGATCATTCAGTCCGTTACCGGTCAGGGTCGTCAGAACCGCGCCGCTGGAGGCCCGGACGACCGAGATCGAATGGGCGTCGCCGTTGGGCACCCAGATGTTCACGCCGTCGAAGACCGGGTAGTACGGCTCAGAACCGACGGTGACCGTCTGCAGGATGCTGCCCGCGGCGTTCAATTTGAGAAGGGTCCCAACGGTCCTGTCGGTCACCCAGACATTCGCGCCGTCGTAGAGGGCGCCGCGCGGCTCGGTGAAGCCCGTCGTGACGGTCGTGACCGTCCAGGGTTGCCCGTCGATGGGAGTCACGATCGATACCGAGCCGCTGCCGTTTGCGGTCCAGATCCGTGCCCCATCGTAGGCAATCCCGGCTGGAAGATTCGGCAGGACGCTCGAGATGGTCGTGACCTGGGATGGAGGCGCCTGTGGATCAAGCATGAAGAGGAAACCGGGAGTCCGGTATCCCGTGATGAAGACCCGTCCCTGCGCGACGAGGATGCCCGCGGCCGAGCTCGCGCCCGTCCAAGTACCCAGCAGGCTGCCGTCGCTGCCGCGATAGCGCTGAATCCAACCATCGGTATAGGACGGTACCCAGACGTCCGCTCCATCGGATTCGACGAGCTGAGGGTCCGCACCGGTCCCCGAGACCCCCAGGAAGTCACTATGCTGCGGCACCCAGAATTGCCTGAGGGCGGCCCGGCGGCTGCTCCGCTTCAACACCCCGTCGACGGAGCGGGAGAGAAACGCGGCCATCTGGAGGCGGGAGACGTTCCCCGCCGGGTCGTAAGTCGTGGCCGTCGCCCCAGTCGTGATTCCCAGATAGAAGATCTCCAGCACGAACGGACAGAACGCGTCGCCGGCGGTGTCGGTGAAGGGGCCGCAGAGCCCCAGGGCGCCCGACACGCCCCCCGCCAGAGCCGCCAGTGCGATGGAGAGGAACCCGAGGCCACGTCGTGAGGAATGAATGGGTTTCATGAAGCGACCCCCCTTGAGCAAGAGGCTACTCCGTCCGCTCCAGCCGAACTCCTGGTCGCGGCCCAGCGTCTAAAGTGGGGGCCATGATCAGAAGACTCGGCTTTCTCCTCCTCTGGGCAGTCGCGAGCTTACCGGCGGCGGCCCAGACGATCGAGATCACGGTTGGAGGGGCGCCGGACAGCCCGGAGTTGGCGGCGTCGGTCCAGAAGGTCGCTCGAGCGGCGTTATCGAGATCGCCGGAGGCGGCCACGGAGGACACCCTGCTCGTCCGGGTGATCCTCCAGCTCGTCGCGGGCGATCCGGGCGCGGCCCTCGGGTCGCTCGAACGGCTCCGGAGGGTGGTCAAGCCTGCCGACCCCGGCTACGCGCCGGTCTACGCCATGACCTACGAGCTTGCGGCCCGGGCGAGGCTGGCGCAGGCGGCCGGCGGGATGTCGTTCGAGGAAGCGCTCCGGAAGACGTTCCGCGACTCCTTCGGGCCGATGGACGACCTCCAGTCGAACCACGCCGCGTGGTACTTCGGGGCGAGGCCGGACCGCGCGAAGTCCGACCTTCAGGCGCTGCTCGACGGCGCCGCCGGAAAGTCCCCTCTCGACCCCGGCGAAGCGGTCCGGCTCGCCGCGAGTTACGGCACTTACGTCACGCTTCGCGACGTTCTCCCCGTCGCGCTTCCCCTCCTCGCGGAGGACGAGAAACGACGCTACGACATCCAGGAAGAGGCGAGGATCCCGACGAGGGACGGGGAGAGACTGGCCGCGATCGTCGTTCGTCCGAGGAGGGCGCCCCGCAAGACCCCCGGCATCCTGTTCTTCACGATCTACACGCAACTGGGCCGACGGGATGCGATCGAGATCGCGTCGCACGGATACGTCGGAGTTGCCGCCTATCCGCGCGGCAAGCACGGCGGAACCGGCCGGATCCTCCCTTACGAGAATGAGGTCAAGGACACCCGGGACGTCATCGATTGGATGAGCAAACAGGCCTGGTGCGACGGGCAGGTCGGCATGTACGGCGGGAGCTACACGGGCTTCGCCCAATGGGCAGCCGCGAAAAGCGGACACCCGGCGCTCAAGACGATCGTCCCCTACGTCGCGGCGATTCCCGGCCAGGGCCTGCCCATGGAGAACAACGTCTTCATCAACGCGAACTACGGCTGGGCGTTCTACGTCGGCAACGGGCCCGAGGACGACGACAAGGTCTACTTCGACCGCAACCGATGGTTTTCGCTCATGGGGAAGTGGTACGAGAGCGGGCGCCCCTACCGGGAGATCGACCAGGTGGACGGCACGCCGAATCCCCTCCTCCAGCGATGGCTCGCCCATCCGTCCTACGACGGGTACTGGCAGGCGATGGTCCCCTACGGCGACGACTTCAAGAAGATCGGCATCCCGGTCCTGACGGTGACCGGGTACTACGACGACGGCCAGATTTCGGCGCTGCGCTACTTCACGGAGCACACCCGCCGGAACCCGAAGGCCCGCCACTACCTCCTCATCGGCCCCTACGATCACTTCGGAGCGCAGAGACAGCCGAGACCCGTCTTAAACGGCTACGCCATCGACCCGGTCGCGAAGATCGACACGGCCTACATCACGTTCCAGTGGCTCGACCACGTCCTCCGAGGCGGACCGATGCCGGAGATCCTGTCCGACCGCGTCAACTACGAGGTCATGGGCGCCAATGTCTGGCGCCACGCGCCGGCGATCGAGAAGATGCACGACGAGCTTCGGACGCTCTACCTCGACGATCACCGGCTCGCGGCCAAGAAGCCGGCCGGGCCCGGCGCTCTCGTCCAGGAGGTGGACTTGAAGGACCGCTCGACGAGCACCAACACCTCCTACTACCCGGCGCCGATCGTCCGCGACAGCCTGGATCCCTCCGGCGGCATCGTCTTCGTCGGCGAGCCGTTCCAGGAGCCGGTCTCGGTGGACGGCACGCTCTCGGGCGAGCTGAGGGTCCGGATCAACAAGAAGGACTTCGACCCGGGCGTGCAGCTCTACGAGCTCACGCCGGAGGGGAAGTACTTCTGCCTGACCTATTTCATGGGTCGGGGGAGCTACGCCAGCGACATGACTCGGAGAAGGCTCCTCACGCCTGGCAAGATCGAAACGATCCCCTTCGAACGGACACGCATGGTCAACAAGCAGCTCTCGCCCGGTAGCCGCCTCGTCGTCGTCGTCAACGTCAACAAGAACAGCTTCGCCCAGGTCAACTACGGCACCGGCAAAGACGTCAGCGACGAGTCCATCGCCGACGCCGGCGCGCCGCTGCGGGTGGAGTGGCTCGGCGACAGCTTTGTCAGGATCCCGCTCCGCTGGACCGCCGCCCCCCGGGGAGCCGGCCGGGCCGGCGGACGGCCCTGACCTTTCCGCTCTTTCCTCCTCCGCAGAAAAAACGGTCGCCGCCGTCGGACTCGAGACCAGAGACCTTCACTCCGGCCGGCATCTCGAGCCTTTCCAGGACTTCACCGGTTTTCGGATCGATCCGCCTCAACTCGCTCTCGTCGCCTTCCCAGGTGCCGTGCCACAGCTCTCCATCCACCCAGCTGACTCCCGTGACGAACCGGTTGGACTCGATCGTGCGAAGGACCGCCCCGGTTTCGGGATCGACCTGGTGGATCTTCCGATTGCGGTACTGCCCGACCCAGAGCGTCCCCTCGGCCCACGCCATGCCCGAGCAGCCCCCGGAGGGCGCCGGGATCGTGCTGACCACGCGGCCCGTTTTCGGATCGATCTTCTGGATCCGATCGTCGGCGATCTGGTACAGGTGCCGGCCGTCGAAGGCCGTCCCGGCGTGCGCGGGGACCTCGATCGAGCGCGCCGCCTTTCCGCTGGCCGGATCGAATGCGTGGAGCCTTTCTCCGCCGGCGAACCAGACGAGCCGTCCGTCGTACGTGACACCGCCGACGCTCTGGACGCCCGGGAAGGGTCCGTACTCGCGGAGGATCTCGGCCTGAGAGTGCTTCACGCACCCATCCTAGTCGCCCGGAAACGGAGCCGGGAGCAACAAGGTCGTCGCGAATCCCGGCAGCGGCGGGGTCGTCCAGCGGCGCGCCCGTCCCAGGCCGAACGGTTGCGCCTTGCCGGCAGCCGCGAGCGACTCGAGAGCGCGCTGCACCGTGCGCTGGCTTGCCCCGAGCGCGAGCGCCAGGGCCGAGCTCGACCACGACTCGCCGTCGGCGAGGAAGGCGAGCACCGCCGCGTGCTCCTCCTCGACCGGGCGCGCCAGCACGACGACCTCGCGCGCCCGCCTCGGCACCAGGGTGAACCCGCGCTCCGTGGCGCGGACGCCGGCCAGCGTCCGAAGGGCCTTGCGAAGCCGCCCGACCTCGACCCTGAGCCGCGCCCGATGCGACTCGTCCGCGAGCTTCGCTCCGAACGCACGCGCCAGGAGCACGTCCCTGGGAACGTCTCCGGGCCACGCCTGCGCGAGCTCGCGCGCGAGAGCGAAGAGCACCGGGCGCCTCGCGAGCGAGACGATCGCGCCGGAGTCCCGTACGGCGTTGCGGCACGCGTCCACGACGAGCGCTTTCGAAGCCAGAAGGGCCTCGACTTCCTCGAGCAGGAGCACCCGCTCGCTGCCTCCCGCGATCCGGCGGGCGGCGGGGGTGCTCAGCACGGCGGACGCGCTTTCGACTTCCGCCGTGAGCGCCGGGATCCCCGCGAGGCGCGCCGTTTCCCCGGCCCGGGCGAGCGCGGCTTTCGCCGCTTTCGTCCGGAGCCGCCGGATAGCGATCCCCGCGACCGCGAGTTCGTGGACGGTTCTCGACGCGGGTGGAAGAAGCGCGGGACGGAGCCTGGCGAGACGGCGCCCGGCCTCGTCCAGGCGGCCGATCAGGAGCAGCCGCCGGATCTCCAGGTACCGGGCGTGCGCGGCGTTGACGGAGTCGCCGTGCTCCTCGAGCGTCGCCCGGGCCGCGTCGAGCGTCTTTGCGGGCCAGCCCAGGTCGCGCGAGACCAGCGCGATCTCCGCCTCGGCGACGACGCACCGCGCGCTGGAAACGGCCTCCCTCGGGCCGAAGGCGCGGGCAGCCCTCCGCAGAAGGGCCCTGGCGCGGGCCAGATCGCCGAGCTGCGCCATCGCGATTCCCCGAAGGGCAAGAGCCGGAGCGTCGTCGCGGAGGGCGACCCGCTGAAGGGCGGCGAGGGGATCACCCGCCGCGAGCGCCAGCGCGGCCGCCGTGATCAGCGAGTCCATCAGAATCCCGCCACACTTGTCACTCCCACCGCTCTGCCGTCCGGCGGTAAATCTATTGCATGAGAACGATGATCGCCGCGCTACAGATCTCGCTGGACGGCTTCACCCAGGGAGCGAATGGAGAGAAGGACTGGGTCGACTCGTGGGCGGACGCGATCGCGCTCGTCCCGGACGTCGACACCTTCGTGCTGGGGGCGCGCATGTACCCCGGCTACGGGGAGTACTGGAAGTCGATCCACGCCGATCCCGGGCGTGTCCTGCCTTACGGGGAGCGGCTCCCCTCGGAAAGGGAGGTCGCGTACGCACGTCTGGCCGCCGTGACACCGCACGTCGTCCTCTCCAGGACCCTCGAGAGCGTTTCGTGGCCCGCGGCAATCATCCTCCGGGACGTCGCGGAGCTTCGGGCCCTCAAGGGCGCGGCGGGAAAGACCCTCTACGTCGCCGGGGGGGCCACTCTCGTCGCCAGCCTTCTCGACGAGGGGCTGATCGACGAGCTTCGGCTGATCGTTCACCCGGTCGTCCTGGGCGCCGGCCAGGCGCTCTTCGGCGGCGTCGGCAAACGGCTTCCGCTCGACCTCGTCGAGGCGACGGCGGCCGAATCCGGAAAAGTGATAGTGAGTTACCGTCCGAAGAAGGGAGAAGGGCAATGACGAAGCACAGGATCGGGACCCGGAAGGAGTGGCTGGCGGAGCGGCTCGAGCTGCTCAAGGCGGAGAAGGAGCTGACGCACCGCGGCGACGAGGTGGCCCGGCGGCGGCAGGATCTGCCGTGGGTCCGCGTCGAGAAGGACTACCAGTTCGAGACCGAGGAGGGGAAGGCCTCGCTGGCGGACCTCTTCCAGGGACGCTCGCAGATGCTCGTCTACCACTTCATGTTCGGGCCCGAATACACGGCGGGCTGCCCGGCCTGCTCGTCGATCGCGGACGGCTTCAACGGGTTCGCCGTGCATCTGGCCAATCACGACGTGACGCTCCGGGCGGTGTCGCGCGCGCCCCAGGCGAAGCTCCAGGCCTACAAGCGGCGGATGGGCTGGACGTTCCCCTGGGCGTCTTCCTTCGGCAGCGATTTCAACGCCGACTTCAGCGTCGGCTTCACCGAGGAGCAGCAGCGCGACGGTGGCATCGAGTACAACTACCTGCGCGAGGCTCCGTGGAAGTCGCCTGCTCCCGGGACCGACGTCACGAAGATGGCGGCCGCGACGGGCACCGACCCGGGCACGTACACGCGGGAGAGACCGGGGATGAGCGCGTTCGCGCTCGAGGACGGCGTCGTATACCACACGTATTCCGCGTACGCGCGCGGGCTGGACGGTCTCTGGGGGATGTACCAGTGGCTCGACCGCGCTCCCCTGGGCCGCAACGAGAAAGACGTCTGGTTCCGGCGCCACGACGAGTATGGCAAGCACTGAGCGGGCCGCCCAACGCTCCTTCCTCGGCGTCTCGGCTCTTCTCTTTGCCGGTAGTGCCGCGGTCACGATCGCCTGGTGCGCGTCCATGTCGGCGATGGGAGAGATGCCGATGCCCGGCGGCTGGACGATGTCGATGGCGTGGATGCGGATGCCCGGGCAGTCGTGGACCGGCGCCGCGGCGACGTTCCTCGGCATGTGGGTCGTGATGATGGCGGCGATGATGCTTCCGTCCCTCGTGCCGATGCTCACCCGCTACCGACAGGCCGTTGCCGCGACGGGCGAGACGCGCCTGGGCCGGCCGACCGCGCTCGCGGGCGCCGGTTACTTCGCCGTCTGGACGGCGTTCGGAATGGCCGCTTTTCCGCTGGGCGTCGCGCTGGCGGCGATCACGATGCGGCAGCCCGAGCTCTCGCGAGCGGTCCCCATCGCCACGGGCGCCGTCGTCCTCATCGCCGGCGCGCTGCAGTTCACGGCGTGGAAGGCCCACCACCTCGCCTGCTGCCGGGAGGCGCCCGGACCCGGCACCGCGCTGCCCGCCGGCGCCGGAGCGGCCTGGCGGCACGGCCTTCGGCTGGGCCTCCACTGCACGCAGTGCTGCGCCGGCCTGATCGCGATCCTCCTCGTCCTCGGCGTCATGGACCTGCGCGCGATGGCCTTCGTCGCGGCCGCCATCACCGTCGAACGCCTGGCCCCGGCCGGAGAGCGCGTCGCGCGAGTCGTCGGAGCCCTCCTCGTCGTGGCGGGCGTGTTCCTGATCGCGCTGGCGGCGGGAGTTGGATGACGCCTTACCGAGCCTGCCGGAGCGCTTGAAGACCCGCTAAAGCGAGAAGAATCGAAAGCGCGAGCCCCGCCCTGGGAGAAAGCGCCGGGACCACGGGTAACGAGCCGAAAAAAGCGGAGGCGGTCGCCGCGTTGTTGGAGAGGTTCGTGTCAGTCCACTGGCCGGCCACACCGGGCGGGGCCGTCGCCGTCGCGGAAATCCGAGATCCCTGAGGGAGGCCCGCATCCGGGCGTACGACGATCTGGAGTGTCACGAATTGCCCAGCTCCGATGAAACCAGTGCAGCTGACGTCCCCGGTTGCTGCGCCCGGCGAGGGGAAGCTGCATGCTGCGAGCATCGTCCCCGTTGTCGTGGCCGATCGAAACGTGGTTCCTGCGGGCAGGGGCACGAGGAACGGCGCGAAGACGGTCACGGGAATCGTGTCCGGGCCACTGTTGAGGAAAGTCACCGTGAAGGTCAGGTCAGCGCCCGGCTGCACCACCGCCGGCGACGCCGTGTTGGTGACGGCGAGGTCCGCCTTTACGATTCTGACGGTGACCGTTGCGGTCGCCATGTTGTTGGTTGGATCCGGATCCGTAGACTCGGCAGCGATGGTCGCCGTGTTCACGATCGTCGTTCCGTCCACCGCTTCGGGACCCAGCTTGACGCTGAGCGAAGCCACAGTGGACAGCCCCGCGGAAAGGCTCGGAGCCGAGCAGGTGATCGTCCCCGTGGCTCCGATGGCCGGTGTGGTGCAACTCCAGGTTTCTCCCCCCGGAACGGTCGGAGGAGGAGTGAAGGACGAGAGCATCCCATTGCCGGGTAGAGAGTCGGTAAAAACGACCCCCGACGCGGCCGTGGCGCTCAGGTTCCGGATCGAAATGAAGTAATTGATCGTCGCACCCGGAAGGGCGAAGGGGCCGGACACAGCCGTTTTCAGCAGTGCAAGATCGGCATCGGCCGCGGCCGTGGACGAGAGCGAGAGAAGCAGCGCCGCGGCCGCGCATGCCTTGAAGACAAAGCACCGCACGGCCAGGTCTTATTCAAGCCGTATGCCGCTCCCGAAGGGAGCTACTTTTTCCCCGGGAGGACGACGAGGACGAGGCCGACGACGGCGACCCCGAGGAGGAGCCACCGGCCGTTCTCCCAGAGGTCTTTCTTTCCGCGCTCCTCCGAGGAGACGGCGGCCTTGATCTTTCCCTCGACGCTGTCGTAGCTCGCGCGCTGGCTCGAGGCGAAGAGGAACCCGGCGAGGCCGATCGCGAGAACGATGACTCCGAGGCGGCGCATGGTTCGCCCTTCAGTACTTCGACATCGTGGGGTCGATCGTCTCGGCCCACCGGTTGATGCCGCCGGCGAGGTTGACGGCCTTGTCGTACCCCTTCTGGCGGAGGAACTGGACGGCGTTGCCGCTGCGGCCGCCCGTGCGGCAGTAGACGACGATGTCGGCCTTCTGGGAGAGCTCGCCGAAGCGGTGAGGCAGGGCGCCGAGCGGGATCTTGATGGATCCCGGCAGGTCGCTGATCGTCCACTCGTTGGGCTCGCGGACGTCTACGAGCGTGACCTTGTCGCCCCGATCGCGCTTTGCTTTCAGTTCCTCGACGGTGATCGAGGGAACGCCGAATCCAAGCATCGCCGAAAAGATACCAAACCCCGGAACTACGAGGGCGGCGGATGCCGCCACGATTGTCAACTCGTCAATAACGCGGGATGGAGGGGTCTATGACCTCGGCGTAGCGGTTGATTCCGCCGGCGAGGTTTCGGACCTTGCGGAAGCCGGCCTGGCGGAGGAGCTGGACGGCCTTCGCGCTGCGGCCTCCGGACTTGCAGTGGACCACGATGTCGTCGGCCGAAGAGAGCTCGTTCAAGTGCTCGGGAAGGGTCCCGAGGGGGATCTTGACGGACTCCGGGAAGGAGCTGATCGCGAACTCGTGCGGCTCCCGCACGTCCACGAGGACGAACGGAGCGGTCCGGTCGCGCAACGCCTTCAACTCCTCGACGCTGATCTCCGGAACGCCGTTGGAGGAGGCGGCGGCCTCCGGCTGGATCCCGCAGAAGGCCTCATAGTCCACGAGCTTCGTCACGGTCGGGTGTGGCCCGCAGACGACGCACTCGGGGTTCTTGCGGAGCTTCAGCTCTCGGAAGCGCATGGAGAGCGCGTCCACGAGGAGGAGCCGTCCGACCAAAGGGTCGCCGGAATCGAGGATCAGCTTGATCGTCTCGGTCGCCTGGATCACTCCCAGCAGGCCCGGCAGGATCCCGAGGACTCCCCCTTCCGCGCAGGACGGGACGAGCCCCGGAGGCGGCGGCTCGGGATAGAGGCAGCGATAGCACGGCCCCTTCTCCGCCCAGAAGATCGACGCCTGCCCCTCGAAGCGGAAGATCGACGCGTAGACGTTGGGCTTGCCCGTGAAGACGCAGGCGTCGTTGACGAGGTAGCGGGTCGGAAAGTTGTCGGTCCCGTCCGCCACGATGTCGAAGTCGCGGAAGATCTCCAGCGCGTTCTCCGAGGTCAGCCGCTCCTCGAAGGGCACGACCTCGACGTGAGGGTTGATCCCCCGAAGGCGCTCGGTGGCCGCGGCGAGCTTGGGCCGCCCGACGTCGCCGGTCGAGAACAGGACCTGCCGCTGGAGGTTGGAGTCGTCCACGACGTCGAAGTCCACCAGGCCGATCGTCCCGACACCGGCGGCGGCGAGGTAGAGCGACAAGGGAGAGCCGAGGCCGCCGGTGCCGATCGCGAGGACACGCGCGGCCTTCAACTTCTTCTGACCCTCCATGCCGACCTCCGGCATGATGAGGTGGCGCGAGTAGCGGCGGATCTCTTCGTTGGAGAGCGCAGCATCCTCCGGGGCGCCTCCGGCGATCGACGGAATGATGGAAAGAGCATCCCTGTCGGAGAGCGGCGTCTCCCCTTTCTGGAGATAGCGGATGTCCTCGTCGTTTCGGTAGACGTTGACGAAGGAGCGCAGCTTGCCGGCGTCGTCGTAGAGGTGATTGCGCAGTCCCTGGTAACGCGACACGAGGCTCTCGAGCGCGTCCGTGACCGTCCCGCCGGAGACCTCGACGCTCGCGGCCCCCTCCGCGAAGGGGCGCAGCGGGGTGGGCAGAAGAACCTTAGGCATGGGTGACTCCTTCCGGGGCTTCGATCGAGAGCTCCTCGCGTTCGAAGACTCCGCGGTCTTCGGAAAGGACGAAGGACCCGACGTCGCCGGGTTGACCCGCGGCGACTCCCAGGACGACGTAATGGAAGAACGGAAAAGCGCGCTCGCGGTCGTACTCCGACGGACGCGCCGGATGATCGGGATGTGAGTGGTAGAAGCCGAGGACCTCGATTCCCTCCTCGTCCGCCTGCCGCTCGATCCGGACGTACTCCAGGGGGTCGATCGTGTAGCGACGGCGGCGTTCCTCGCCCCGCGAGTTGCGCATCCTCTCGACGCGCGTCACCAGCGCCGGCCCGTCCCGCCCGGTGCCGAGCAGCGCGCCGCAGCACTCCTCGGGATAGGCCTCCCGGCCGTGGTCGCGGATCTCCTCGAGAAGGCGCAGGTCGATGGTGATCATGGCTCCTCCCAGAACGGCTCCGAGAGGTACCGCCCGCCGCCGTCGCAGAGGATCGTCACGATGGTTGCCGGGCCCTCCGCCGCCTCCCGCGCGACCGCCAGGGCGGCGACGACGTTTGCGGCGGCCGACGGGCCGACGAGGATTCCCTCCTCTCGGGCCAGGCGCCGGCACATCGCGAAGGCAGCGTCGGTCGAGACCGTCAGCTCGCCGTCGGCGAGCATTGGATCGTAGATCTTCGGCACCATCGCCGAGGGCATGTGCTTCATCCCGTCCAGGCCGTGGATCGGGCCGTCCGGCTGCATCGAGATGCACGGCAGGTCCGGGCGGCGCGACTTGAAGTAACGCGTGATGCCCGTGAACGTTCCCGTCGTCCCGAGCCCCGCGACGAAGTGGGTCAGCTCTCCGCGCGTCTGCTCCCAGATCTCCGGGCCGGTGGTCTCGAAGTGGGCGCGCCAGTTGGCGTCGTTGGAGTACTGGTCCGGGTAGAAATACTTCTCCGGCTCCGCGGCGGCCATCGCGCGGGCCTTGCGGATCGCGCCGTCGGTTCCCTCGAGCGGATCGGTCGCCACGATCTCGGCGCCGAACGCGCGCAGGATCGCGCGCTTCTGGGCTCCCGACCCCTTGGCCGGAACGCACAGCGTCACGGGAAATCCGAGCGCGCGGCCGATCATCGCGTCGGCGATGCCGGTGTTGCCCGAGGTCGCCTCGAGGATCTTCTTGCCGGAGACGAGCGCGCCGCGCCGCAGGCCATCCAAGAGCATGCCGCGTGCCGGCCGGTCCTTCACGCTTCCGCCCGGGTTCATGTGCTCCGCCTTGGCGAACAGCCGGAGCCCCGGCACGTCCTGCGCGATGCGCGAGAGTTCGAGAAGCGGAGTGTTGCCGATCGCCCTCAGCAGCGAAACCCCGGCCGCGACCGTCTCGTTCGCTTCTTCGACTTCTCTCATCTGCCTCTCATCCGGCCCCTAAATCAAAAAGCCCGCCGGTTCGGTCCGGCGGGCTCGGTGTCGCTTCGACTGGAAAGGTTAACGCGGCGAAACACCGGCGTCGGCCGGACCCCCCCGGGTCCTCCCGGGACAACAGCACGCCGACACCGTTTTCTCCATAAACCACGCCCGTTTTAGTGCCTCCGGCCCCACCTGTCAAGGCCAGGGGGCTCGGGGGTCCGCAGGGTCCCCCGCTAAGACACGCTCCTCGTCATGGAAATACGAAGGAGAGCACCCGAATGGTTCACCTCGCAGGTCCGAAAGCCGGTTCGGGCGACGACCGGCGCGACCACGCTCTTTACCTCCCCGGCCGTGAAGCCGTGCCCCCGCAGTTGTTTGCGAAGGAGCGGGGCCGGAACTCGCAGCCATCCCCCGATCCCCCTCTGGGCCCGGCGTAGGTCCTCGCTCGAGGCCTCGGGGTCTCCCTCGTAGATCCAGAAGCGGCCCCCGGGCTTCAGCGCCCGGTAGACGGCCTCCAGGCCGGCCTCCGGCTCCTCCCAGTGGTGAAACGACTGGACCGAGAGAGCGAAGTCGAATTCCTCCGCCATAACGGCCTTCTCGATCGAGCCGGCGCGAAACTCCAGGTTCGGCGGCCGCGGTCGCCGCAGCGCCCGTCGGACCATCGGCTCGGATTCGTCCAGCCCCACGACCGTCACGCTCGGACGGGCCTGCGCGATCATCCGATCGAGGCCTCCGGGCCCGCAGCCGACGTCGAGGAGGCGGCCCGTCGTGATCGGAATCTCCAACGCAATCCTTCGGTGACCCGGCTCGAAGTTGCTCTGCGCGATCTTCTCGTAGAAAAACGACAGGACCGTCCCGAAGCTCTCGGGCCTGGCGCCCTTGAGGTTCATTGGGCGCGGCGCCCGCGCTCGCGGACGTGCTCCTCCTCGAACATCCGGACGCGCGCCGCCATGACCCCGGCCCGGCCCAGGTACCCGACGACCCGCCTCGGATCCTCGCGCGCGACGATGGGCAGCCTGCCGATTCCACGGTCGAGCATCCTTCGGACGGCGTCGCGGAGAAGCTCGTCGCCGTATCCCACGATCGGCTCCGCGGTGCCGGCCTCGAGGACCGTCGCGCCCTCGCTCTTGCGCTCGAGCGCCCGCATCAGGTCGCTTCGCGTGATGATGCCGACGAGCCGCCCCTTCTCGTCCACGATCGGGGTCCCCTGGCGCTGGCCGAGCGGATCTCCCGCGGCGATCCGGCTCGCGAGGTCGGCGACCGTCATGCTCGCCGTGATGACCGGGACGTTGCGGTCCATGACCTCTTCCACGCGGTGGATCTCGAAGGGGTCCACGGAGTACTCGCGGACTAAGTGATGGCCGCGCCGGGCGATCTTCTCCGTCAGGATCGAGCGCCGCAGCAGCAGGACCGTCACGCCGTGGGCGGCGACCGAGGCCACGAGGATCGCCGGCAGGGTGTTCCAGTCGTGCGTCAGCTCCAGCGTGAAGAGGATCGCGGTCAGGGGCGACCGCATCGTCCCGCCCATCATCGCGGCCATGCTCGCCATGGCCCAGAGGCCCGGGTCACCGCCCGGCAGCAGCGGCGACGCGAGCGCCCCGAGCGCGCCTCCCATGATGAGCAGCGGCGCCAGGACTCCTCCCGACGTCCCGGACCCGAGCGCGAATGCCCACACCGCGGCCTTCCCGATCAGCAGCCCGAGGACCCCCGCGCCGGCGAGCCTGCCCGAGACGAGGTCGTGGATCGTGTCGTACCCGACGCCGAGGATGCGCGGGTCCACCAGGCCGGCCAGCCCGATTCCCAGACCTCCGATCGCCGGCCACCACATCCAGTGGATCGGCAGCTTGCCGAAGAGGTCCTCGCACCCGTAGACCAGGGCCGTCAGGAGCCCGGAAGCGAGCCCCGCGAGGAGCCCGACCAGAAGCGCAGGAAGGAGCGCCGCGATCGGCAGCGAGGAGTGAGGCGTGACCCCGAAGATCGGGCCGGGTCCCAGCAGCGGGACGCGGATCGCGGCCGCGACGACCGACGCGGCGCAGACCGGGATGAAGCTCCTCGGCTTCCACTCGAAGAGGAGCAGCTCGATGGCGAGAAGCACCGCGGCCATCGGGGAGGCGAAGATCGCCGACATCCCCGCGGCCGCGCCGGCGACGAGCAGCGTCTTTCGCTCCGCGCCCGAGAGGTGGAAGAGCTGGCCGAAGAGGGATCCGACCGCGCCGCCCGTCATGATGATCGGCCCCTCGGCGCCGAAGGGGCCGCCGGTGCCGATCGAGACGGCCGAGGAGACGGGCTTCAAGACCGCGACCTGCGGCTCGATGCGGCTGCGCCCGATCAGGATCGCCTCGAGGGCCTCCGGGATTCCGTGCCCACGGATCTTCTCCGAGCCGAAGCGGGCCATCACGCCGATCAGGAGGCCGCCCGCGATCGGCACGAGGACCGACCAGGCGCCCAGCGTGTTCCCGGCCGGCGACACGAACGCGGAGGAGAACCGGTGGTAGTAGGCGAGGTTGGTGATGACGCCGATCAGCCAGACCAGCGCGTAAGCCACGAAGGCCGCGAGCGCTCCGACGGCGAGCGCGAGCATCGTGAGAAGGAGAACGCGCCTGTCCGTCGAGAAGTCGGATAAGGAGTCGGCGCGATCGGCCTTCCCTGAGGCAAGCGAAACAGCCACCTGAAAGGCACAATCGGGATAGCACGCGCGATATTCCAGGGCTTTGATAGATTGCCGCCGCCGAGGAGGTCACACCGAAGTGCTGCCGGAATTCAAGAACGAGCCCCTGACCGATTTCTCCCAGGAATCCAATCGCAAGGCTTTCGCGGAGGCTCTGGCCAGGGTCGAGGCCCGCCTTCCCATCGAGGGTCATCTCCACATCGGCGGCGTCAAGAGCTCCCGCGCCCGGACGATCGTCTCCGTCAACCCGTGCCGAAGGTCGCAGGTCATCGGACGCTTCGCCGAAGGGACCAAGCAGGACGCCGAGCAGGCCGTGGAAGCCGCCGCGAGGGCCTTCCCCGCGTGGAGCCGCACAAGCGCCGGGCAGCGCGTGAAGATCGTCCAGCGCATCGCGGCGATCCTGCGCGAGCGCAAGCACGAATTCTCCGCGATGATGGTGCTCGAGGAGTCCAAGTCGTGGCCGGAGGCGGACGGAGACACCGCCGAGGCCATCGACTTCTGCGAGTTCTACGCCCGCGAGATGGAGCGGCTCTCGCAGCCGCAGCCGCTGACGAAGTATCCCGGCGAGAAGAACGAGCTGGAGTTCATCCCGCTGGGAGTCTGCGCGGTCATCCCGCCCTGGAACTTCCCGCTGGCGATCCTGACCGGCATGACGACGGCGGCGCTGGTGACGGGCAACACGGTGGTGCTCAAGCCCTCGTCGGACTCCCCCGCGATCGCGACGATGTTCGTGGAAGCGGCCGAGGAGGCCGGGGTCCCGCCGGGCGTGCTGAACTTCGTGACCGGCGGCGGCTCGACCGTCGGCAACTCACTCGTCGAGAACGTCAAGACGCGCATGGTTGCCTTCACCGGGTCGCGGCAGGTCGGCATCGACATCTCCGAAAAAGCCGGCAAGGTCCCCCCCGGGCAGCTCTGGATCAAGCGGGCCGTTCTGGAGATGGGCGGCAAGGACTTCATCCTGGTGGACGAGACGGCCGACATCGAGGAGGCCGCCAAAGGCGCCGTCGCCGCGGCCTTCGGGTTCCAGGGGCAGAAGTGCTCGGCCTGCTCGCGGCTGATCGTCCACGAGAAGGTCCACGACGAGCTGCTGCAGAAGGTGGTCGAAAAGACGAAGGCGCTGAAAGTCGGCGACGTCCGCGATCCTTCCACCAACGTCGGCGCGGTCATCAACGAGCGCGCGCAGAAGTCGATCCTCGAGTATGTGGAGGTGGGGCGTCGGGAAGGCCGCGTCGTCGCGGGCGGAGTCGCCGGCCCGGCCGAGGGCTTCTTCGTGATGCCCACGGTCGTGGCCGACATCGAGCCGGGAGACCGCCTCGCGAAGGAGGAGATCTTCGGGCCGGTCCTCGCGGTCCTTCGCGTCAAGGACTTCGACGAGGGCATCGCGGTGGCCAACGACACGGAGTACGGCCTGACGGGCTCGCTCTACTCGCGCGATCGCGAGAGGCTCGAGCGCGGCAAGCGGGAGCTCTACTGCGGCAACCTGTACCTGAACCGCAAGTGCACGGGCGCGCTCGTCGGCGTCCATCCTTTCGGCGGGTTCAACATGTCGGGGACGGACTCCAAGGCGGGCGGGCGCGAGTACCTCTATCTCTTTACGCAGGCCAAGGCGATTTCGGAGAAAATCTAGCGGGAGCCCCTCACCCGGACCCTCTCCCGCGGGAGAGGGAGAAAAGGAGCGCGCGATGTTCTCGCTCATCGGACTCGTCATCCTGGTGCTCGACATCATCGCCCTGGTTTCCCTGCTGAAGAGCGGCGCGGATGCGGGAACCAAGATCCTCTGGGCGCTGCTGATCATCCTGCTTCCGGTTCTCGGAATGATCCTGTACTTCCTGATGGGGCCGGGCCGGAGGAGAGTCCTCTGACCTCGGACCCTTCGTTTCCCCGCGCTGCCCGGCGTTTCGACTCGGTCGGATTCTCGGAGATCGTCAAGGTTCGCAACCGCGTGCTCGAGCTCCTCTCTGCCGGCCACAAGGTCTGGCGCTTCGAGGGGGGCGAGCCGTACATGCCGACTCCCGAGCCGATCAAGCAGGCGATGACGGCCGCGCTCGCCAGGAACGAAACGCGCTACGCGCCGTCGTCGGGAGTGCCGGAGCTCCGCCGCGCGATCCTCGAGAAGGTTCGCAGCAAGAACGGGATCCCGGCCGACGACGAGAGCCCGATCGTGGTCAACGGGGGGATGAACGGCCTCTTCTGCGCGTTCGCGACGCTTCTCGATCCGGGAGACGACGTCCTGATGTTCTCGCCGTACTGGACGCCGATCGCGGATGTCCTCGCGTACCACGGCGCTCGGCCCCTTCTCGTGGGAACCGACGCCGCCCGGCGGGAAGGCCTGACAAAGGCTCTCGCGCGGGCGAAGACGGACCGGACCAAGCTCCTCTACTGGAACTCGCCCGTCAACCCGACGGGGGAGGTCTTCACGAGAGCCGAGGTCGAGGAAGTCGCCGCCTTCGTGCGGGAAGCCGGAATCGCCATGATCTCCGACGAGGCGTACGAGGACCTGATCTACGAAGGGGAGGGTCACGTCTCCCCCGCCTCCTTCCCCGGGATGCACGAGCGGACGATCTCGGTCTTCACGCTGTCGAAGACGTACTCGATGACGGGATGGCGCGCGGGGTACGTGCTCGTCCCGAAGCGGTGGCGGCTGCCGATGCAGACGATCGTCCTCTACTCGATCAACGGGGTTTCGACGCCGACCCAGTGGGCGATGCTCGAGGCCCTGCGGATGCCCGACGGCTTTTTGGAGGAGGCCCGTGCGGGCTACCGCCGGCGGCGCGACGCGCTCGTCGGAGGCCTCCGGTCGGCCGGCTTCGAGATCGACAGGCCGAAAGCGGCGCTCTACCTCTTCCCGAAGGTCCCGCCGCAGCTCGGCAGGGAATCCGCGGCCGCCGCGCGAGCGCTGCTGGACACCGTCCGGGTCGCCACGGTGCCCGGCCTAGTCTTCGGGCCGGAGGGCGAGTCCCACGTTCGTTTCTCCTTCTCCGTCCCCGAAGACACCATCTCCGGCGGAGTCGAAGCGTTGAAGTCGCTGGCGGCGGCCGCCGCGCGCTGAGCCTGCGCCGTCAGCGGATCTGGGGTCCGTAGGCCTCGGGCCTGCGGTCCTTGAGCGCCGGGAACCGGGCACGCAGCTTCGTGACCGCCGCCGGGTCCGCCTCGAAGAAGACCACCCGCTGGCGGTCGTCTCCTTCGACGAGGGTTTCGCCCAAGGGCGAGACGCCCGCGGAGTCTCCGGCATAGTGGAGACGTCCGCCGTCGCCGACGCGGTTGACTCCCGCGACGAACGCCTGGTTCTCGATCGCCCGGGCGCGCAGGAGCGTGCGCCAGTGCTCCCGGCGCTCGTCCGGCCAGTTCGCGACGACGACGAAGAGGTCCGTGTCGGGCGCGGCCGCGCGGAACGGCTCGGGGAAGCGCAGGTCGTAGCAGACGAACGGCGTGACGCGGAGATCTTCGACCTGCGCCGTCACGACGCGGTCGCCTCCCGTGTAGTGCTCGTGCTCGCCGGCGAAGGAGAACGGATGGATCTTGGCGTAGCGCGTCACGGAGCCCGGCGGCGAGACGAGGAGGGCCATGTTGCGGGGCGAGGGCTCGCCGCGCTCCGGGATGCTCGCCAGGACCCAGAGGTTGCGCTTTGCCGCCTGCTCGCGCAGGAACGTCTCCGACTCCCCGCCCGGCGGCTGCGCGATGCGCCGCGAGTCCATGGAGAACCCGGTCGAGAACATCTCGGGAAGGATGGCGAGCCGGGCGCCTCCAGCCTCCGCCTCGGCGAGCAGTTTCTCAGCTCGCCGGTGGTTCTCCGCGACGTCTTCCCAAGCGATGTCCGTCTGAAGAAGCGCGACTCTCATGGCCTCTCGTCGGGGCCCGACCGGGCGGGAGGGGCAAGCCCCTCCCCTACGGCACGAGAACCGGAGCCCGAATAACGGCGAAGGGCGGCTAGCCGCCGGACTGCTTCTCGCAGGGTCTCCTCCTTCTTGCAGAACGCGAAGCGCACGTACGACTTCCCGAAACGGGTGTTCTCGTAGAACGCCGACGGAGGGATCGCCGCGACGCCGACCTTCTCGATCAGGTGCCGGCAGAACGCGACGTC